>CAZEUV010000016.1:0-37635 GCA_964515285.1 uncultured Maribacter sp. | reverse complement strand
ACGAGGTCAATGAGGTCGCTAAGAAAAATGGTGCTGATTTGATTGTCATGGGTTCGCATGGTTCTGATGGCCTGAAAGAAATATTCGTAGGTTCCAATGCCGAAAAAGTGGTCAGAAATGCTGATATTCCGGTTTTGGTCATCAAAAACGAACATGAGAATTTCAAGATCGACCGTTTTGTTTTTGCTTCTGATTTTAAAGAGGAAAACCTTCCAGCATTCAAAAAAGCAAAGGATTTCGCAACTATGTTGTCTGCGGAGTTAGATCTCGTCTATGTTAATGTTCCTGGAGATGATTTTCAGAGCACTAAGGATGCGTACCATAGAATAAATCAATTTCTAACTAATGCCAATTCTAGTCAAGAAGTCGAGATTTATAATGACTATAGTGTAGAAAAAGGTATTTTGAACTTCAGTGAAACTATAGGAGCAGATATAATAGCTATTCCCACCCACGGACGTAAAGGCTTAGCGCATTTCTTTATGGGCAGTATTGGTGAAGATATCACAAACCATTCCAAAATTCCCGTAGTGACCTTTAAGATTTAGTCTGTTGTTCTCCTTCGTAAAGGAAAGTGAGTTTGAATAGGAAATAGTAGGGGGATATATTAGAAACCAAGTGAATAGGTTCTTTGCGTTCAGAAATGATCTTATTTTTTAAGCATGGGGAACAGTTCTTTTATTTCGTTCTCTGTAGGTTGTTTCCCGTATTCGCAAATCTCAAAGCCTTCGGCATGTTCGGCGTCGGATGCTTTATCGCCATACCATTTTTTCAAACATTCACTTGTAGTTTTGTCTGGCGTGAAAGAACGCTTGTTTGCCAACATTTCAAGTCGGCTCTTCTCGTCTTTTGGCACATTGCCCAAATTTCCCGAAGTCCAAGGCAGCCAATCGAAGAATTGTGATTCGTGAGCCGACATTGCATAAATTTTCTGTTCAAAAACATCGTCGATGATTACTGCAATATCTGGTTCGAACGGACTCGGTTTTTGAAAATTATCTTCTGAATATAGAAAAACAGGGTTCTTTCGAAGCGGGGGAATTTCTGGTGCCACATTGGGTACGATTACCATATAGGCAGCATCTTGAACCAAAATACCAGTATACCTGTGATCGGGGTGGTAATCGTTCGGTCTCGGTGCAATTACTACGTCGGCATTCCACTTTCTGATTTCTCGAATGATTTTTAAACGATTTTCAAGTGTGGGCATCAATTCACCGTCATGGTTGTCTAAAACGATATATTCGACCCCAAATCTTTTTCCTGCTTCTTTGGCTTCCGCAATTCTGATTTTTGCAAGTTCACCTCCGCCCATGGCATAATGGCCTGCGTCTCCATTTGTAAGCGAAACGAATTTCACATTGTGTCCCATCTTTGAGAACAGCAGGGCGGTACCGCCCGTATCAATGTCGCAATCATCAGGGTGTGCTCCGAATACGATAACATTTATTTGTCGCTCTTGTGAAAAAAGTACAGGAATGGTCAATATCAGGCAAAAGAACAAGAATACATTTTTCATAGTACAGAGGTTTTGTTAAATCAATTTCATTGCCTTTGGATCCCAGTCAACAGGCTGTTTTTTGAAATAGCTTTCGTTCGCCAAAAGTGCGGCACCGGCCGCACGTAGGCCAAAGGTCGGATCTTGAACGATATTTCCTTTTCCCCGTATACCTTGAAAGAAATTATAGAAATGATCGTAGCGACCACCTTTATAGTCTTTTGGGGCTTCCCAAGTAGTTGTGCCCGTTTCTAGTTTAGATGCCCTGCTCTCTTGGTTTTTTGCCGCATAACCCTCCATTATTTTTTTCTGCGTTGCCTCGGTAAAGGCAATTATTGAGTAATCACTGGGAGTCCTGCCCAATTTAGATCGTGTGAGTTTTACTGAGTTTTGCCCAACTTCCATTGCTCCTTCGGTGCCTATCAAACGAAATCCGCCTCCACCCCCAGAACCGGCAATAAAATTGACCCGAAAAGCTGCGTTAAATGCGGCATGGGTATCTGTTTTTGGGTAATCATATAAGGTAATGGTCACATCGGGTACATCTCGACCGTCGTTCCAATAGCGCAATCCTCCTGTAGCCAAGGCTCTGTTCGGGCCATATGAACTTAATATGTAATTAAGTGTAGAAAAAGCGTGAACGAACAAGTCGCCTGCTACTCCAGTTCCATAATCTTTATAATTGCGCCATCTAAAGAACCGGTTCAGTTCATAGGGCACTTTTGGGGCGTTTCCTAAAAATGTATCGAAATCAATCGTGTCAGGATTTGCATCTGGCGGAATCGCGTATTGCCAAGCCCCATCTGCAGAGTAACGGTCGTTGTACATGTCTAGCATGACAATTTCACCAATAGCACCGTCTTCGTACAGTTGTTTTGCTTTTTCATTGCCGAGCGAAGACATACCCTGACTTCCTATCTGGCATATTTTACCCGTTTGTTTTTGGGTCTTTATAATATCATGGCCTTCGGCGAAATTCTGTACCATAGGTTTTTCACAATACACGGCCTTACCTGCCTTTAAGGCATCGATGCTGATTTTTTTGTGCCAATGGTCTGGTGTAGCCACAATCACGGCATCAATATCTTTTCTGCTTAAAATCTCGCGGTAGTCGCGGGTTGTAAAAAGTTGGTCTCCCCAAAGTTCTTTGGCCCGGTCTAAACGACCGTTGTAGAGGTCGCATACGGCTACCAATTTCACGCCTGCTACTTTTAGGGCGGTAGAGGTGTCGTGTATACCTATTATTCCAGAACCTATCAGAGCTAAGTTTATTTGGTCATTGGCCGAATAGGTTTGTGGCTCATATGCTCTATTTAACAGTAATTTTTGCTCGTAAGGGGATGCAAGAACCAAAGGAGCCGTACTTATGGCAGCAGAGCCAATAGTCGCTTTTTTGAGAAATGACCTTCTAGAGTTTTTCATGGTTTGATTTTTTAAATATAAATTAACCCTATGAAAGTACGCTTTTTAATGACTTTTGACAAAGTGTGATTTAGAATAACAATTAAAGATTCTTTTGTAGTATCAGCCTTCATTGAAAAATGGTCTAGATTGCTTGATCTACAGACCATTTGTTGTATAAAGGTGTTCTTTTAAGTACTGTTTTAGATTGATGTTATAAAGAGTTCGTGTGAAATGAGTTGGTTACTGGTTGTCGGTATACTGTTTTGCGTTAAATTTACGTCAATGAAAAAAAATGACAAAAGTCATGTTTTCTCTAGTGATATGTGCGTAAATTTGCGCATTAACAAACAAAGATAAAAATGAGAATAATATTAAAGAGTTTTGCGTTGCTTTTTTCCATGCTTATATTGAGCTGTGGTGGAAAAGAAGAGAAAAAGAAAGAAGGTTTTAGCATAGATAGGCAAAAAACCGAATCTACAGAATCAAAATCAGCTCCTGAAGTTGATAGCAATGTCAAAGCATCTGAACAGATTGATTTGACAAATAAAGGTGTTGGCCCCGTTACATCGTTGACATTGGATGCCGACGTTGATGAGGCTATGGCAGCTACAGGTAAGGATATCTATAAAAAAATGTGTACGGCCTGTCATAGAATCGGCAAAAAATTCATTGGCCCACCACCAAATGGTATTCTTGAAAGACGTACTCCTGAATGGGTGATGAACATGATTTTGAACCCTGAAGGTATGGTGTCAGAGGATTCGTTGGCCAAAGCGTTGTTGGTTGAGTTTAACGGTGCCCCTATGGCGAATCAAGGGTTGACAGAAGAGGAGGCTAGATCTGTATTGGAATATTTCAGGACGTTGTAAACAACTAGCCAAAATAGTAAAATAAAAGACCCCTATGTACGTACAAGGTACATAGGGGTCTTTTGCAATCATTGCATTCGGATTTTACATTCTAGTCAAAACAAATGTATGATAGATTTTGCTGCATGAATCACAATTCGTAGGTAATTAAGAATGTATCTAAATAGTAGAACAGTATTTGTAGTGACCTTTGTAAACGTCAATAAATGTTGGGGTTATCACTTGTTCTAATTGTTCAAAACTAATCTTTCCAAGCTACTTATACAAGGGCTATGCCCATGCCCTTAACAATATGATATAAATCATGTTTCTGATTATTTTGTCAATGTATTTTTGTTGTTAAAGATAAAAAGGTCTTTTTATCATTAACCACAATAAACCAATTAATTATGTTGTCAAAAAAACAAGCAAGGGCATTTTTTCTAGGGGGAACATTAGTAACATTTCTAATCTTTATTATGCTTACCATCTATTCTTTCTCAGAAGAAAATGACCAAACAAACCATGAAAACCTGACCGAATCGGCAGTAAGGGGGAAAAAGATTTGGGAAGCCAATAATTGTATGGGATGCCACACAATTTTAGGCGAAGGGGGCTATTATGCCCCTGAATTAACAAAAGTAGTCGACAGGCTAAATATAAGGTATGACGGTGATGGCGAAGAAGTTATTAAAAGCATTTTAATGTCACCGGTACCTTGGCAACCCAATGGAAGAAAAATGGTCGCCTACGAAATGACAGAGCAAGAAGCAGAAGATGTTGTGGCATTTTTTAATTGGATTTCTGAAATTGATTTAAATGGATTTGACAGAGTTGTGTCACCATTGGCAAAAGACAAGTTAAACTAACCTAAACAAACTCATTATGAAATACAAATCACAAAAAGTAGCCTATTGGTTTTTTGCCCTTTCAATGTTGTTGTTCGGGTTACAACTTATATATGGTTTTATTATGGGCTTTGCCCATGCGGGCTATGACGGATTGCATGAAATCATCCCATTTAATACGGCAAAAGCGGTTCACCTTAATCTTCTGGTAGTCTGGTTGCTTTCAGGTTTTATGGGAGCGGCATATTATATTATTCCAGAAGAGGCACAACGCGAATTGGTAAGTGTAAAACTGGCGTATGTACAATTAATTAGTTTGGCATTGGTGGGTGTTGCTGCAATTATAGGCTTTCACTTTAATATTTGGGAAGGTCGAAAATTCCTCGAAATACCCAGAGGGCTTGACTATTTGGTCGTAGTTAATGTTCTGCTGTTTTTAGGAATTATTTTAATCACCTTATTTAAAGGAAAACGAAGAACCACTACCGCATTGGTACTTTCAATGGGGCTCTTGTTTGCGGCCCTGCTCTATTTACCGGGCATGTTGCCATTTGATAGCCAAGTAACAGATTCTTTCTTTCGCTGGTGGGTAGTTCACCTATGGGTAGAGGGTGTTTGGGAATTGATTATGGGAGGTATATTATCTTTCTTGTTGATTAAATTGACAGGTGTAG
Source organism: uncultured Maribacter sp. (assembly GCA_964515285.1). Taxonomy (GTDB): domain Bacteria; phylum Bacteroidota; class Bacteroidia; order Flavobacteriales; family Flavobacteriaceae; genus Maribacter_C. The sequence goes on along the minus strand of CAZEUV010000016.1, from coordinate 32,363 downwards.
ATAGAGAAGTGATTGAAAAATGGCTGTATGTAATCGTCGGCTTAACGTTTCTTTCGGGAGTATTGGGTACTGGACACCACTACTACTATATAGGTGTAAATAAAATTTGGTTGATTGTTGGTGGAATTTTCTCGGCATTAGAACCTTTGGCTTTCTTGGCAATGGCATTATTTGCAGTGAATATGTATAGAAAGGGAGAGAAAAAACATCCAAATAAATTAGCCTTGTATTGGACGTTAGGTGCTGCAATTGTATCATTTGTAGGTGCAGGTTTATTAGGATTTGCACATACATTACCGCAAACGAATTTATACACGCACGGAACCTTGGTTACAGCAATGCACGGCCACTTGGCATTCTGGGGAGCTTATGCAATGATTGTATTGGCAATTATAAGCTACAGTTTGCCAAATATGACAGGAAGAAAACTATACGATAGTGCAAGAGGTAGAATGGCCTTCTGGTTGTCTAACATAGGAATGGTCGGCATGACCATTGCTTTTGGGGTCGCTGGGGTCGCACAAGTATATTTAGAGCGTAAAATGAAAATGGATTTTATGTTAGTGCAAAAAGAGATCGAAGTCCATTTTATAGTATTGATCATCTGTGCAACATTGTTCTTCGTAGGGATAATTCTTTATATGATCGACTTTTATAAACACGGTAGGCCTACCGATGAAGCTTTGGAAACAACATCAAATGAAATAATGTAAATTATAATAAAATGAAAAAATTGAAATTAGCAGTACTGTTTTTTGTCGCTTTGGCATTTAGTTGCAAAACCGATAAAAAGAAAGAAGTAGATTATTCTAAAAAAGGAGGGGATGCGGAAACTGCGGGAATACAAATCTCGAAAGTGGAAATAGAAAGAGGAAGTGAAATATATTTTGATAAATGTGCAGGCTGTCACGGCTCATCACGTAAAGGTGCGACCGGACCTTCTTTGTTGCCTGATGGTGATGGTAAAGCTATATCGACCAAAGATTTGGGCGTTGATGGTATAAGAACGTTTATCGAAAACGGTACCGCTGGTGGAATGCCAGAATGGAAGGGTATAATGACAGAAGAAGAGATTGAGTTAATGACGCGTTTTTTACAAGTTGACCCTCCTGTCATTCCTCCGTACGGAATAAATGAAATCACAGAAAGTTGGAATTTGATTATTCCTGTAGCTGACAGGCCAGCAAAGCCCGAGCATAATAGGAATATCGATAATTATTTTGGCGTTATTATGAGAGATGCCGGTAAAGTCGCGATAATCGATGGTGATACCAAAGAACAGCTAGTGGTATTAAAAACAGGGTTCGCAGTACATATTTTAAGAACATCGGCTTCAGGCAGGTATATTTATTCTGTGGGGAGGGATGGTAGAATTACAATGATAGATACGTATTCGAAGATACCATCTATTGTTGCTGAGGTAAGAGGTGGTTTTGATGCTCGTTCTGTTGAGGTATCCAAGTACAAGGGGTATGAAGATAAATACTTGGTATTTGGTGGTTATAGCCCAAGCCATATAGCCATTTTAGATGCCCAAACCCTAGAACCTTTAAGTGTTACAGAAACAAAAGGCAATGCTTGCGATGGCGATAAAGAGTTTATAGAAGAAGCACGTGTTGCATCGATCGTAGCATCACATACCGATCCAGTTTGGATCTGTAACGTAAAAGAAACCGGTATGGTTTGGATCGTTGATTATACAGATCCCATAAAACCCGGCATGACCCAAATTCCAACGGCAAGATTTTTACATGATGGCGGATTTGATAAGACAGGTCACTATTTCTTGGTTGCGGCAAATGCGAGTAATAAAATAGTTGTAATCGATGTGCCAAATAAAAAATTGGTTAAAATCATCGAGACCGGTATTAAACCGCACCCTGGTCGTGGAACGAATATTAAGAATAGTTTAGGGGATCTTTGGGTAACTTCCCATTTAGGAGAGAACAAACTATCTTTTATAAAAACCAACCCAGGTGAAGGTCAATGGACCGTTGTTAAAGAAGTAAAAGCATCGGGTAATGGAGGTGGAGCGCTATTTGTAAAATCCCATCCAAAATCCAAACATTTATGGGTAGATAGAACATTGAATCCCAATGCCGAATTAAATTCTTCTGTAGATGTTTTTGACACCAATACGCTAGACCTAAAGAAAACACTCAAAGCGCCAGAAGGGGTTAATGGTAGAGCGGTACATTTCGAATATAACAAAGCTGGTGACGAGGTTTGGGTCTCTTACTTTATGGGTAAAAAAAGTGCTATTGTTATTTACAATGATAAAACATTGAAAGTCAAAAAGGTCATTCAAGGAGATTGGGTTGAAAACCCCACTGGCAAATTCAACGTTTACAATACGACCCACGATGTTTATTGAAATTTAAGTAACACCATTTGGCAGTCATTATCAACTGACTGCCGAATAGTTTAAAAAACCGCTGATTATGAAGGATTTATTATTGTCCTTAGGGTTGCTGTTGCTTTGTTTCAGTCAATTGTTCGCCCAAAAGCAAGAGTTGGATTCTACGAAAACCGAGCGTTTGAACGAGGTTGTGGTAACAGCTCAATATATGCCATTGCCTGAAAAGAATGCGGTATATAAAGTAAACACAATATCTTCAAAAGCAATACAGAATAAAGCGGCCAATAATTTGAGAGAACTCTTGCAACAAGAGGGGCTCATAAACTTATCGCAGAACTCGGTTTTTGGGACAAGCATAGAAATACAGGGAATATCAAAAGAAAACGTAAAAATTCTTATTGACGGAATTCCATTGGTAGGACGCTTAAATGGCATTATTGACTTAAATCAGATCAATCTCTCAAACATAGAGAGAGTAGAGATTATAGAAGGTCCTGTATCTGTTTTTTATGGGACAGACGCTTCAGGAGGAATCATAAACTTGATAACCAAGAAAACCCAAAAAAAAACGATTGAGGGCGTCATTTCTGCATACTATGAAGATATTGATGCAGTAAACTACAATGGAGATCTAGGGTACAGCTTCGGAAAAAATCTATTAAGGATCAATGTCGGATATTATCATTTTGACGGGTTGAGTACCAATGATGCCCCTAGAAACTTAAATTGGGAAGAGAGAAGTCAATATTTTTCGAATTTTATGTACGCGAAAACTATGGGAGACCTAAGGTTGGTGTATAATAATCGCTTTTCAAAAGAAAAATTATTTTCCATCGGAGAGCCAGATAGACGTGGTAACATACAAGATAAAGAATACCACACAAGAAGAATTGATAATACGTTACATCTAAAAGGTAATGTTTTCAATAATAAATTCATAGACGCTTCGGTTTCCTACTTAGACTATCAAAGATATCATGACACCTTTATCGTAGACCCCGCCACCTTTGAAAGCACCCCGTCGGAAACAGATGTAAAAGAGGATAATAAAGTAAAATTCAATCATGCAGGATTAAAGGTGCAATTGGGTAAAAGCAATCGATCAGATGTGTTCAACTATGCAGTAGGAACAGATTTAGTTAATGAATCAACAGAAGGTATTCGAATTCTTGAGGGCAAACAAAGAATATTTACGGCCGCACTCTACGGAAGTGTCAATTTTGGAATAACCGAAAATTTTGAAGTTCAACCCGCAGCTAGATATACTTGGAACAGTAATTATGGATCGCTGTTCTCACCTGCATTTAATAGCTTGTTCAAACTGGGAGATGAACACAGAATACGCTTTTCGTACGGGCGGGGCTTTAGGGCACCGTCTATAAAAGAAATATACCTGGATTTTCATATAAGTTCCGGTCCTGTCACTTTTGTTATAAAGGGAAATGAAAATTTAGAAGTGGAGAAATCGCACAGTTTGAATCTGAGTTACAACTTTCGCAAAGCACTTGAAAATAATTCTGGTTACATCGCTATCGAGCCCTCTTTTTTCTATAATGACATTTCCAATTTAATTGCACTAAGTGAATCTGTGGACAATGAAAGGCAGTATATCAATATCGATAAATTTAAATCTGTTGGTGGGGCTTTAGACATCCTGTACAAACCTACAGGATCGTTAGTGTGGAAAACTGGGTTTTCAGTATTGGGTAGGTATAATAAATTCAATGAAGATCATGACACCGAAGCGTTTTTGTTCACCCCTGAAATTTCAACGAACCTAAGTTATACATTCGAGAAAGCACAAATGACCTTTGATGTATTTTATAAATTCTCAGGAAAAAGAGAAGGTTTTCTGGTAAATCAAGACACAAATAATCTAAGCAGAATATCTCGTAAAAGTTATGACAATCTCAATGCGACAGTTTCAAGAATATTTGTCGATAATCATTTGAAAGTGGCCGTAGGGGTAAAAAATTTATTTGACGTAGAAGATATCGAAACCTTAAACGAGGCAGGACAAGCACACGCAAGAGATCAGCAATTGTGGGGAAGGTCGTTCTTTTTGAGAACGACATTCAATTTATAATAAAAAGTCCAGAGAAAATGAAAATCACAAAACAAAGAACAGTAGCAGAAGTTGTAACAGAAAATATAAAAACAGCACATGTTTTTAAGAAACATGGAATAGATTTTTGTTGTGGAGGCGGTATCTCTATTAAAAAAGCTTGTGCAAAAAACAATGTTGATTATACTCAGTTAGAAAAGGATTTAAAAGTAATTGATACAGTCGTTTCTAAAGCATATGATTATGATAATTGGGATTTATCCTTCTTAATAGATCATATTGTAAACATTCATCACATCTATATAGAAGAAAATATTCCTTTACTAATACAATATGCAAATAAAGTTGCTAAAGTACATGGGCATCACTATACAGAGGTTGTAGAAATAAATGATTTATTTACTAAAGTTGCCAATGAACTTACAGCACACACCAATAAAGAAGAGCTCATTCTTTTTCCATATATAAAACAATTGGAGAGGGCTAAGAAAGAAAATACCACACTGGCCCCACCACATTTCGGAACTGTGAATAACCCTATACAAATGATGGAAAGCGAGCATGAGAATGTAGGTGGTGTTTTTAAAACTATTGCTGAGCTTAGTGATAACTATACCCCGCCAGAAGGGGCATGCAATACTTTTAAGGCATTATATGCAAAATTAGACGAGTTTGAACAAGACTTGCACCAGCATATACATCTAGAGAATAATATTTTATTTCCAAAAGCAATTCAATTGGAACAACAACAATTATAAACCATAAATATAGGCAGATGAAAAAGTTAATCTACGTAACAGTTCTAGTTACCTTGGTAGTAACTAATTTGACAGCACAACAATTTGACATGTCGGCAGAGGTTCGGCCGCGATACGAAAATAAGCATGGGTATAAAACATTATTGCCTACAGATGCCGATGGTTCAAATTTCGTTTCACAGCGTACACGCTTGAACTTTAATTTTAAGCATGAAAAAATCAGATTGGGCGTATCACTTCAAAACGTACGGGTTTGGGGCGATGTTGGTACATTATCAAGTGATGATAATGCAACTGCACTGCATGAAGCTTGGGCAGAAGCCCTATTGTCAGATAAAATTTCTTTAAAATTGGGTCGTCAAGAAATTGTTTATGATGACCATAGAATATTTGGTAGCGTAGGTTGGGCACAACAAGCAAGAAGCCACGATGCCTTTATCTTTAAATACACCCCCAATGCAAATAACAAGTTAGATGTTGGTTTGGCTCTAAACGCAGATGGGCAAGGTGGAATTGATGCACTATATAGTAATGCGGCGGGGTATAAAGCATTTCAATATGCATGGTACCATGGTGAGTTCGACAAATTCGGGCTTAGTTTCTTATTGTTAAATACAGGAATCGAGTATTTAGAAAATGTGGGGCTTTCAAATGAAGGGCAAACTATTGATTATATGCAGACCATTGGCCCTAGAGTGACCTATAAATCAGGTAAGTTCAGTGCAAATGCCGCTACTTATTTTCAAGCCGGAAAAAAACTTGATGCCACTGTTGGGACTTCCTATTTTACAGGAAATATTGGCTATAAAGTAAGTGATAACATTTCTATAGGAGCTGGAATGGAATATTTATCCGGTAAGGATATGAACGATACCGATACCGATGTTAAATCATTCGCCCCCTTGTTTGGAACCAACCATAAATTTAATGGGTGGATGGACTATTTCTATGTAGGAAACCATGGCGGTTCTGTTGGCTTAACTGACATCAATGCTACCATTGCCTATAAGAAAAATAAATTTTCGGCAAAATTAATACCCCATTTCTTCTCTGCCGCAGCTGATGTATATGATGGCACCAATAAAATGGATAGTGGTTTAGGAACTGAGATCGACCTTACAATAGGATATAAATTGTCAGATAATATTGTATTGAGTGCCGGATATTCAAAAATGTTCGCTACTGATAGCATGGAGGTACTGAAAGGTGGTGATAAAGATGAAAATAATAGTTGGGGATGGGCAATGTTTACGTTCAAACCAAAATTGTTCTCTTATACCGTCGAATGACATTGTTTTAATTGAAAAGAATACCCCTATGGCTTGTCTTGGTAATAATCGGTTTCAAGAATTTTTTTATTAGTTCTTAGCTAGCGGTATTATGAATAATATTAATGTTAAAAATGGTTGATTTAACTATCTTTGAACTACCAAAAACTTGAAACTTACTCCAATGGTTCAAGCACCCTATTATCACGCTATAGGCAAAGAAGTTGACGTATTCGAACATGCCTATAAAAGTAAATTGCCCTTTTTATTAAAAGGGCCCACAGGTACGGGAAAATCTAGGTTTATAGAGTATATGACCCATAAATTAGGTAAAAAATTGATTACCATTTCCTGTCATGAAGAAACCTCTTCCACCGATTTAATAGGTCGTTATATTATAAAAGGGGCAGAGACCGTTTGGTTAGATGGTCCTTTGACCGTGGCGGTCAAAGAAGGGGCAATTATTTATTTAGATGAAATTGCCGAAGCAAGACCTGATGTAATTGTGGCCATTCACTCGCTCACTGATCACAGGCGCGAATTGTTCATCGATAAATTGGGCGAAACGGTAAAAGCCCATGAAGATTTTATGCTGGTCGCATCTTTCAACCCTGGGTATCAACGTGGGTTTAAAGAATTGAAACCATCAACAAGACAACGATTTGTAGCAATGTCATTTGATTACCCCGAAGCTAAGATCGAAACAGAGATTTTGGTTTCTGAGACTGAAATAGATGCGGCTACGGCAAAAAAATTGGTGAATATTGCCGTTAAAATCAGAAACCTTACCGAATTGGGCTTGACCGAAACAGTATCAACACGTTTGTTGGTAGATGCCTCAAAATTGATTCGTAGCGGTTTGCCTAAACGGTTATCGGTACGAGTTGCCGTAGTAGAGCCTTTGTCAGATGATACCGAGGTAGTTGAAGCACTAAAAGACCTGTGTGATTTAATGATATAAATAGTAATCGGTTTATAGAACAAAAACCAGCTGATTACCAACTACTCAATACTAAAAAACATGTTTGAGTTCGAGCCCGATGAATATCTCTTTACCAAGTTCGCCCATTATTTTAAAAGGCGTAAGAAAGAAAGGCAAGAAAGTATTCCGCATGCTGTAAACTTAAAGGATATAAAACCTCGACTGACCATTTTTGCAAGGGCGATTACCGGTAAGCCCATCGACATTTTTGATGCGGAAAGAGAAGGCGGGTATAAGAACAACAATTTTTTTCTCCCCTTAAAATTTACAAAATTTTTATCGGTAGATGAGAATATCTCTTTCTATTTATTTCGGGTATTGTACTTGTCTGTTCAAAAGAATTTGAATTTAAACTGGAGGGACGAGCAAGAGCATGAACTGGTTGAATCTCAACAGAAAGCTCAAGAAACGGCACAAACTGTTTTGGAATCTTTGTTTGAACAATTTCCAATAACCGAGCAGTATCATCAAAAATTCGTTCGATTTTATGAAGGTAAATCCAAAGGAGAACAACTGACGGATTATACTTTTATTTACGGAAAATGGATGCGAAATACTCCAGAAGAACCTTTGAAAAATAGATTGAAAAATTTTACAGACAAAGTTAAGACCGCAAATGATGAGCAGTCAAAAACAATTATTAAATCTAACGCCGTTGAGGAAATTGTTTCGGTTCAGATCGATAAAAAACAATTGGAAGATGCTGTTTTGCAGCATCAATTTGAAAAAGTGGAAACAGCCGAAGAGTTTGGGGGAAATTGGAGAGATATGGACGGAGATGATGAATTGGAGGATCATTCAAATGCTTTGGACGAGATCAATATGAAATATACCGTTCGTGTAGACGACACGGCGCATTCTGTATACCAAGCCGATTTTATCGAGAACACTACAGTTTCTGAAAGTGCGGAAAATGATAGTTCAGGCTATCATATTACCTATGATGAATGGGACTATTCAAAACGGACTTACAAAGAAAATTTCTGTAAGGTCTATCCGAAAACACCTTTAAAATTAAATATACCATACTATAAAAGAACCCTGTTGAAAAATAAGTCGACTCTCGTAGGTTTGCGAAAGATGTTGACCACGGTAAACAATAAATTTCAGCAACAACGTAGGCAAACCCAGGGAGAGGAGTTTGATATAGATGCCATCACTGATTTATTTGTTGATGTACATTCTAAGCACACACCTTCAGAGAAGATTTATCTATCAAAAAGAAAAAAAGAAAAAGACCTATCTATTTTGTTGTTGTTTGACATTAGTTTGTCAAGTGACGGTTATGCCGCCGGCAATAAAGTAATTGATGTAGAGAAACAAGTTTCGATTTTGTTCGGGGAAATTTTAGATGAATTTAATATTGATTTTTCGATCAATTGCTTTTATTCCAAAACCAGAAACCATTCGACCTATTTGACCATAAAAGGGTTCGATGAAGATTGGAACAAGGCAAAGTTTAAAGTTGGCGCGGTAGAACCAAGTGGCTATACTCGAATAGGCACCGCTTTGCGGCATTCGGGAGCCATGTTGGATAAAAGGGATGCTAAAAACAAATGGGTGATTCTTATTTCTGATGGCAAACCCAATGATTACGATAAATATGAAGGAAAATATGGAATAAATGATGTCAAGCAAGCTCTTCGTGAACTAAATGAACGCCAAATAAATTCATATGCCTTGGCAATTGAGGCAAATGCCAAATATTATTTACCGCAAATGTTTGGGCAAAACCACTATCAAATACTAACTACTCCTGTAGAATTATTACAGTCTTTGGTTAAATTGTATGAAAGAATAAAACATCAGTCATGAAATTTCTATCTGTTTTATTGCTATTGATATCATGTTCTTGTGCAAAACAAAAAACCGCGATTACAAATGTGGTGCTAGAAAACAATGAAATAAATACCACGTATTTAAATCAAATAAAAGCACCAGAAAAGGCTTTGTTATCGTGGTATTTATATGCGTACGGAAATGAATGTGATAATTCTTCAACAAAAATAAAGTGCCAATTGCTAAAAGGATTAAATGTAGAGGACGAATGTAGTTCACAGCACTTAAATGACCTATTGCAATGGTTTTCAAATGATATGTTGGCGGTTTATAAATTGAACAAATGCCCTAGTTTGCCTATAAAATCAGCTATTCAAAATACTTTTGAACATATCGTTTTAATTAGAAATATAGATACACTTTCAATAAAATTTTCTATTAAAGGTTTGAATACGCTTCAAGAAAAATCATGGAATACCAGTAGAACAGAGCGCTATTTGATTAAAAATAGTACCCTTATAAAATTATCTCTTAATGAATAAAGCAGCAGTCAATTATAAAGATATCTATTACCCACCAGGAGGAATATTAATGTGGATATTAATCATTTTAGAGTTGATCACTTTCGGAATCGCTCTTATAGCTCTCGTAGTTTACAGTAAAGAAGATCCAGAATTATTTCATCGATCGAGATTGTATTTAAATTCTACTTTTGGAGCCATAAACACTATTTTTTTATTGACAAGCGGAGCTTTTATGGCAGTAACAGTACACCGATTTAAGCAAAATAAAAACTCGTTGACTTTAAGGTATCTGAGGTTGACCATGCTTGGTGGTATTTTATTTTTATTATTAAAAGGAGTGGAATATTATCTGAAAATAGAGGCGGGGCATACCTTGGGTTCAAACTCTTTTTTTACATTTTATTGGTTATTGACAGGCTTTCATGTAATTCACGTATTGGTAGGCTTGGTGATTTTGCTATTTGTACAAAACGGATTAAAAAAAGGAGAAACTATTCTTGAAGATATTGAAGCAGGTGCTGCATTTTGGCATATGTGCGATTTAATCTGGTTGTTGTTGTTTCCTATATTGTATCTAATATTTTAATTGATGACAAAGACAATTTCATATACACTGTTAACACTTGTATTACTTACTGTAGTAACTGCTCTGGTTTCAAATTATATTGATTTAGCTATGGGTGTTTTCTTTATTTTAATACTCTCCGCCATAAAATTTGTATTTGTTGCCTTTCAATTTATGGAGCTGAAAAAAGCAAATTCATTTTGGAAAATAATTCTATCTGTTTATCTCATGCTCTTTATAACCATTGTCTTGATTCTGATATAGAGACCTTACATTCATTATCGGTATAATAAGAGTGCAGTATAAGTATATGTGAAAGACCTACTAGATTTTCAAAACCTAGTAGGTCTTTTTAAACGAGCGTAACACTAATCAAAAAAGATGCTTTAAAAAGCAGCGATACTAATTGTAATTTTTCGATTTCCTGTGACCCATTTTATAATCAAATTGGTGTAAGCGGTCTCTTGATACGATAGTGATGTTATTTATAAAAACTGACTTTTGTCATATTTTATATTTGTTGATACCCCTACATTGCTAGCTTAAACTATTTTTAGCATACGCTATAGAATATGAAACATATACATTCATTTCACATTCCTGTTATGGGAATCGCTTTCACCGTAGATACACCGCTAAAAGTTGCGCAATACGGCATAGATTCCGTTATTTTTATAACCGATGACATTCTTCTTGAGAAACTAAGAAAAATGTACAGCGATAAATTTAAGTTACCATTTCAAGAAATCACGGATAAAGTCGAAGATTCTAGGGCAAGACGAATTACTTCATACCTGAATTTGGTAAAGGATCTGGCCGAAAAAAAGCTTGATGACCTCATAAGATCCTCAGATGAAATCGTAAAATATTTCAATCTATTGCCAGAAACCTCCACATTAAAACAAGAATTCAAGGCATTTACCGATAAAATTACAGATACTTCTGAAATCAGGAAGTGGCTAAAGAATAATTTGTCATTAGGCGATATTAATGTTAATATCATGACAAAGTTAGATAAGGTCAACTATAGAAAAAATGAAGCATTATCTATAGAATATAATGATGCACATGCAGCTTTAAGGGGTTTTGCCAAAAGTGACCTGAATTCGTCAATGGTTTTTTCAGCGGGGATGAACCCAAGATTGTTTAGTTACATAGAACAGTTTGATGATTTCTTTCCGGATAAGGAAGGCAATATCAAAAAGAAGATCGTACTAAAAGTAAGCGATTATCGCTCTGCACTGATACAGGGCAAATTTTTGGCGAAAAAGGGTATTTGGGTATCTGAATACAGAATGGAATCTGGCTTAAACTGTGGTGGGCACGCCTTCGCCACTGATGGTTACTTGATGGGGCCTATTCTTGAAGAGTTCAAAACGAACAAAGAAACACTCATAAGCACGATCAGTGAAATATTGAACAATGCCCTTAAAAACAACAATAGGGTAGTGCCCGAAAAAACATTGGATTTAAAGATTACCGCGCAAGGAGGTGTCGGTACGGCAGAGGAGCATCTATTTTTAGTAGACCATTACAAAATCGATTCTGTAGGTTGGGGGTCTCCATTCTTATTGGTGCCTGAAGTGACCAATGTAGATAAAAAAACATTGGAACAGATTAAAACGGCCAAGGAAGACGATTTGTTTTTAAGTGATGCCTCGCCTTTGGGCATACCTTTTAACAATATAAGGAACAGCAGTAAATATTTAGAAAAAGAAGCAGCCCTAAAAAGTGGGAGACCGGGAAGCCCTTGTCCTAAAAAGTTTTTGGCATTGACACCTACAGAGAACGGAAAAATGATTTGCACGGCATCTCGAAAATACCAAGATGCGAAAATAAAAGAATTTAATGCCCAAAATAAAGATGGGAAGCTGACAGATTCTGAATGTCAAAAACAGCTTAAAGACCTAACGGCAAAAGAATGTCTTTGCCTTGGTTTGAGTACGACCGTAATGCAGTTGAATGATATGGAGCGTAAGGTAGAAGGGGATGCAGTATCTATATGTCCAGGCCCCAATTTGGCCTATTATTCCAAAATTAGCAGTTTACAGGAAATGGCCGATCATATTTATGGGAAGAAAAGTGTTATGGAAAGAACCGACAGACCCAATATGTTTATAAAGGAACTGAATTTATATATCGATTTTTTACAAAAAAAATTAGAAGTCGCCAAAACGGTGATGGATAAAAAACAAGAACGGTATTTGACCAAATTCACCAATAATTTGGAAGAGGGAATTCTTTATTACAATGACCTCTTCGGTAACTTGAAAGATACTTTTGAAGAAACAAGGAGCATAGTTTTAAAAGAGTTGGAAAAAGGAAGGAATACGCTCATTTCAATAGGGGAGGAGATTGAAAGTTTAAAGAACAAATAGAGCTTATACTGCCTATGCAAAGAAACGGGTTGGTTCTAATAATCTAATCTGTCGTTTTGTATCTGGTAGCGACTTATGTCGAGAGCAGTACACGTAAGCCGAATAAACAGTCTTGAATTTTAAACTCGAATTATACTAGGCTGTTGTAGTTTCAAAACAGCAATAAACTTTCTAATACATAAAGCGGATTAAAAGACCCTTGGTTATATTTGCTTTCCGAGATATCCGTAGTTATGATTAATTTAAAACACCAGACTAAAATTGCACTGGTCTATTTTTTATTGGCGGCTGTTTTAGGTGTGGTGTTACGATCCTTCCACTCGGTCGAGATTCCCATTGAATATAAATTTTTTGTTCATACCCATTCACATATTGCCTTATTGGGCTGGGTGTATATGGCATTGACCACATTGTTCTACAAGCTATACTTGAACAAGCGAAGTCTAGACAAGAAATACCGTATTCTTTTTTGGTTTACACAATTAACTTTAGTAGGTATGTTGTTGAGCTTCCCATTTCAGGGCTATGCTCTTTTTTCTATTCTTTTCTCTACCCTTTTCTTGCTTGCCTCGTACTGGTTTACTTGGTTTTTCTTTAAAAATACACCTGTCACTTTTAAAAATAGACATTCCTATATATGTATAAAAGCGGCTTTGTGGTATATGGTATTGTCTAGTTTGGGGCCTTGGGTCTTGGGCGCTATTATGAATACTTTGGGTGCGACATCTATTTGGTATAGGCTAGCGATATATTTTTACCTACATTTTCAATATAATGCATGGATGATCTTAGCCTTGGTCGGCTTGTTGTTTTATGTGTTGGAAAAGTACGACATACAATTCTCGAGTAAAGATTTCAAGCGTTTTTTTAGGTTTATAAATTTGGGGGTTAGCCTTAGTTTTTTCTTATCGACATTATGGACCGACCCGCCTTTACTTTTTAATGTTTTAGGAGGATTCGGTGCTCTTTTTCAAATCTTGGCCTTTGGTATGCTGGTTATATTAGTGATAAAATCTAATAAAAGATTAGAGGCTGTTCTTTCAAAACCCCAGATCGTTCTAGTTAAAATAATTGCATTTTTGCTAGCGGTTAAATTGATGCTCCAAGTACTTACTGCCGTACCTTATTTTGCCCATTTGGCGGCTATCTATATTGATTTTGTAATAGGTTATCTGCATTGGGTCTTTTTGGGTGTGGTAAGCCTCGGTTTGTTCTTCTTGCTCGACTTTTTTGAATTGATACGGATTCAAAAAAAAGCACTTTGGTTATATATTTTGGGCTTTGTGTTTACCGAAGTTCTGATTTTTTATAAAGGAATTGCTATCTGGCAAGATTTTCCCATTTTTAGCGGCTATTACGAAGTTTTAGCGATCGGAAGCTTTTTGATTCCGTTGGCATTGATTTTTATGTTGATTGGAAAATCCAAAATATTGAGAACCTGAATTACTATTTGTTTTCTCTATGTTGGTACATTTGCATAAACAACATGGTAGACATTTTCTGCGCTCTATTTTTGGCGACCCAAGCGGTATCACCTTCAAAAAGTTCGTCTATAGTGGCAAACCAGCAGTTAAGCCATAACCCAAAATGTTCAGAGGTTATTGAATGGTTCATTTTATCATCTACTTCTTGATGTACTGTAACCGGGTTTCCGTAGTACTTTCTTTTTAAGAAAAGTTGGGTCTCCCAAAAATTGGTCAACAATACCAAATGACTTTCCCAATCGCTGATAATACCGTTAAAAATAGGGCCTAGAACTTCGTGCGCCCTTATTTTCGCATAAAAGGTATCTACCAAAAGCTTAATATCCGCTCTATTTTTAATATCCTCTTTTTTCATCATGTACTTTTTATAGTGAAATGTTCATGGCGATTTCCACCATTTCCTTAAAGGTTGATTCTCGCTCTTCAGGGGTGCAATGTTCATTGGTTACCAGTGAATCTGAAATGGTTAAGATCGCAAGTGCCTTTACATTGTTTTTCGCTGCTATGGTATAAAGTCCTGCGGTTTCCATCTCTACGCACAGTACACCGAATTCGGCCCATTTTTTATAGGCGTTGGGGTCGTCTGCGTAGAATTCATCCAAAGAAAGTACATTACCCGCTCTGATCTTGATCTTGATCTTTTTGGCATACAGCGCGGCTTTCATGAACAAGTCAAAATCAGCGGTAGGGGCGTAGTCGGCATTTGCAAATCTATAACCGTTCATACTCGAAGTTGTTGAGGCCGCCATGGCAAGTACAATACTTCTGATTTTCAGATCACTTTGATAAGAACCTGCCGTACCTACCCTGATGAGTTTTTTTACTCCGTATTCTTCTATAAGTTCGTGATAATAGATCATCGCTGAGGGTATACCCATGCCACTGCCTTGAACCGAGATTCGCTTGCCATTGTACGTGCCGGTATAACCCAACATACCCCGTATTTTATTATAGCAAATGACGTCGTTAAGAAATGTTTCTGCAATCCATTTGGCCCGTAAGGGATCACCTGGAAGCAGTACCGTCTCTGCAATCTCATTTTTATTCGCCTCGATATGATTGCTCATAATATTTTTGGTTTATTAAATTTCTGTTACGATCGATATGCCAGATGAAGTACCCAAGCGCGATGCCCCTAGTTTGATATAATGCAATGCGGTTTCTCTATCCTTAACGCCTCCTGATGCCTTTATCTTCGCTTTGTCACCTACACTATTTTTCATTAATTCAACATCTTCAAAAGTGGCTCCGCCAGACCCAAAACCTGTAGAGGTCTTTACAAAATCTGCCTTGGCCTCAACCGCCAATTGGCAGGCCTTTTGTTTTTCTTCGATCGTCAAATAACAGGTTTCTATGATGACCTTGAGTACTTTATCACCGATTGCCTTTTTTATTTGTGAGATTTCGTTTCTTACTAGGGAGTATTCCCCTGATTTCAGCCAACCGATATTGATGACCATGTCTATTTCATCGGCTCCGTTTTTAATGCCTTCAACTGCTTCAAAAGTTTTGGTTTCCATAGACATGGCTCCTAAGGGAAACCCTACGACAATGGCTAATTTGACTTTTGAATGTTCCAGTTCTTTTTTGGCCAGAGCGGTATGACAACCATTGACACAAACAGCGTAAAAATTATAGGCTTTGGCCTCTTTGCATAGTTTTTTAATATCGGAAACCGTCGCCGCTGGTTTTAATATCGTGTGATCTATATAATGTTCTAACTGCATTTGAATGTATTTTATTCCCACTCCCGAAACTTCGGGAGGTTAAATACTCCGACGCTTGCGTCGAAATGTAAAAGATGAATTCCTATTAATGCCTCGTCGGCTTGCCCCGAGGTAGTTTACTTGACACCTTTAAATCGTTCGGAAGATTCTTTTTCTAATCTTTCCCTATGATCGGGATGCGCAATCGAAATAAGGGCTTTGGCCCGTTCCTTTAAATTCTTGCCAAAGAGATTTACCACACCGTATTCAGTAGCCACAAAATGTACATGTGCCCTGGTAGTGGTTATTCCTGCACCCAATTTTAAAAAGGGTGTTATTTTGGAAATTCCCTTAGCGGTAACTGATGGCATGGCAAAGATAGGCTTTCCACCATTTGATAAGGAAGCTCCACGAATGAAATCCATTTGTCCGCCCACACCTGAATATTGACGAAAACCGATAGTATCAGCACACACCTGCCCGGTAAGATCTATTTCAATAGCACTATTAAGGGCAGTTACTTTTGGATTTTGTCGAATAATAGCTGTGTCATTGGTATAGCCGGCCTCTTTAAAGTGTACCAGAGGATTGTCGTCAACAAAATCATATAATTTTTGAGACCCAACGGCAAAACAGGTTACGATCTTTCCTGTTTTTATTTCCTTTTCCTCGCCCGTAACTACTCCTTTTTCAATAAGAGGCAGAATACCATCTGAAAACATTTCAGTATGTACGCCCAATCTTTGGTGGTTGTGCAGGTTGCTCAGTACGGCATTGGGTATGTTTCCAATACCCATTTGTAAAGTGGCCCCATCTTCTATGAGATTAGCGACATTTTCTCCTATTTGTTGCTCAATTTCCGACGGCTGCATTACTTCGTGTAAATGTATTGGAGCATCGACCTCAATAGCGCAATCAATATTTTTTATATGTATGATTCCGTCACCATGGGTTCTAGGAACCCATGGATTTATTTGTGCGATTACTTTTTTTGCGGTTAGAATTGCAGGTAAGGCAACATCAACCGATACGCCCAAAGAACAAAAACCATGTTGGTCAGGAGGTGAAACCTGAACGATGGCCACATCTAATGGTAAGATGTTTTTTCGGAACAGCAAATGAATCTCACTCAAAAAAATGGGAATATAACCGCCTTGAGTTGAATTTACAAGATCCCGGACGTTACCGCCAACAAAACAACTGTTTATTTTAAAACTATCACTATAAGGTTCTCGGGCATATTTTGCATCTCCTTCTGTGTGGATAGATATAATTTCCACATCTGTCAATTCACGATATCGGTCACATAAAGCATCGATCAGGGTATTTGGCGTCATTGCCGCACCTTGAAGAAAAACCCTATTGCCTGACTGTACTAAAGAAGCAGCTTCTGCTGCTGAAACTATGTTCATTGAAAAATTTATTTTAATGTGATGTAATTAATAAGTTTATCAAAATTTAAGGCTGCGTACATTCCATTTGGGCCGAGATAACCTCCGCGACCGGTTTTGGCGATATATAGGGAATGCCCAGACCTAGCCCCCTGAGAATGAAGAGTAGGCCAATGACCACTACAAAAACGGGAATCAGCTTTTGAATACGTCGTTTTACAGAGCTTTTTAAGATTCCGCTAAAGTAAATGGTCGTGGTCATTAAGGGCACGGTACCCAAGCCAAACAATATCATATAGAGCGAGCCTTGCCAAGCGTTACCCATGGCAATGGCGCCAAAAAGGGCCATATATACCAAGCCACAGGGCAAAAAGCCATTTAAAAAACCAATGGTCAGAAAGGTGTCGGCCGTTTTCTTTTTCAGTTCTTTGCCTAATCTGTTCTTTACCTTGGAAATGATTTTATAAACAGGTTTTGAAAAATTATAGCGATTGAGGGTTTTTGATGGTATCATCACAACAATGATCATCAATATACCTATAATGATAGAGAGTTTTTGTTGTATGCCAAAAATGTAAAGACCCTTGCCCAATAACCCAAAAATAAGACCTATGATGCCATAGGCCATTAGTCTGCCAAAATGGTATAGAAAGATCTGAAAAAACTTTTTGAAGTTATTGCTTCGATCTACGGGAAGCATAAAGGCGATAGGGCCGCACATACCCACACAATGCAGACTGCCCATAAGACCTAATATGATGGCTGATAGTAGCATGATTTTTTAAAACAAGGCCGATGCCCTGATTTTTAATAGGTGATGCTTTCTTTGTGTAAATATTCTTTTTCTTGGTGTTTCCACCAAATTTTTATGTCCCATCGACCATCCAATAAGCGTTTGTCAGGTATGAGCAAATGTGAATTGGATAGACTTAAGGGTAAGTCAAAATCCAAGTGCTTATTGGATGGTCTGTATAGGAACACTGTTCCTTCTAATTTTTTTGGCACATCTTCAGGAAACGCTATGAGTAGTCCTTCGGGCGTTTTTTTGATTTTTAGTTTAGTGGTCAGGCCATTGGCATTGTTCTCTGCGTCGATTTCCTTTTGATATGCCAATTCTGCCTTGTAGTAATCCTCGGTTACCAAATCGTGGTTGGCACGATCATCCATACTCATTCGTACTACAAAGAACAAAATGAAACTTATAAAGCCAATTAGAGCCAACACAATTCCTGTTCCCCAGTTTATTTTCATAACAAATCTTTTATTCCTCATTCCCTTGAAGAAGGGAATCAGATTAATTCGCTCAATTATTTTTAACCTCTTATTACTTATAACTTCTTGGTGCCAAGAATCTTGCCGTTGTCGACTCGATTAACTCATCGCCACTAAATATGCCAATTTTAAGATTGTCTTTATCGCCATTCAAGGCCGAATTGTTGATCTCTATAAACAGGGTGCCCTCTGCCATTTCTTGCGCCGGAACTGTAAAACCTTTTAACCGAACCAATTTTATGGTTCCTTTATGCGATAATAGCTTAAAGCTTACATCTGAAACATCTTTAGAGGTTTTATTGACCAGTTTATAGGTATATACATTGCTGATGATATTACCTTCTTTGTGCTCGTACAATTGACCTGGCAAACGTAGAATATTAGCTTCTAAATCATTTCGCAAAAAGAGCATTCCGATCAGTACCCCTGTCAAAATAACTAATACTGCGGTATACCCTTTCAGCCTTGGGCTGAATTTGAATTTCTCCTTTTTTTCAATTTCAACTTCACTGGCGTAGCGAATCAACCCTTTCGGAAGATTTATTCTTTCCATAATGGCATCGCACTCATCGATACAGGCGGTACAATTGATGCACTCTAATTGTGTGCCATTGCGTATATCGATATTTGTTGGGCAAACATGTACGCATTGTGAACAATCAATACAGTCGCCATGCCCCAAAGCTTCTCTATCCTCATTTTTTCTAAATTTTTTACGTCCATTTTCTGCTTCCCCTCTTTTGTGGTCGTATGCCACTACAATCGATTTGTTGTCCAACAATACCCCTTGCATTCTTCCGTAAGGGCAGGCAATGATGCAGACCTGTTCACGAAACCATGCGAATATAAAATAGAAAACCGCTGTAAATATAGCAAGCGAAACCAAAGTACTTACATGTTGTAGCGGGCCATCTGTTATATTTTGGATCAATCTGTCGCTTCCGATTAAATAGGCCAGAAAAATATTGGCGATAAAAAAGGAAATGAGGAGGAAAATAGTCCATTTTAGAACCCGTTTCCTAATTTTTTCTGCATTCCATTCTTGCCGTTCTAATTTTTTTTGGGCACCACGATCACCATCGATCCAAAACTCGATCCTACGAAAGACCATTTCCAAAAATATGGTCTGGGGGCACATCCATCCACAAAAAATACGGCCAAAAGCAACAGTAAACAGGGCAATAAAAATAACCCCAATGATCATTGCAACAACGAACAGGTGAAAATCTTGAGGCCAAAACGGAAATCCGAATATGTTGAAGCGTCGCTCCAACACATTGAACATCAAAAACTGGTTGCCATTGATCTTTACAAAAGGAGCTAAGACCAAAAAAGCCAATAAGACATAACTTACGTACGTTCTATATTCCCAGAACTTGCCACTGGGCTTTTTGGGAAATACCCAAGCACGTTTGCCCTCTTTGTTTATGGTGCCTATAGAGTCCCTAAAATTTTCGTTGTCTTCCTTCATTTACATATTCTATTATCCCCAACCTAGGAAAACCATCTCAATTGATCACCCCAGAAGTAGAATCGGTTTCTTGCTCTGGAGCTACTTCTTATTGTGGCTCATTTTCATCTACCCAAATATCTCCTTCGGCTGCTTTTGGATTGGCAGGTGTTTTACCTTGGATTTCAGATAATATATAACTTGACACTTGCGCTATTTCAAGGGGTTTGAGATTCTGTTTCCATGCGACCATACCCTTGCCGTCACGACCACCTTCTGAAATGGTGTTGTAGATATTTTTTATTCCGCCTCCCAATATCCATTGCTCATCGGTCAGGTTAGGGCCGATTCCCCCTCCGCCATCTGCCATATGGCAGGCTACGCAGTTGGTTTCATAAACAGCCTTGCCCGCATTTAGATCGGAGGCATCGGTCAATACTTCTACCGTATTGGCATCTACCAATCCTTTGGCAGTCTTTTTATACGCTTCGATGGCGATTTTAGCTTCGGCAACTTCTTGATCATACTCCGTATATTGGTTGTAATCATTGTACACCTCAAAACGAACTAGGTAAACAACGGCAAAGACGATTGTGGCATAGAACATCCATACCCACCAAGGTGGTAGTTCGTTGTCCAATTCCTTAATGCCATCATAATTGTGGTCAAGGATGATTTCCCCTTCTTTCTCAACAGGTTTGTTGCCCGTGAGTTTCCCCATCATATCTTTACCCCATTCCCATTGTTTCGATTTTGAAGTAAGGTAACGTTCCTTGGCTTCTTCTGATAGCGTTTGGGACATCACATTTTCTATTGATTTTAATACCAATTCTATTCCGATCAATATCAATAGCACCATTAGCAAGAAGAATTGCGTAATAGGATATTCTAAGATGGCTGGTTTGTCTCCTGAGTCTATAAAGTACTCCATCAATCCGAAGACGAGGAAGAAAATTACGGGAATCCTGATCCACCAAGGTGATATGTTTTTCATTTTAATTGTTTTTTATGTTGATTGTTGGGTTTAAATATTTTTTTGATCTTATGGTTTCAATCATTCTCTTCAAGAGGTATTTCACTTACTTCTTTTATGTGCTCTTTGGTTGCGGTAAGTACCCACCAGAAAAGAACAATAAAAAAGGCAAAGAAAATCAATAATGAAATTATAGGATAGATGGCAACGCCCTCTATACTTTCCATATGGCCTTTTACAAATTTAAACATTGCTTATTATTTTGAATAATTATTCATTATTAGCCTTTACTTTAATATCGGTACCCAAACGTTGTAGGTAGGCGATCAAAGACACGATTTCCCTGTTCCGCATTTCTATAAAAGGCTCTCCGTTCTCTTCAGCATTTTTCTTGTCAGCTTCATAATTTTTGACAAAGTCTGGATCCGAATAGAGGTTTTTTTCTATTTGCGTTGCCTGTTCGTCCATTGACGATTGGGCATTGGCGATATCTTCTTCTGTATAAGGCACGCCTAAAGTAGCCATCACCTCCATTTTGTCTTGTATATCGCTATGGTCGTGTTCATCTCTTACCAACCATTGGTATGCCGGCATTATTGAACCAGAAGAGGTGCTTTGCGGATCATACATATGGTTCAAGTGCCAGCTGTCTGAATATTTGCCGCCAATTCTATGTAGAT
Organism: uncultured Maribacter sp.; assembly: GCA_964515285.1. Taxonomy (GTDB): domain Bacteria; phylum Bacteroidota; class Bacteroidia; order Flavobacteriales; family Flavobacteriaceae; genus Maribacter_C. Next base: position 10,729 of record CAZEUV010000016.1, on the reverse strand, counting down.
CGGGCCCAGTACGCTTGCTTCCCCAGAGGAAAGGGTGATCATAGACATATTCACCAGCTTTGGAATACTCTCCATAACGCTCTACCTCACTTCGAAAAGGGCGTACCATTTGAGAGTGGCAGCCTACGCAGCCTTCACGTATATAGAGATCTCTACCCTCTAATTCCAAAGGTGTATACGGTTTCACGCTTGCAATGGTCGGAATGTTGGATTTCACCATGATCGTTGGAACGATTTGAACGATTCCCCCTATTAAAATAGCTACGGTTGCCAAGATGGTCAATTGTACGGGTTTGCGTTCTAACCAAGTGTGAAAAGTTTCGCCCGAGGTTCTTCTTTTTGATACTCGGCTCAATGCAGGCGCTTCGGCAAGTTCATCCTCTACTTTGACACCTGATCTTATAGTTCGTATCACGTTGTAGATCATCACGAAAGTTCCAATGATGTAAAGGCTTCCTCCTATGGCCCGCATCCAGTACATGGGCATGATTTCATGAACGGTTTCCAAGAAATTACCGTAGACCAAGGTGCCATCTGGGTTAAAGTCCTTCCACATTAAGGCTTGGGTAAAGCCCGCAACGTACATGGGCAAGGTATAGAGTATGATACCCAAAGTGCCTATCCAGAAATGGAAATTGGCCAATCCGGTAGAAAACAATCGGTTTTTGAACATTTTTGGTACCAGCCAATAAATCATACCAAAAGTAAGAAAGCCGTTCCATGCCAAGGCACCTACATGAACGTGGGCAACAATCCAGTCAGTATAGTGCGCGATGGCATTTACGTTTTTAAGGGCGAGCAAAGGGCCTTCAAAGGTCGCCATACCATACCCAGTAATGGCCACTACCATAAATTTCAGGGTAGGGTCTGTCCGTACCTTGTCCCAAGCCCCACGTAGGGTCAATAGGCCGTTGATCATACCCCCCCAAGAAGGAGCCAGTAACATTATTGAAAAGGCAACACCCAAATTTTGCGCCCATTCGGGCAATGCGGTATATAATAGATGGTGAGGCCCTGCCCAGATGTAAATGAATATCAATGACCAAAAGTGTACAATCGACAATCGATAGGAGTATATAGGCCTATTTGCCGCTTTGGGCACAAAATAGTACATCAGGCCCAAGAAAGGTGTGGTAAGGAAGAATGCCACTGCATTATGTCCATACCACCATTGTACGAGGGCGTCTTGCACACCTGCATAGACAGAATAACTTTTTAATGCGCTCACGGGCAGTTCCAAACTATTGAAAATATGGAGTACGGCCACGGTAACGAATGTCGCCAAGTAAAACCATATGGCCACATAAAAATGGCGCTGTCTTCTTTTTATCATGGTGCCGATAAGGTTTACACCAAAGGCTACCCAAACCAATGCAATAGCAATGTCTATTGGCCACTCAAGTTCTGCATATTCTTTTGTCGTAGTGTACCCCAAAGGCAGGGTAATGGCCGCAGCAACAATAATGGCCTGCCAGCCCCAGAAATTAAATTTGCTCAGGGCATCACTGAACATTCTGGCTTTTAACAAACGTTGGGTCGAGTAGTAGACCCCAGCAAAAATGGCGTTCCCTACAAAGGCGAAAATCACCGCATTGGTGTGCAAGGGCCGTAAGCGACCAAAACTTAGCCACGATATACCGTCGGTTACGTTAGGAAAAAGAAACATAAAGGCCAGTAAGAGTCCTACCGACATCCCCACAATTCCCCAGAACATGGTTGCATAGAGAAAATTCTTTACGATCTTGTTATCGTAATAAAACTGTTGTACTTCCATAATTACACTTTTTGACTTTTAGTTAGTTGGATTTGTTTATTCTCTTTTTTTATAGGAGTTTCTTTTACAAGTTCATCTTCGAACAGCATACGTACAGATGGTGTATACGAATCGTCGTACTGACCGCTCTTGACGGAAACGATGAATGCTACGAAAAAAAAGACCGCAACGACAATGCTGATGGTTAGTAACACATAAATAACACTCATACCTATTCTTAAAATTCGGGCGCAAATCTACCTTGATATATTTCTATTAAAAATGACATTTATCAGGTTTTAAGCTTTTGCGAATATATTGTTTTTCTCTTTAAAAGTGATAACAATGCACCCACTATAATTATATTTTTAATAATATATTGTCCAAGTAATGTGAGCACAAAAGGGCTGTTGGTGAATGACGCTTCATTAAATAAGAACAAGGGGGTAAATGTACAGATTATGTGAAACAAAGCCAGAATTATGGTTTTCTTTCTAAAAATGTTCAATAAAAGAAAAATGCCAATAGTCACTTCCATAATGGCCAGTAAAATAATGGATACATTCGAAGGAATAAAACCAAACATAATGGAATGAATGGTATCTTTGGCCAAACCTTCGGCAGGACTCATATCAGGAAAGAATTTTAAAATCCCAAACCACAGATATACTATCCCTATTGAAATTGCCAAAAATGAATTTTTTCTGATTTGTTGTAGTATGTACGTACTTGTTTTTTTTAGCCTGTTCATTATTGCGTTGTTTTTCATATCAATTTCCTTCCTAAAAGATTGGTCATCACTGTAGTAAATGCTACGATACTGATTGAACTCAATGGCATTAGAATTGCTGCGATTACGGGTTGTAGTTGACCTGTTACCGCAAAATAAAGACCTACTACATTATACATTAAAGAGAGAGCAAAACTAACTTTAATAATTTTCATGGCTTTTTTCGATGCCAGTATATATTGGTGAAATTGTTGAAATTTTGATGCATCCAAAATGCCATCACAGGCGGGGGTAAAGACATTGACGTTTTCTGATATGGCAATGCCGACATTGCTTTGGGCGAGGGCTCCGGCATCGTTGAGTCCGTCACCTACCATCATTACATTTTTCTCCTGTTCCTGAAGTGATTTGATGAATTCTAATTTGTCAATTGGTTTTTGATTGAAGTAGAGTGGTGTCAATTTGGGTAATAATTTTTCCAATCTTGATTTCTCACCTGCATTATCGCCTGAAAGAACTGCAAGATCCATCGTTTTGGCCATTGCTTTAAAAACTTCTGGCACGCCTTCTCTGTACTCATTTTTAAAAACAAAACAACCTTTATAGGTGTCATTACTACTTATATGCACAGATGTGTTCTCGGTGTTTCGTACTTCGGTATCACCGCCTACAAAATCTGCCGAACCGATTTTAATGATACGGTCTTCTTTTACCCCTTCGATGCCCTTGCCCAAATGTTCTTCGTATTCGTCTAAGGTTACGATATTTTGTTCGGCAAGCATGCCATACAAGGTTCTACTGAGTGGGTGGTTAGAGGCGCGTAGTGTATTTTTCAGAAGTGATTCTTCGGCCAAGGTCAATTGTAGCCCTTCATAGGTGGCCGTACTTTTTTGAGATGTCGTTATGGTTCCTGTTTTATCAAAGATAACAGTGTCGATTTGAGCCAGTCGCTCAATAGCCTCGGTGTCTTTAAGATAGAATTTTCTTCGACCAAAAATACGTAACATATTCCCTAAAGTAAAGGGTGAGGCCAAGGCAATGGCGCAAGGGCAGGCAATGATGAGTACTGCCGTAAATACGTTCATGGCTTTGCTACTATCGTAAAACAGCCAAAAAGCTGTTGCGATAAAAGCGATGCTCAGCACCGAAATGGTAAATTGTTTGCCAATACTATCGATCAGGGTCTGAAATTTGTTCGAAGATTTTTTTTGAAAAACCGTATTGCCCCACAATTGCGTTAGGTAGCTTTGCGAAACTGATTTTAAGACATCCATCTCAATGGCTCCGGTGAGTTGTTTGCCCCCTGCAAAAATTTTATCGCCAGGTTCTTTGTGAACAGGTTCAGATTCGCCTGTGACAAAACTGTAATCGATCCGGGCATTGCCATTGATAAGAATACCATCAACGGGAATCAGTTCTTCGTTTCTGATAAGAAGCCGATCGCCTTTTATTATATCGTGTACTTGGGTGACCTCCTCTTTTCCATTAGGGCCTATTTGAGTAACCGCTATGGGAAAATAGGATTTATAATCGCGTTCAAAAGATAAAAAGGAATAGGTTTTCTGTTGAAAAAATTTACCGAGTAGAAGAAAGAACACCAGGCCTGTTAAGCTATCGAAAAAACCAGAGCCCCAATCAAAAATGATTTCGAAGCTACTTCTAGTGAACAGCACCAAAATACCTAAAGAAATGGGCACATCAATGTTCAAGATCTTAGAACGAAGTCCTTTGTAGGCCGAGATTAAATAATCTTGCCCCGAATAAAAAACGACCGGTAATGAAAAAGCGAACATGAGCCATCGAAATAGGCCTTTGTATTGTTCCAACCAAAATTCACTTGCCCCTGTTTCATTGCCGATCAGATTGAAATACTCAGGAAAAGAAAGAAACATTACATTGCCAAAAGCAAAACCCGCTACCCCTAATTTGTATATAAGGCTGCGGTCTATAGGCTTTTTGTTACTATCGTAATCATCTAACGAAATGTAGGGTTCATACCCAATACGCGTCAACAGAACGACTAAGCTTTTCAAGGAGACCGATTCGGGATTATAGCTTATTCGAACGGTTTTTTTCGGAAAATCAACTTGTGAATTGCCGATAGAAGGGTTGAGCTTGTTCAAATTCTCTAAAACCCAAATACAAGAACTACAATGTATATGCGGAATATAAAGGTTGACGATTTGTAAAGTGTCTTCGTTGAATTCAGTAAGTTTATCAATGATTTCGGCCGTATCGAGAAAATCATATTTGCCGTCTATTGTCTTTGGTGTAGCCCCAGCAGCGCCTTGAAGTTCATAGTAGTACGATAGGTCATTGCTTAAAAAAATATCATAGACCATTTTACAGCCATTACAACAGAAGTTTTTGTCTTCAAAATGTATTGGGTCGCCGCCACAATCGTCACCACAATGATAACATTCATTCATAAATATACCTGATTTACTTCAAGTGCAAAGTTAACCGCAAACTAACATTAAAAATATGACATATATTATGCTATTAAGATTAAATATCACTTAACTTTGTAAAGTCAGGTATAAATTTCACGGTTATGGAAAGCAAATGTGAAAATTGCATCATTCGTCAGTTCAATGCCTTACGCGCAATGACCAAAGACGAATTGAAAAAGGTTTCAAATGCTAAAACCACAAAACAAATAAAGAAAGGCGATGTGATTTTTGAGGAGGGTGAAAAGCTCGGCGGAGTCTATTGCGTTCGTAACGGTATATCTAAACTCTCAAAGCTAAGTGCCAATGGTAAGGATCAGATCGTAAAACTGGTCACGAAAGGGGAAGTACTGGGTCAACGTTCTGTAATCGCTGATGAACTGACCAATTTGAGTGCCGTTGCCGTTGATGATATGGAGGTCTGTTTTATTCCTAAAGAAAATATAGTACTAGCATTGAATTCAAATCCAGCTTTTGCCATTGAGATTTTGCGCCATATGGCGCATGACCTTAAAGAGGCTGATGACGTTATCGTGAATATGTCTCAAAAAACAGTAAAACAACGTGTGGCAGAGGCATTTTTGTATTTAAAAAATAGTTTCGGTGAAGATAAAGAAGGCTTTCTGTATCTTACCCTATCTAGAGAAGATATTGCCAATGTGGTGGGTACCGCCACCGAATCATGTATTCGAATTATTTCTGAATTCAAGAAACAAGGACTATTGAAAACTTCAGGCAAGAAAATTGCAATTGTCGACCAAAAGGGACTTCAAGATATTTCTGAAGGGTTTTAGAACGTTTTTACAATTCGAACAAAAACCTGACAAATATCATAGATTCGATTTAAGTCTTAACCTATTTTTACAAGGTTGATTCTATACTCAGTCGTATGAAGAGGATATTGATTCCCACTGATTTTTCTAATAATTCATGGAATGCCGCACGGTATGCTCTAGACTTGTTCAAAGATGAGACCTGTACTTTTTTTTTACTCAACACCTATACTCCGGCTATTGCCAATAGCCGATTTATGGCGTCGACCATAAATGGGAGGCAAATTGATGGTGTTTTAGATATTTCTGAAAATGGTTTGAAGAATGTAGTGAAGCGTATTGAAGAAACCTGCCTGTATAAAAACCATAGTTTTAAGACCCTATCCTCTTTTAGTCTGTTGGTTGATGAAATCAAGGATGTGGTCGAACGTGAGCAGATTGATTTAATAGTTATGGGGACTAAGGGGGCGTCTGGCCTAGAGGAGGTTTTCTTGGGGAGCAATACCGTAAGAATCATTAAATCGGTTGGAAACTGCCCGGTTTTGGTCGTTCCGCACAACTTTGATTTTTTTGTTCCATCGGAAATTGCATTTGCAACTGATTTCAATCGGTATTATACGCAATCAGAACTTCAACCGCTTATTGATTTGGCCAATGCCTTTAACGCAATAATTCGTATCGTTTATGTACAGGATAAAATTATGGCATTGACCGAACTACAGCAGTTTAACTTGATAATGTTGCGTAAATATTTAAAGAACACCGAGTGTTATGTGCACACTGTTTCAGCGTTGAATTCAGTTTCAAAGACCTTAGAAATCTTTACCGATGAATTGGGCATACATTTACTGGCAATGCTAAACTACCAACACAGTTATATGGAAAAAATCACTCGAGAGCCTGTAGTAAAACGTTTGGCTTTCCATACTCAAATACCCTTATTGGTAATTCCTGAATTGAGTATGAACCTACAGTCAAAAAACAAAAAAGGAGAAGAAGTCTCCCTTTCAAAAACAATAGGTTTTTGACCATATACATAAAATGGCACCCTACTTTAAATAAGTTAAAAACCTTTGCTATCTTTGTTGCGTTGTGTTGTGACCCATAACCTAATTTATAACAGTTTGGGCCAATGAAAGGCTTTCCTAAATGGAAGGCTTTTTTTGTTTCATCAATTTAGTTTGAATGTAGAAGTCCCTATGCAATAACTCTAAGATGGTTTTGTTCCTTTTGAGGACCCAACTCAGCAGTTTTGTCGTTTTTTAATTCGTCTAAGAGTTTAATACTGTCTTTTTCAGCTTGTTTTTTAGTACCTATTGCAGTTTGTTCTTGGAGAAGCAGCCATTCTCTTCGGGCTCTCCTTGCTTTAACTACCTTGGTTTGGCCAGGGGAAGTTTTCATACTATTGTTTTGGTTAATGGTTTAGTCAACTTGAACAAACATATTAAGTTAAAGACGTTCTGTAAATAATTATCGTTGACTGGTAAAAGCAAACGTTAAAATACATATTTGAAGGTTGAATGACTTATGTTCTTCTATAATTATCGTAATTTTATTCGAGCAAAAAAAGTACTAAAACGTATGCCACTATATCATAAATTGGGTAAAATACCCCACAAAAGACATACTGTTTTCAAGAAAGAAGACGGGTCATTGCATTACGAACAACTTTTCGGTACCATTGGTTTTGATGGAATGTCGTCATTAATGTACCATCTTCACAGGCCCACTCAAGTAAAAGAGGTAGGTGAGGTGCTCGATATTTCTCCAAAAGCGGCTGTAGAGTACAATATAAAGTCACGATTGTTAAAAGGTTTTGAAGTAAAACCAGAAGACGATTACCTAGACAGCCGAAAAACCATTTTGTTCAATACCGATGTACATGTGGGTCTTGCCGCTCCGAAAAAATCGCTGACCGACTACTTTTATAAGAATACAGATGCTGATGAACTCTTGTTTGTTCATAGGGGCAAGGGAACATTAATAACGATGCTAGGTGAAATACCTTTCGAATATGGTGATTATTTGTTGGTTCCAAGAGGTATTATCTATCAGATCGAGTTTGATACCGAAGACAATCGCTTGCTCATCACAGAGTCGTATCACCCTATATACACACCAAAAAGATATCGCAATTGGTTTGGACAACATTTAGAACATTCACCTTTCTGCGAGCGCGATTTTAAACTCCCGCAGAATTTGAAGACCTATGATGAGAATGGAGATTTTATTGTAAAGGTCAAAAAGCAGGGGCAATTACATCATATGGTATACGCTACGCACCCTTTTGATATTGTGGGTTGGGATGGCTATAATTTTCCTTACGGATTTTCAATCCATAATTTTGAACCTATAACAGGCCGTGTGCATCAACCGCCGCCAGTACACCAAACTTTTGAGACTTCAACTTTTGTGATTTGTTCGTTCGTACCTAGACTGTACGACTATCATCCAGATGCGATACCAGCACCTTATAACCATTCGAATATTGATTCTGATGAGGTGCTTTATTATGTTGATGGTGACTTTATGAGCCGGAACAATATAGATAAAGGATACATTTCGTTGCACCCAGCGGGTATTCCGCATGGCCCGCATCCAGGTACTTATGAGGCCAGTATTGGTAAGGCAAGAACTGAAGAGTTGGCAGTAATGATAGATACGTTTAAGCCCTTGCAACTGACCCAGACTGCTTTAGATATTGATGATGGAAAATACTACCGATCGTGGTTGGAATAGGTAGCTCAGTCACCTATTCTTTAGTTGCTCTATAACCGACATGAAATTTTTTGTAATTTGCTCATATTCTTTATGACGGCTATTGTACACAATTGTTTTCCCATGGGAGATAGTGTGTGTTTGTAAAGTGGCATCTGTAGCGTATACTATGGTAGATGAAAGGTTTTGCAGCGAGCTTGTTGCAATCAAGGGAGCGGAAGCATCTATAATACAGGCATTGAGTGGTTTTCCCAAAGCAAAGAAATCAGAGGTGAAATTGCCCATTGCTTTTCTCCCTGTCAGCGTTGCCATTTCAAGGGCGTATGTTCCGCCATCACCTTGTTCTTTTGAGAAATAGGTGTTTCGTTTATGCGATATCAATCGTTGTCCATAATCTAAAAGGCGTAGTTCTTCCAACGGGTTAAGACTTATTTGGCTATCTGTGCCTATACTCCATTTTCCGCCCGCTTCCTGATAGTCTCTTAAAGGGAACAGCCCATCGCCCAAATTTCCTTCGGTACTGGGGCAAAGCACTACGTTGGCCTTACTTTTTGCCAATTCGATAGTTTCTTTGACTGTCATTTGGGTCGCATGAATTAGATTGAACCGGTCATTCAGTTCTAGATGTTCCAGGAACCATTCAACAGGTCGTTTTCCTAAATAATGAATGGCATCCTCAACCTCTTTCAATTGTTCTGCAATATGTATATGAAACGGAATATCTTGAGGTCCGGAAGTTGCTATTTCAACAATATCGGAAGGCTCTACCCCTCGCATAGAATGAACTCCAATACCCACATTAGCATGTACGTAATGCTTACAAGCCGTTTTACTGGCTTCCAGTAATTTCAGGTAAACATCAATAGAGGGAGAGATAAATCTTTTTTGTCTATCCGTTGGTGGTTGGCCAAACCCTCCTTTTTGATAGAAAATAGGGATTAAAGTGATTCCGACCCCAGCAGTTTTTGCAGCTTCGATCAAACTGCTTCCCATTTCAGCCAGATTGGCGTATGGTTTTCCGTTTTGGTCGTGGTGCACATAATGAAATTCGGCCACATTGGTATACCCATTTCGGGCCATTTCTGTATAAAGCATAGTGGCTATCGCCAGCATTTGGTCTGGATCTATGCGTAATGCCAATTGGTACATTGCTTCTCTCCATCCCCAAAAATCATCCCGATTATTGTTGCCTTCATGCCTTTCTGCCAAACCTGCCATGGCATATTGAAACGCATGTGAATGTGCATTCTGAAATCCTGGTATTGCAAAACCATTGCAAATTTCTATGGATGCATCTTGAGGGTCAAAAGAAAAGATAGCAGTGATTATGCCTTCGTTGTTCACCTTTATGCCCGTGTTTTCAACCCAGCCTGTGTTTTGCAGTATTCCCTTAAAGTAATAGGTCTTCATAGTGCTGTATGCATGGTTTCGATTATGCTTTCTAATGTAGTCTGCAGCACTTTTTGAACCTTATTGGCCCGAGATGCATTGTATGTAACTTCATTATCATCCATATACAGAATTTTGTTCATTTCCAATTGCAAGGTATGGATATTGTTTTTCGGTTTTCCAAAATACCGTGTAATATGACCCCCTTTAAAGGGAGTGTTATGATTAACCTCAAATTCTTTTGAACGTAACCCTTTTAAAGCAGCATTGATTAGTTTTGGATGTGCGGTCTTTTCATCATTGTTTCCTAAGATCATATCAGGAAAGGGATTTTTTTGAATGCGGCTTACTTTGTGGCGAATAGAATGTGCGTCCCAAAGTAATGCTATGCCAAACTGTTTTTTTCTTTCTTCCAGTATGGTCTCGATTTGTTTGTAATATGGCCAGTAATAAGTGGCCTGTCTTTTTTTTATTTCCGTCGCATTCGGCTCAAGTTCCTTTGTTTTGTAGATTTTATTTCCAAAAAAATCAGTTATTGGAGTATTGGATGTAATGAGCCTATCGTCAATATAGAGCGGAACATTATCTGGGTCTCTGTTCAGGTCAATCACCCATCTGCTTAGATTGGCTTTTATAATCGTGATTCCCAAAGAGGGTGCAAATTCATATAATCTATGTACAAACCAATCAGTATCGTCAAGATGCTTTCGCATTCTTTTTTTATAGTGGGTTTTTATTTCAGAAGGAAACTTTGTTCCTGAATGAGGTATACTAATAACAATTGGGGCTAGAATACCTTTGGGTTCTTTGAGTTTGAATAGTTCCATAACATAATACGTTGTCCAATAAAGGAGGATTTAATCAAATAAATTTTCTAAAAGAGTGTCATTAACCGTATTTGGAAGAGTCACTTTCA
>CAZEUV010000015.1:28749-40718 GCA_964515285.1 uncultured Maribacter sp. | reverse complement strand
GAACAGATCGATGCCTTAGAGGTCATGGGCGTAAATGCGCTGAACTACTTGGTTTTTCCGAAAATAGTTGCCATGGCTTTATACCCGTTTATTATTGCCATCGCCATGTATGTTGGCATTTTTGGAGGGTGGTTTGCTGGTGTTTTCGGCGGATTTAGCACCAGCACCGATTTTATAGAGGGCTTGCAGTTGGATTTCAATCCATTTCATATCACCTATGCGTTTCTCAAGACCTTGATGTTCGCCTTTCTATTGGCCACCATACCCTCTTTTCATGGTTTCTATATGAAAGGGGGCGCATTAGAAGTTGGCAAGGCTAGTACAACATCTTTTGTTTGGACCAGTGTGGCCATCATTATAGCCAACTATATTCTAACCCAACTTTTATTGACTTCATGATCGAGGTAGACAACATACACAAATCTTTTGGCGATACGCATGTTCTGAAGGGAATTTCTACCACTTTTGATACAGGAAAGACCAACTTAATCATAGGGCAGAGCGGCTCAGGAAAAACAGTTTTCATAAAATGCCTATTAGGTCTTTTCATACCAGAAGAGGGAAGCATTTGTTACGATGACAAAAGATATTCAAAACTCTCAGCAGCCGAGAAACGTAATCTGCGACAAGAAATGGGCATGGTATTTCAAGGCAGCGCCCTTTTTGATAGCATGACCGTGGCCGGTAATGTGATGTTTCCGTTGGAAATGTTCACCCAACAGTCGAAATCTGAAATGGAAGATCGGGTGAATATTGTTTTGAAACGTGTGAACCTGATCGATGCAAATGAAAAACTACCTTCGGAGATTTCGGGAGGAATGCAAAAAAGAGTAGCTATTGCCCGTGCTATTGTCATGAACCCAAAATACTTGTTCTGTGATGAGCCAAATTCAGGTCTAGACCCGAGAACTGCAATACTCATTGACAATCTTATTCAAGAGATCACCGATGAATTTGAGATTACCACGGTCATCAATACCCATGATATGAATTCGGTCATGGAAATAGGTGAAAAAATTATTTTTCTCAAAGACGGACTAAAAGAATGGGAAGGCAGCAAAGATGATATTTTCAAAACCGATAATAAGGCAGTTACCGATTTTGTGTATTCTTCTGAACTCTTTAAGAAAGTACGTCAACTGTACCTTTAGAAAATCAATCTTGTTTCGAAGCGATTTCTTTTAATTGAATTGTAGAATCTTTCAGCCTTATTTTCAACCAGTTGAGAAGTTTTTTGGTATCCACTTCGGTTTTGGCCCTCTTGGCAGAAGGTTTCCAGGTTACTTCAAAAACAGGTATGGTGTCTACCTTTGTGAAATCGGTGACAATGGTATGGGCATAGCCCAAAGAGATCAAACTTTCATAATTACTTTTGGCCTCGGCACTTAAATCATGAAACGGTATTTGTTTGGCCTTGAATCGTTTCATTTGATTTACTTCTGATTCTAACAAGCGTATTTTTTCATTCTTGCCCAACAATTGGTTTTTTTGCGATTGGTACAGTTCTTCAACATATTTCAACTGATTGATCTGTTGATTTTGAGCACCGTGAACAAGTTTCAGCTCACATTTTTTCAAATAATCAAATTCGCTCATTCTTGCCTTCCAAGTGGCTGCAACACCATCAGGTATTCCTTCGTTGCCCATAAATACCAATTCTATAGAAGGCATTAATCCTTCATTGAATTCCAATTCTGAAAAATTCTTTAAAAAACGACCGTCCTTAGTGAATTTGTACGGTATGATATTTTGTTCTATAAATGTGTTCGCATCGCTTTTAAACCGAAACTCTTGATAAACTTCCCAAAATATGTAACCGGCCGGTATCATAACCGCCAAAGCAGTAATAGAGACCAGTCGCGCTATCAATCTCCGTCTTTTTGAATCGGCATAGCGTACCATCGGAAAACGCAATATCTTCAATACAATAAACGTGGCCAAAGCGATAAAAATCGTGTTGATACCAAAAAGAAGCATAGCACCGCCCGCATACTCATAGTTGCCTATAGCCAAACCAAAACCTACCGTACACAAAGGTGGCATCAAGGCGGTGGCAATGGCAACCCCGAAAATAACACTAGCAACTGTTCCTTTCTTGGCTCTGGCAATAACCAAGGCCAAGCCACCAAAAAACGCGATCAATACATCTCTAATATCGGGTTTTGTTCTTGACAATAATTCAGAAGATTCAGTCTGCAACGGAAAAAAATAGAAAAACAAAAAAGCCGTCAACACGCTTAATACAACCATTACCGCCAAATTATTAAGGGACCTTCTCAGGGTATCGATATCATTAATCGCCAGCGACATGCCCAAGCCCAAAATCGGCCCCATCAACGGTGAAATCAGCATTGCACCTATAACGACGGCAGTCGAGTTTGCATTCAAACCAACAGAGGCAATAAAAATAGAACATATCAAAATCCATGAGGTATGCCCCTTGAACGGAATATCTGCAATGATATCGGCTTTGGCGGCCTCTTTATCAGTATTCCTATGAATACTCAAAAGTTCAGAAAGAAATTCTTTGGTGCTTTCCAAAAGCCCTTGAAAATCTTTTTTTACCTCCTCTTTACTTTCGATCGGCTCCTCAGAAAGAGCATCGTTGTCTTGGTCTAAATTCTCGCTCATGAATATGCATATTGATCCCCAAATTTGTCTTTCACCTTGTTCAGTACTTTCTTGATATCTTGTTCTTTTGATTTGGGATAAATCAGCAATACCTCTTCTTTGTCAACGATAATATAATCGTTCAAGCCATCTACGACCACAATTTTACCTTTGGGAGAACGAATCATGTTACCGGAAGCATCTTGCGAAACAACCTTGCTGTTCACAACGGCGTTGTTGTTTTCATCTTTCTCTAATTTATCGTAAAGAGAGCCCCAGGTTCCTAAATCGTTCCAATCAAAGGTTGCGGGTAGTACAAAAATAGATTTTGAGTGTTCTAAAATAGCGTAATCGATAGAAATGTTTTCGGCTTTCGGGTAATTTTCGTTGATGAAGCCTTGCTCATCAGAAGTATTATAACACGACATTCCTGATTCGAACAGAGCATACTGTTCTTTCTGATATTTTTCAAAGGCGTTGACGATGGTTTTTACGCTCCACATAAAAATACCAGCATTCCACAAAAAATTTCCTTGAGCGAGAAACTCCTTGGCCATCCCATAATCAGGTTTTTCGCGAAACTGATGTACTTTTTTTATATCGTCACCTCCTTCTTTTTCATACTCTATATAACCAAAACCGGTATTGGGGAAAGTCGGTTTTATTCCTAAAGTACACAGTACCTCTTCTTTAGAGCATTTTTCAAAACACATGGTGACATCTTTTGCAAAGGCTTCTTCATCTTCGATCCAATGATCACTTGGCGCAACGATCATTAGCCCGTTAGGGTTCATTTTTTGAATCTTCATTGCGGCATACAAAATACAAGGTGCAGTATTTCGCATTGCAGGCTCGAGTACTACCTGTTCCTGTTTTACCATCGGTAGTTGCCCTAAGACCAGATCGTTATAACGTTCATTGGTCAATATCAGAATATTTTCGGTCGGAACGAACTTGTTCAACCTTTGAAAGGTTTTTTGAATCAAGGTATCCCCTGTACCCAACATGTCATGAAACTGTTTTGGGTAATCAGAAGTGCTTATGGGCCAAAATCGAGATCCAACCCCACCTGCCATTAATACTGCATAATAATCTTTGTTCATTTTTTACTTTTTATGGTCATTGCAAACGCAGCAAGGAAATCTGTCATATTCCATTTCCAAAGTTACAGTTTGCTTCGTACCTCACAAAATCGTTTAATTAATCAATTCCACCTCGGCATTGGGTTGAAAAACATACACTTTTCCAGTAGCCATTTCTATACACTCAAAGCGTTTTACACGCTTGTTTCCCTTTTTAAAAAGTTTACCGTTATATATGCGGAAAACGCTTCCCAAAGGCAACTCAAAAACGTAGGATTTATCGGTATGTTGTACGTCAAAACTTTTTAAGGCCAATGATAATTTGGCATCGGTATCACTACTCGCCTTCGGGTTTTTAAAATGCAGGGCCAATAACGGTAGCAATCTTGAAGGGAATATCTCGGGCCTGATAAAGGGGAGCATCATATATTGAAAGGTGTGCTTCCACTCCAAGCCGTGAGGTTTGATCCTTCGTCCGAATTTTTCAAAAGCGGCCAAATGTGCAATTTCATGAACAAGCGTTATCAAAAATCGGTATTTGTTCAAGGTAGCATTTATGGTTATCTGATGCGAACCGTTGGGCATTTTACGATAATCACCATGACGGGTTACCCGTTGGTTTACTATTTTTAAATGTACGCCCGAATTTTGGATCAATTCAAGGCAAGGTGTTACGGCCCGCTCGGGCAAATATTTTTCTAGAACCTCATGCATTGGCACAAAAATAGTTCTTTTGAATTTTATATTGAGAAATGTACAGCTCTCAATAGGATACTGTTTATTTGAAGACAACTGAATTAAAGGGAACATCAAAACCCTGATATACCGTGATTTTTCATTACACTAAGGTGTACTACTGGAAACCTGTAACAACTTACCGTTATACATTTTATGTCCTGTTAAGGCAAAATTTTTGATATAACTTGCCATTTCAAAAGCAGAAGTTGGTGCCTGATACCCAGGAAAAGCCTCTTCGAGCATCTCGGTCTGTACGGCACCCAAAGCCAATACATTGAACGAGGGACCCATTTCTTTGAACTCTTCAGCCCAAAGTTCGGTCAAGGTTATTACGGCGGCCTTGCTTGAACTGTAGGCTGAAAGCCCCGGAAATTTCATACTGCCCTGAACCCCGCCCATAGAACTTATGGTCAGCACATGGCCCGTTTTCAACATTCTTGGCACTACCGCCTTGGTGACTTCGGCAACCCCAAAAACATTTACTTTATAAACGGCTTCAAACTCAGAAGCGGTAGTATCTAAAAAAGGTTTGTTCACCAATTTTCCCGCATTATTGATGAGTACATCTACAGTGTTCCAATTCTCATCTAAAAAATCTTCCAGTTTTTTAAAATCAGAAGGTTCTGAAAGGTCAAAAGAAAACGTAGAAATATTAGCGTGATTTAGTGCAGCAATGGGTTTCTCGTTTCTTGAGAGCGCCAAAACACGATGCCCCTCGTCGGCAAAGAGTTTTGCCAGTTCAAAGCCAATGCCCCTACTAGACCCAGTAATAATTACATTGGCCATCAGTGATATTTTATCTCTTTTACGGGTGCGTTGGCAATACCTTCCATCACTGGAATAAATTTATTCACTAAACCGGCCATATGGTCAAAGTCCATAATATCGGCTTCATCACCTACTTGATGGTAATGGTCGAAATTGGTAAAATCAAAGGTAGAAAAGGTTTGCGACGGCACGTTGAACACTTCATGAAAAGAATAGTTATCAGATCTCTTGAACAAACTGAATTCTTTTGCCTTTGGTAAAAAGCCCACCAGTTTCTCACCGGCATAACCATTACAGATATCGGCTAAGTTCGATCTTTCATATCCGCTGGCATAGGCAACATAATCTTTACCTACCAAAGGCACCCCCACCATTTCAAAATTGAGCATTACGTATAGATCTAGCCCTTTTTCCTTCAATTTTTCAGCGAGGTGCTTAGAACCCAATAGTCCTTTTTCCTCTGCGGTAAAAAAAGCGAACAAGAGACTTCTTTTATTGGTTTTTGTATTACCAAAATACCTGAGCAGTTCTAAAGCTGTCGTTGTACCTGCAGCATTATCATTGGCGCCGTTGGCAATAATATCCCCATTTTTGGCCTTTTGAATTCCTATATGATCGTAATGCGCCCCGATGACAACAAATTCATTTTTTAAATTTGGATCATTGCCCTCAAGTATGCCCACTATATTGTATGCGGGCTTATCAAAATTAGATATCGTATCCCTGTAGGAAGAAAAATAGGGCGTACTATTATTTTCCTTAAAAATAGCTTCGATAAATTGAGCGGCTTGTTCAATGCCTTCACTGCCCGTATCCCTTCCCTTCAATTCATCAGAAGCAAGAAAACCAAGAATCTTGCCCACGCCTTCACTGTTTGAAAAATTTGGCACTCGAACGATTGTCTTTGTTGCAACGGCATCTTTGATCTCATCTTGCTTTTCATCTACAACAACGGAACCTTTTACCCCTTCAGGACCTGCAGGGGGCGAAATATTTTCAGCATTGGTTTCTTGAAGCTTTGTGGATCCACAGCTTACCAGTATAAGCAAAATCAATAAATAAGCTAGTTGTCTCATAGTGCGGTCTATATACTTTTGGTTTAAAGGTAAGCTATTTTGGTTCTGACCCTAGGCCAACATCGTCACCGGATTCTCCAAGAACGACCTCAGCGTAAGTAAAAATTGCGCCCCTGTGGCACCATCAACGGTTCTGTGGTCACAGGCTAAGGTTACGATCATTGTATTGCCCACAACGATTTCACCGTTTTTCACAACAGGTTTCTCAACAATAGCACCTACGGATAGAATCGCCGAATTCGGCTGATTGATAATCGAAGTAAACTCAACAATACCGAACATACCCAAATTGGAAACGGTAAACGTACTGCCTTCCATCTCTGCTGGTGTCAATTTTTTGTTACGCGCCCTACCTGCCATATCTTTGACCGATGCACCTATTTGGGTAAGGCTCATTTGATCTGCGAATTTCAATACTGGCACAACTAGACCTTCATCAACAGCCACCGCCACACCTATATGTATATGATGATTGTAACGCGTGGTATCACCGTTCCAAGTTGTGTTTACTTGTGGGTGTTTTTTGAGAGCAGCTGCACAGGCCTTGACTACAAGATCATTAAAAGATACTTTGGTCTCGGGCAGATCATTAATCCGTTTTCTTGAGGCGATCGCATTGTCCATGTCAACCTCGATATTCAAATAGTAATGAGGTGCGGTAAACTTTGATTCGGCCAAACGTTTGGCGATAATCTTTCGCATCTGTGAATTCTTAACTTCTTCACTGCCTTCCTCACCAATGGGAAGGTTTATTGGTGCAATAACATTGCTGACCGATACCGCTTCTTTAGGAGCAACTTCATTTGATTTGGTCGTTTTCTGTGAAGGCTGGTAATTTTCGATATCTTTTTTTACGATCCTGCCTTGATCACCAGAACCCTTTACATCTGAAAGACTCACTCCTTTTTCCTTGGCTATTTTTCTTGCCAATGGCGATGCGAATATCCGTTGACCGTCATTGGCCTTTTGAGTTTCGGCACTTTCGGTTTGATTCGGTTCAACGGCTTTTTCTTCCCTGCCTACCAGCAAGGCAGGTTTTTTGTTTTCTATGGATGTATTACTTGTTGTAGCAACAGTTGCATTACTCAAAACAGCATCAATATTCGTACCTACAGGGCCTATAACGGCCAATACCTCATCTACGGGTGAAGATTCGCCCTCTTGTATACCTATATGCAATAGAACACCTGAATAGAACGATTCAAACTCCATCGTGGCCTTGTCTGTTTCTATTTCGGCTAGAATATCGCCCTCTTCAACGGTGTCACCAACCTTTTTCAACCATGCGACCACGGTACCTTCTTCCATAGTATCACTAAGGCGTGGCATTTTAATGACCTCAACACCCTCAGGTATTTCATTGACCTCAGAAGTTTCGGTAGTGGCGACGGCCTCTTTGGTTTCCGTCTGGCCAACCTCTTCTTTTATCTCAATAGGTTCAGGGCTACTATTCAATAATCCGGACACATCCTCTCCCTCTTCCCCTATAATAGCCAACAATGAATCGACAGGGGCGGTATCGCCCTCGACTATTCCAATATGCAACAACGTGCCTTCATGAAAAGATTCGAATTCCATCGTGGCCTTGTCGGTTTCTATTTCAGCTAGAATATCTCCTTCTTCGATCTTATCCCCCACTTTTTTCAACCATGCGACAACGGTGCCCTCTTCCATGGTATCACTTAAACGGGGCATATTGATTACTTCTGCCATCTACTTATAATTTATGTTGTACAAACGGAAAATCTTCTTGCTCATATACCATATCGTACAATTGTTGTACAGGGGGATAATCGGATTCTTCGGCAAATTTCTCGCATTCCAACACCCTCGTCTTTACATCTTTAACAATAGCGGCGATTTCATCTTCCGTGGCGTAGTCATTCTCTTTGATAATCTCTAAAACCTGTGAAATGGGGTCGATTTTTTTATACTCCTCAACCTCATCTTTGGTTCTATAGTGCTGCGCATCTGACATAGAGTGACCTCTATAGCGATATGTTTTCATTTCAAGAAAGGTCGGCCCACCACCACTTCTGGCGCGATCTATAGCTTTGCTCATTTCTTCTGCAACAGCTACCGGGTTCATTCCGTCTACCGGTCCACAGGGCATTTCATAACCTAGCCCAAGTTTCCATATTTCGGTTGAGTGCGATGTACGTGCTACGGAAGTACCCATAGCATACCCATTGTTCTCACAGACAAAAACCACGGGCAATTGCCAAAGCATCGCTAAGTTCAACGCTTCATGAAAAGCCCCTTGTCTAACGGCGCCATCACCCATATAACAAAGAGTAACATTATCACGACCTGCATATTTATCACCAAATGCCATTCCTGCACCCAATGGTATTTGCCCACCTACGATTCCGTGTCCTCCATGAAAACGATGTTCTTTTGAAAAGATATGCATAGAACCTCCCATACCTTGCGATGTTCCGGTAACCTTACCGTACAACTCGGCCATAACCCTTTTTGGGTCGACACCCATACCTATTGGCTGTACGTGGTTTCTGTATGCGGTTATCATACGGTCTTTGGTCAGGTCCATTGCATGTAGGGCACCAGCCAGAACCGCTTCTTGCCCATTGTATAAATGTAAGAACCCCCTAACTTTTTGTTGAATATATACGGCAGCGAGTTTATCTTCGAATTTTCTCCAAAAGTACATGTCTTCGTACCACTTTAAGTAAACCTCTTTGGTGATTTTTTTCATCAACTATATTTTTGCGGAATTTCTCTTTTTGAGCAAAACAAAAATACATATTAATTCAATAGCGGAAAAAGGTTTATTGAAAAACAAGGGTATAACAAGACCGTTCAAAAATGTGAGCTTAGACCTATATAGATATTGAAGTCATGCTGTTATCGATTATTCTAAAAAGGAACTGTTAAATGCAAGCGGAAGAATATCGGCCACAGAACTACATTTCAGTACCTCACCAGTCTCACCCATCATCAACAATTGAATCGGCCGTTCTTGCTTTACTTCGTATTCTGAAATCGATTGCCTGCAATTGCCACAGGGTGCTGCCGGCCTATCAACCTTGCAATTGGCCGATGCTGCAGAGATTGCAATAGATTTCATCACAATTCCCGGATATTTAGCTCCAGCTTGAAATATAGCAACACGTTCTGCACATAGTCCCGACGGGTAAGAAGCATTTTCTTGGTTATTACCAATAACCACCTCGCCATTTTCCAAAAGAAGGGCCGCACCCACTTGAAAATTAGAGTATGGGGCATAGGCATTTTTTCTCGCCTCGACTGCTGTTTGCATCAGCCGTCGATCTTCTGAAGAAAGCTCTTCGACCGAATCGAAAACCAACAACTCAAAAGATATTTTTTTCTTTTTCATTTCTTAAAAATAAGCATCTGGTTTAAAACAACAAAACCTGCACTGGGCAGGTTTTGTTTTAAAATTATATTTAAAATCTTGTTTCTCAATCATTGAAATACTCATCACCCAAACTAAAGGTAAGGGAAAAACGCAACGTATTTTCCAAAGGGTTTCTCACTTGTGACGTAGAGAATAAATAAGATAGGTCGATCTGTGCTGCCTTAAATTTAAAACCTGCACCTAAACTAAAGAATTTTCTAGCCCCCTTTACATCACTTTCATTGAAATACCCTGTACGGATCATAAACGAATCTTGATAGGTATATTCTGCTCCAAGTGCCCAGGTGAACTCCTTTAGCTCTTCGCTAAAACCATCTGGCGCATCACCGAAAGATTTAAAAATTCCGTTGAAGAAACCTATTTTCTGGTACTCTTCATTATCTGCAGCGTTTATAATGCCATCATTGTTGAAGTCTTGTGGAGTCGGCACCAATAGCTTATTAAATTCAGTGGTAATACCAACAACGTTATCCTGATCCAGGATAAAATCAAACCCAATACCGGCCTTTAAGTTCGTAGGAAGAAAATTCTCTTGTCCTCCAGCATCGTATTGTATTTTTCCCCCAAGGTTTGAAAAATTGAATCCTCCCCTCCAACGGCCATCAAAACTTCTATATGCCTTTTCCCTTGAACGGTAATACCCTGCAATATCAACGGCAAATGAACTAGCGGCCTGAGAATCAACATCACCATTCTGAGGTAATTTCAGGTTAGATCGTACATACCTACCAGCAACGGCCATAGAAAACGTAGGGCTCAATTTCAATGAATACGAACCATCTAATGACAATTCATTTGGCTTGGCCAAGGTACCAGGGTCATTGGCAAATTGCCTCAACTCGATTTCACCCAAGGTAAAATACCGAAGACTAAGGGCAAAAGCACTTTGATCATCGATCTTGTTGTAATAACTAGCGTTCAAAAGAGCTATGTCGGTAATTATACTCTCTAAATAAGGAGTATAGCTCAACCCGATTCCCATTTTTCGCTCTGCAAATGCGAACTTCGCCGGGTTCCATTGTTGTGAAAAGGCATCTGTAGAAGTTGCCACACCCATATCGCCCATACCCGCTGCTCTCGCATCGGCTGCAATCGTTAAAAAAGGAACTGCGGTTGTAATAACCCTATCACTATCTTGAGCTGATAATTTACATGCAAAGGCAAGTAAAAACAATACTGATAATTTTTTCATTTCTCTCTAGCTATATTTAGTCTACAAAATTCAACAAATACAACCGAATATTAAAATATAATGGTTGTATTACACGTAAACGGCTATTTCAGGAATATCTTGTGCAATATTCAATATTATTTTCAAAAAAAAAACTTCTTTTCAAAATAGCTGCTTCAAATATATAAATTTCGCACCTATTAAAGGGCATGTATGCCACTTTGATTATCTGCCAATATCACTTATTAATGTAAAAAGAAATGAAAGGTTAACAATACTATAAAGGTTTTTATACCGTTATAAATTTTAAATACCATCATTACGATTTTATGCGTAATACAACTCGCCTGCCGGACGGGCAGGTTTGAAAAATATTTTTCTGACAATGAAATATTATATCCAAATCGTCGTTTTATATGCCGAAAGTGATATTTAAAATTAATCAAAACACAAATACCAAACTACTTTGAACGTAGTTTAATCATTTGAACTCAAGTCCTAATTATGAAAAAACAGTTTATCAAAGTTGTACTTTCTTGTGCAGTAATAGCAGGAGGTTTTACGGTCACCAGCTGTAAAAAGTCTTCTTCAAAAAATGTTTCAAGAGCTACAGGCTGGAAAATAAATGCCAAAGAAGGTGGCTTTCAATACAATACAGATTTTAAGGAGCAGGTAACCGCACCCGGACTTGTATTCGTTGAGGGTGGTACTTTTACGAAAGGAAAAGTACAAGATGATGTGATGCACGATTGGAACAATACCCCAACCTCGCAACACGTTCAATCTTTTTATATGGATGAGACTGAAGTAACCAATGTAATGTACTTGGAATACTTAGACTATTTGAAAAGTGTTTACCCCCCTGAAAATCCTAAATACGCGAACATCTATAAAGGTGCTTTACCCGATACTTTGGTTTGGAGAAACCGTTTAGGGTTCAATGAAACCATGACCAATAACTATCTACGTCACCCGGCCTATGCAGAATACCCTGTAGTAGGTGTCAGTTGGATTCAAGCGACTCAATTCGCCGAATGGAGAACCGACCGTGTGAACGAGGTAATGTTGGAAAAAGAAGGTTATCTATCTAAAGATGCCAAATACCAAGCGAGTTCAGGTGAGGT
>CAZEUV010000015.1:4393-28649 GCA_964515285.1 uncultured Maribacter sp. | reverse complement strand
GCCGATATCACAGCCGAAGTAATGTCGTACAAACCCAATGATCTTGGCTTATATGATATGGCCGGTAATGTCGCTGAATGGGTAGCTGATGTATACAGACCCATAGTCGATGACGAAGTCAGTGATTTTAACTACTATAGAGGTAATGTGTATATGAAAACAGCTATCGGTGAAGATGGCAAAGTAACCATACTTAAAGATTCAGTGGTATTCGATACGCTGCCAAACGGCAAAATAGTTGCCCTGAACCTACCTGGTGAAATCAAAATGATTCCCGTAGATGAAGAAGAAACCTATTTAAGAACCAACTTCTCATCTAGTGACAATAGAGGTTATAGAGATGGTGATGCAGGTTCCTCAAGGTTCTTTGACCGATTCAGCGATGAAGAAGACACTAGAAAAATGTACGATTCTCCAAAACACAAGGTTGAGCGTGATTCTCTAGGGAAATTGATTCGTTCTTATGACAAATCAAATAACAGAACAACATTGATCAACGATGAGGCACGTGTCTTCAAAGGAGGTTCATGGAGAGATAGGGCCTATTGGTTAGATCCAGCACAACGTAGATATTTGCCACAGTTTATGGCTACCGATTATATCGGCTTTAGATGTGCCATGTCAAGAGTTGGTTCTAAATCAAAAACAAAGAACAAGACCCCTAGAGGGAAGAAAGTAAAATAAAATACACTTTTTAAAGATTGAAGCCCTGACAGTATTGTCGGGGCTTTTTTTATACTTTTGTCTTAAGGCGGGTTCTAAAAATTCATTTCTTTCAAAAAACAAATAGAATGGATGAGATGCAAGGCATGTTCTTTTGGATTGGCCGTTACTATTTCGACAAAATATAACAATGTCAGATTGTTTATTATCTTTGTTTCCAAAGGCTCTCCAGAGCTTTCCATATACCGCTCCAAATTTTCTTACATTATCCCGATAGTATTTTAAAAATTTATATTGTCTATGAAAAGCTCTGAAAATTTTGATGCGAATGAATTTTTAGGACCCACCTTATGACAATAGCCGAACTGCATCTTCTCTTCTCAAGCCATTACAAAGTTTCTACCGATACTCGAAAGATAACCGAGAACTGTATTTTCTTTGCCCTTAAAGGGGATAATTTCAATGGAAATAAATATGCATCCGAGGCTTTAAAAATAGGGGCTTCTTATGCCGTTGTCGATGAAGAGAAACAGGTCGTTTCAGATAAGTTCGTTTTGGTCGATAATGTTCTGAAAACCTTACAAGACCTCGCTACCTACCATAGAGGTCAAAGTACTGCAAAAGTCATCGGCCTAACGGGAAGCAATGGCAAGACCACTACCAAAGAATTGATATTGGCCGTACTTTCAAAAAAATATAGAACTATAGCAACGACAGGAAACCTCAACAACCACATTGGGGTACCATTGACCTTACTGTCAATAAGGCCCGATACTGAAATCGCGGTGGTAGAAATGGGTGCCAATCACAAAAAAGAAATCGATTTTTTATGTAAGATCGCACAGCCTGACTTTGGCTATATCACCAACTTCGGTAAAGCGCATTTAGAAGGCTTCGGAAGTGAGAAAGGGGTGATAGAGGGAAAAAGCGAATTGTACAATTATCTATTGTCAAACAACAAGGCGGTTTTTTTAAATGCTGATGACCCCATTCAGACAGAAAAACTGAAAAGCCATATCAAAAAGTTTGGGTTCAGTACCAATAACCAACAATACTATAAAATAGAATTCCTAAGTGCTGATCCGTTCGTGAAAATCAAAGTAGAAAATTCCACGATCACATCACATCTTATAGGTTCGTACAACTTCACTAACTGCGCTGCGGCAATTCTTATGGGCAAGTATTTTAATGTTCCTGTACATAATATCAAAATTGCCTTAGAAGAATATATACCCGAAAACAACCGCTCACAAATTTTAGAAAAAAACGGACACACTATCATATTAGATGCCTACAATGCGAACCCTACCAGTATGAAAGCTGCCCTTGAAAATTTTGACACTATGCAAGGCGGCACTAAAATCGCTTTTTTAGGGGATATGTTCGAGCTGGGGAAAACCGCAGCAGCGGAACACAAAATCATTGCGGACTTGGCCAAACAAATGAATTTTGATGATGTTTATTTGATCGGTGAGAATTTCAATGCTGTAAACACTCCGCTAAAAACATTTGAATCGTACGAAGCGGTCGAAACCTTTTTGAAAAAAAATAAATTGCCCCACAATAGCGATCTTCTGATAAAAGGCTCACGAGGCATGGCGCTTGAAAGATTGCTGAGCCTCGTCTAAATCATTACTGAATAGTCTGGGTAACACTACCACAGCTAAGCATCTTTTCGCCAAAATAGGGATTCAATACCTTGCTTTCAAAACTCAACCAACTACCCCCCTTATTGCCATCGGCCATGGGGCAGAACTGAACATAAACCGTATGATCCATTCCGCTAAGGCTTGAGGTTAGAGCCACCATACTTTCTGACAGTGGTTTAAATTGGGTTCGCTGTTCTTTGGTGCTCGCTGAGTTCGCCATCTCTTCGGTAGTTTTACTAATAGTGTTGATATACTTAAGCACGTCTGAATTGAGCGAACCCAGATCTATTTTTTTTAGTTCATTGAACATCGTTCTCGCATGAAACGAAGTTTTTTTCGCATCGGTTTCCACTAAGGCATTCTTTACGTCAATATATACGTCGATTACTTTTATGAACTTCTTTTTTATGTCCTCGTTAAAATTTAAAAGTATTTTGGTACTATCTATTTTGTGCTTGTTATCCTTTTTCGATGTATTATTGGTTATCATTGATTTCTTTCCTTGCAATTGAGCAGCTGCATCTACGGTGAATGTACCATTGGTTACGATTTCATCACCTTGTGCTAGGCCACCTAAAATAACATAAGAGTTTCCGATTGCATTTCCCAAGGTAACTTCCGTCATTTCAAATACGGGGCGATCAGCATCTGGCTTTACGTAAACCAATGACCTTTTTCCGGTCCATAATACCGAAGATTTGGGTACTGTCAATACTTGACCTTCCCCAACAACCTCTACCCCACCCTCAATGAACATTCCCGGTTTCAGCAAGCGATCCTTGTTGTTTAGGGTAACCCGAACTGATACCGTTCTTTTCGATAGGTTCAATACAGGATCGATAAAAGAAATTTTGGCTTTGAGTTTTTGGTTCTTGAAAGCACTTGATGAAATGGTCACTTTTTGGCCTACTTTCAACATCGGAAGTTGATTCTCATACGCATCAAAAATGGCCCAAACCGTGTACAGGTTAGATACTTTATAAAGTGGGTCGCCTTGTTTGTAAAAATTTCCCTCAGAGGCCATGATTTCGGTTACTGTGCCCGACACATCGGCGTACAACGGAAAATTCGTCATCGGCTTACCTGTTCGAATAACCTCTTCGACTTGTTCATCGGTCATTTTCCATATACCCAATGTATTTCGTGCTGCCTTGAATATTTTTTTGTGTGTGTCTTTATAAGATGCCGAAGTAAGCAATTGATCTTGGGCTTTATACATTTCAGGGGAATAGATCAAACCCAATTGTTGTCCCTTTTTAACATAATCACCTACGTAATTGACATTTAGTTTTTCTATACGCCCATTAAAGAGCGTAGTTTGAATCGCATTTGTTTTTTCGTTGGAAGTTATTATACCTGACAACATCAACGTATTATTCTGAACAGCACCCGAACCAATAGTCGTTGTCTCTATATTGGACAAGGCAAGGGCATTCTCGGTCATTTGAAATTGGTTCTCTCCTAAATTTGTATTTAAGACCCCTGCTGATTTTATCAATTCCATTCCACATATTGGGCAATCGCCTTTTTCTGACTTTCTCACCTGCGGGTCCATTGAGCAAATCCATATCTTTTGGCTTTCGGTTTCGACCGAATGGTCATTACGGTCGGTCGGTGTAGAATTACCAAAAATCATGTAGCCCAAAACCAAGCCTGCGGCTAGAACAACCAAATATGCTCCGTATTTTTTAAGTAACATCATTTTGTATGCTTTTACGTTTCGAATATTTTAAAGTCGTTTCTTTTCGCCAACTAAACAAGACCGGTACGATAAACAAAGATATCAATGCAACCAACATACCCCCAAAACCGGGTATTGCCATGGGCACCATAATACCACTTCCTTTACCGGTAGCCGTCAAAATGGGCAATAAGGCCAACATCGTAGTTGAGGTGGTCATCAAACAGGGGCGAATGCGTTTTTTACCAGCTTCCAATACCAAAGCCCTGATTTCTTTCTTGCCTATAGGGCTCTTTTTATCAAAACTTTGTTTAAGATAGGTTGCCATCACTACCCCATCATCTGTAGCGATACCAAAAAGAGCAATAAAACCGACCCAAACTGCAACACTCAAATTCACGGTCTTCATGTTGAAGAGATCCCTGATATTAATTCCTGCAAGACCAAAGTTCATAAACCACGATTGCCCGTACAACCACAAAAGAATAAAACCACCGGCAAAGGCCACCGTAACTCCTGAAAAGACCATCATTGAAATCGATACCGATCGAAATTGCAGGTACAAGATCAAGAAAATAACCACCAGTACCAAAGGCACGACAAAGGCCAATTTTTTATCGGCACGCAATTGGTTCTCATAAGTGCCCGTAAACTGATAGCCAATGCCATTAGGCACCTTTAAGTCTCCCCTATCGATTGTTTTTTGGATGGATTTCTGAGCGTTTTCAACCACATCGACCTCGGCATAGCCTTTCTCTTTATCGAACAAGACATGACCTGTCAAAAACCCGTCTTCACTTTTGATCAACTGTGGCCCTTTTTCATAACGGATCGATACAAATTCAGACAATGGCACCGAACTGCCATCTTTCAAAGACATATAAATATTTTCAAGATCCTCAGGGCTAGCACGTAATTCTCTAGGGTATCTCACCCGAACCCCATAACGTTCACGGCCTTCACTGGTCTGAGCCAGTATTTTTCCGCCTACGGCAACCTCTAGAACTTCTTGCACCTCAACAATAGAAATACCGTAACGGGCAATTTTATTTCTGTCAATATCTATTAAAAGATAAGGTTTGCCTACGATTCGATCAGCGAATACAGAAGATGTTTTGACACCTTCCACCTCTTTCAGAATAGTCTCTAATCGCAAACCAAAGGCTTCAATTTCTTGCAGGTTCTGACCTTTTATCTTTATGCCCATCGGTGCGCGCATACCCGTTTGAAGCATCACCAATCGAGTTTCTATCGGTTGTAATTTTGGGGCCGATGTCACCCCCGGAAACTGGGTCGCTTTTACTATAGCTTCCCAAATATCTTCTTTGTTCTTAATCTCAGGCCGCCAATTCCTATAAAACGCCCCATCCGAAGAAAGAATCAATCGGTCTTTGTCAAAACCGGTGCCCGACTTTACAAAATCCCCCGTTCTGGTTTCGAAAAAACCATTTTCATTGGTTTTGAACGTACTCGGTTTTCCTTTTTCATTCAAAATAAATTCTGGTTTATAGAATATCATGTTCTCGTACATCGAAAGAGGTGCAGGATCAAGGGCCGACTCTACTCTACCCGCTTTTCCTACCACGGTCTCGATTTCAGGAATATTGGCTACGGCCATATCAAGCTGCATCAATACCCTTCTATTTTCATTTACTCCCGCATGGGGCATTGATGTTGGCATAAAAAGGTATGAACCCTCATCTAAGGTAGGCATGAATTCCTTACCCATATTCGCCATAACCAGAACGCCCAATAAAACCAAAAACGTCGGTATGCCCAAAAAGAGGAGTTTGTTCTCTAAGGCCCACACCAAAATACGCTCATAGAATCTTTTAAAGAGAAGAACAATACCCAAGACGACAAAACAAATAAACCCTACGAACAGTACACTGACAAGTATAGTATTGCCATACCCCAAAGGCCTCCAGAAATAACCTAGAAGAACTACGATCGATAGAACGCCCCAGATCAATCGGTAAAGGTTCGCTGCATCCGTATTGATTTTCGCCAAGCCTTTTGCAATGCCGATCACCCCAAAACCGATAAGGATGATTCCCGAGAAATTCACAAAAAATAAAATCACAAGCCCCAATAGTACCAAAAGTCCGTTTATGGCTGTACCGATTTTGTTCTCGATCTTCCATTTACCAAACAATTTAGCGGCCAAGGGCGGAATCAGAAAGAGCGCCACGACCATTGAAGAGGCCAAAGCCACGGTCTTTGTAAAAGCTAGTGGCGTAAACAGTTTGCCCTCAGCCCCGGTTAAGGTGAAAACAGGGATAAAACTTATAATAGTGGTCAAACCAGCAGTAAGAATGGCCCCCGACACCTCAACGGTAGCTTCGTAGACCACCTCATCGACTTTCTGGGCATCTTGATTCAGATTCAAATGCCTGATAATATTTTCAGATAAAATGACACCCATGTCCACCATAGTACCAATGGCAATAGCAATACCCGACAGGGCAACGATGTTTGCATCGACCTTGAACAATTTCATAGCGATAAATACCATGAGTACGGCAACCGGCATAAGGCTTGAAATCAAGACTGAGATACGAAGATTGAAAAGCAATACCAAAACCACTAAAATCGTTATCAATATCTCATAGGTTAAGGCCTCGCCCAAAGTACCCAAAGTCTCATTAATAAGTTCTGTTCTGTCATAGAACGGCACTATGGTCAATTGACTGGTTCTACCGTCTTTCATGGTTTTTGAGGGCAACCCCAAAGCGATTTCACTTATTTTCTTCTTTACGTTTGCAATGGTTTTCATAGGGTTGGCTCCATAACGAGAGACCACTACCCCACCAACCACCTCGGCACCTTCTTTATCGAGAATGCCCCTGCGCTCTGTTGGGCCCATATTGACTACGGCGATATCTTTAATGCGAATCGGCGTGAAATTTTCAGTTCGTACCTGGGCATTCTCAAGATTTTCGATACTTTGTATATACCCCAACCCTCGAACAAAGTACTCGACCTGATTTATCTCTAAGGTCTTCGCCCCTACATCTTTATTACTCTCTTTAACTGCCTTTACAACTTCTGAAAGCGAGATGTTGTACTGGCGCATCAATTCAGGGTTTACATCTACCTGATACTCCTGAATATACCCACCAATAGAAGCGACCTCTGAAACTCCCGATGCCGCCGAAAGGGAATTTTTTACATAAAAATCTTGAATGCTTCTTAGTTCGTGTAGATCCCATCCTCCGGTTACATTGCCTTCAGAATCCCTTCCTTCAAGGGTATACCAAAAAATCTGTCCCAAGGCTGTGGCATCAGGACCCAATGAGGGCTTTACTCCCATTGGCAAAAGATTATTGGGCAGGGCATTTAATTTTTCCAAAATACGGCTGCGCGACCAATAAAAATCGGTGCCTTCTTCAAAAATCACGTAAATACTAGAAAACCCGAACATTGAAGAACTACGCACCGTTTTCACCCCAGCGACACCCAATAAATTCGAACTAAGTGGATAGGTGATCTGATCCTCGATATCTTGTGGTGATCGACCTTTCCACGCTGTAAAAACGATCTGCTGGTTCTCACCAATATCAGGTATGGCATCAACGGCAACAGGGTCTTCGGGTAAAATACTCAAACGAAGATCAAAAGGTGCATGTACCAGCCCCCAAAGCAAAAACAGAAGGAGCATGATAAATGCCACCAACTTGTTCTGAATTAAAAATTTGATACCCTTGTTCAGCATTTCAATTGGTTATAAATGGCCGATTGTCGAAAAATTCCAAATTTATGGACTTCAAATGTAAAAGATCATACACGGCAAGAGCAACTAACACGGACAAAACCCAAAAAAAAGGATGAATGAAAAAAAAGAGGGCATATTGCCACTGAAACAGTAGCGATTTTGAGTTCGTTTTACAAACCCCTCAATCCCGAAATTTCGGAAGAGTTTCACTAATAAATACTTGAAATAGCAACGGATATGTTCAATCACTAACAATTACTCAGGAGTTTAAGTAAAAAAATGTATTTTTAGGAAATTAGCATGAAAAATAAAGTGAACATTTTAAAATTAGCTGTCGTAAGCATAGGGTTTGTGGCGACATCTTGCTCCCATAACATTCCTGAAGATATGGAAGTTGCCTATAAGAGTCTACCGGAAACGATAGACTTTAATTTTCATGTAAAACCTATTCTCTCAGATAGATGTTATAGTTGCCATGGTCCTGATGAAAATGCCCGAAAAGCCGATCTGCGATTGGATCTAGAGAAAGAAGCTTTTGCAAAACTTGGAAGTGGCGAGCATGCCTTTGTTTCTGGAAACCCTGGTAAAAGCGAGAGCATCCGACGTATCTTGAGCGATGATCCGGATATTTTGATGCCACCACCAGATTCACATTTATCGTTAACGGCCAAGGAGAAGGCAACCATCGTAAAATGGATAGAGCAGGGTGCAAAATGGAAAGATCACTGGGCCTTTACAAAACCTAAAAGTCCCGAAGTTCCAAAAAGCCCAAAGAAAGAATGGGAATCCGTCAATGAAATTGATCGATTTGTTCAGAATGCATTGCTACAAGTCGATTACCGCCCTTCTGCCCAGGCAGATAAAGAGCGGTTACTTCGCCGTGTAACGATGGATCTTACCGGGCTTCCTCCTACCATACCCGAACTAGATGCTTTTTTAGCTGACAAAGATCCTAATGCCTATGAAAAAACTGTAGATCGGCTGTTAAATTCCAATGCCAACGCAGAACGGTTGGCGTTGGATTGGATGGACATTTCAAGATATGCCGATTCACATGGCCTTCACGCAGACGGTGCCCGTTTAATGTGGCCTTGGCGTGATTGGGTCATCAAATCTTTTAAAGAAAACATGCCCTATGACCAGTTCGTAACTTGGCAATTGGCCGGGGATTTATTCCCCAATGCCACGCGTGAACAAAAATTGGCGACCGCATTCAACCGCAATCACCCTATGACCGCAGAAGGGGGTGCTATAGATGAGGAATTTCGGTTAAACTATGTTTTTGATCGTACAGAAACCATGGGGACCGCATTATTAGGACTTACCGTGGCCTGTGCAAAATGCCACGACCACAAGTTCGATCCCATTTCACAAAAGGATTACTACCAAATGACCGCGTTTTTCAATAATGTAAAAGAACTTGGCATGACAGGTGACGATGGTAATTATGGGCCGATGTTAGCGCTTCCAACACCACAAACGGAACAGCAGCTCAAAAAGCTAGATAATGCAATCAAGGAAAAAGAAAAGCAATTGACCATAACAAAAAAAGAACTGGCAAACTTAGAAACCTATATCAAGGCATTGCCCAATAACTTTTCTGAAAAAGGATTACTAGGTCGCTATCCATTAAATGCGACCACCAAAAGTTCAAAAGTATACTTCGCCGACGCAAATACAAAAGCTACAACATCCACAGCACCAAAAATCGTGGAAGGAAAAAAGGGAAAGGCCTTTGAGTTTACCGGAGAGTACGATGAAATGCACCTGAACAATATTCCTAATTTTGAATGGACCGATAAGTTTTCTGCCAGTCTCTGGCTGAATACAACTAAGCGCATCACGGGTAGAACGCAGACCCTACTGGGCACCACTGGAGACAAAAATAATTTTTGGCGGGGCTGGGATTTTTATTTGGACAGCCTCAATCATTTGAATGCCAGATTGATACACTCATTGCCCCACAACTACATTCATATGCGATCCAAAGATTCAGTTAAAACCAAAGAATGGCGACATGTGGCATTTACCTATGATGGCACCGCCAAAGCAAAAGATTTGATCCTTTATATAGATGGCGAAAAAATGGCTTCGGAAATTGCCTTTGACAATCTGTACAAATCGATAAAAACCATACGAAGTGGAAATCACGAGCCCTTTGACACCCCTGTTCGAGTAGCAAAGAGCTATCGTGCATTTACAGGGGAAAACGGAAATTTTATAGGACGATTAGACCATATTGAAATGTATTCAAGAGTATTAACACCCTTGGAAATTGAAAAAAATGCCGAACTCAAAAAACAGAATACCCCTAAAAAATCTTCGGTGACATATTGGGTAAACCAATCGCCGGAAGTCGGTAAAATAGAAAAAGACCTGAAACACCTAAGAGAAAAATGGTTGGCACAAATGATGCCCGTGATGGAAGTGATGGTTATGGAAGAAATGCCCGAAAAACGCCCAACCTATGTCTATGCCCGAGGAGATTACGAACAACCCACCTACAAAGTAGCGCCAAATACACCTGAGATCTTGCCTAAATTTTTACCTGACTACCCGAAAAATAGATTGGGGCTGGCGCAATGGATTTTTTCAGAAGACAACCCCCTGTCCGCCAGGGTAACCGTTAACAGGTATTGGCAGATGTTATTTGGCAAAGGCTTGGTGCATACTCCTGAAGATTTTGGAGTACAGGGAGCATTGCCCACACATCCGAAATTGATGGATTGGCTGGCCGTTTATTTTATGGAAAGCGACTGGAACGTAAAACAGTTACTGAAAATAATGGTCATGTCGCATACCTACAGACAATCGTCATATACATCGGAAGAAATGAGGCAGAAGGACCCCAACAACAACTATTTGGCCAGAAGCAATACCTATAGATTGCCTGCGGAAATGATACGTGATAACGCCTTGGCAGCAAGCGGACTTTTAGTGAAGCACCTAGGCGGAAAAAGTGTAAAACCCTATCAACCACCTAATCTATGGATCGAAAAGTCGAGTTTTTCCCATGAGCTCATGTACTATAAAGAATCTAAGGGAGACAGTCTATATCGCAGAAGCATGTATACCTTTATCAGACGTACCCAACCCCATCCTGCCATGACCGCATTTGATGCCCCTTCAAGAGAAGTGTGCACCGTTGCCCGTGAAAACACCAATACACCCTTGCAGGCATTGGTATTATTGAACGACACCCAGTTTGTGGAAGCGTCCAGAGTGCTTGCCGAACGGGCTCAAAAAGAAGGTGGGAATAATTTGGATGAACAGATTACCTATGCCTTTAGATTGGCCACAAGCAGAAAACCTAAAACAGAAGAGATACGATTGCTGAAAGAATTGTTCGAAAATCAAGCAGAGTATTTTAAAAATAGTCCGAAAGAAGCTTTAAAATATGTAACTGTCGGAAATAAGGTATTTGACAATTCTTTGAATACGTACAAAACGGCAGCTATGACCGTAGTTGCAAATACCTTGCTCAACCATGATGAAGCTTATACCAAAAGATAACCCAAAACATTATGTGCCACAATCATAATAAAAATTATACACGGAGAGATTTTTTGACCAAGACCAGTTTGGGAATGGGCGCATTGTCACTTGCATCTATAATAGACCCAATGAAGCTTATGGCAAATACCGCACCTTTTTCCAAAGGCTCAAATTTGGGAAATGATATTCTGGGCAAACCCCATTTTCCGCCAAAAGTAAAACGCGTGATCTATTTGTTTCAAAGCGGGGCACCATCTCAACTAGATCTGTTCGATTATAAACCACTTTTGAACAAAATGCAAGGACAGAATCTACCAGAAAGTGTTCATGGCGGGCAGCGCCTTACCGGTATGACTTCCGGGCAAGCCTCATTGCCGATCGCAGGTACATTGTCAGATTTCAAACAATATGGTGACAGTGGGGCTTGGATGACCAATTTGATGCCGCACACTTCAAAAATAGTGGACGAGCTTTGTTTTATAAAATCGATGTACACAGAGGCCATCAACCATGATCCGGCCATTACCTTTATACAAACTGGCTCACAGTTGCCGGGAAGACCATCGATCGGTTCATGGGTAAGCTACGGTCTAGGCACCGATAATAAGAATCTTCCCGAATTTGTGGTCTTGGTCACCAAAGGAAAAACAGGAGGCCAACCTCTGTATTCAAGACTTTGGGGCAATGGGTTTCTTCCCTCTCAGCACCAAGGGGTACAGTTTAGAGCAGGTAAGAATCCTGTACTGTACTTGACAAACCCTCCTGGGATTGACAGCGAAGGAAGAAGGCAGCAATTAGATTACTTGCAAAAATTAGAGCAATTGAACCATAAAGATGTGGGCGACCCAGAAATATTGGCAAGAATGGCGCAATATGAAATGGCCTTTCGTATGCAGACTTCCGTTCCTGAGATTATGGATACTTCTGATGAGCCCGATTATATCTATGATATGTACGGAGAAGACAGTAAAATACCCGGTACGTTTGCCGCCAATGCTTTATTGGCGAGAAGATTGGCCGAAAGAGATGTGAAATTCATTCAATTGTACCATCAAGGATGGGATCAACACGGAAATTTGCCAAATGCACTTAAAAACCAGTGCAAAGATACCGATCAAGCGACCGCGGCATTGATAACCGATTTAAAACAACGCGGTATGTTAGAGGATACGTTGGTCATTTGGGGCGGTGAATTTGGAAGGACCAATTATTCACAAGGAAAATTGACCGCTGACAATTTTGGAAGAGACCACCACGGCAAATGTTTTACCATTTTTATGGCCGGAGCCGGAATAAAAGGTGGAATGACCTTGGGGTCTACAGACGATTTCGGTTTCAACATAACACAAAGACCAGTACACGTACATGATTTTCAAGCCACATTAATGCATCTTTTAGGAGTGGATCATGAACGTTTGACTTTTAAATTTCAAGGAAGACGTTATCGCCTAACCGATGTTCATGGTGAGGTTATCAAAGAAATATTGGCCTAAACCTTAATACAATTAAACAAAATGAAAAACAACACTAATGTCCGAAGAGACTTTTTAAAAAAATCAGTGGTAATGACCGGTGCCGGTCTAATCGCACCAAGTTTCACTTTTGGTTCGACACATGCAACAAAAAACCCGGACAAAATAGTAGGCCACGGAGATTTTAAATATACCGTAGACAAAGAATGGGGGGTTCAAGACCCTGCCAAAGTCCCGATCAATGATTGTCACGAAATGGTTATGGATAGTAAAGGACGTTTGTTAATGACCGTTACTGGCAAGAACAACCACAACATACTTATTTATGATCGATCAGGAAAAGTATTGGATGCCTGGGGCACAGATTTTCCTGGAGCGCATGGCCTGACGATTTCAGGGGAAGGAAACGAGCAATTTTTATTTATAACCGATCCTGATATAAACAAAGTGTTCAAGACCACTTTAGACGGAAAAATTCTGATGACATTTGATCCACCAAAAGAATTTTCTGGCTATACCGAAGCTTCTCAGTTTAAACCCACTGAAACTGCCATTGCGCCCAATGGCGATATTTATATCGCAGACGGCTATGGAGAAAATTACATTATCCAATACACCTCTAAAGGAGAATATATTCGCCACTTTGGCGGCAAAGGGGAAGGCAATAGCGAATTTGATTGTTGCCATGGGGTTACGGTAGACTTACGAAATACAGATAACCCTACGCTATTGATCACCTCAAGGGCAAAACAAGAATTCAAGCGCTTTACCATGGGTGGAAAACACTTGGAAACTATTTCATTGCCAGGCTGTTCGATATGTAGACCTGTAATTCACGGAGACAATATTTTCTTTGCTGTAATCGTGACCGAAAGCTGGGGAGCCTATGACGGTATGATAGCGATCTTGGATAAAAACAATAAAATCGTATCCTTCCCAGGTGGAAGTTCACCAACATATAGTGATGGTGTTCTTGAAAAACCGACATACGATGGCCATACTTTTTTAAACCCACATGATGTGTTTGTAGACAATGATGAGAATCTTTACGTTCCGCAGTGGTACTCGGGCAAGACCTATCCCATTAAATTAAATCGCATTTAAACCCGTCATTACCAAATGAATCTATTTTTAGCTTTTGATTTTACCAATTTCGTAGGCCGGTTTCACCCGTTATTGGTTCATCTGCCTATCGGTTTCCTGCTTTTGGGAATTTTGATGGAGTGGTATCAAAGAATCCGCAAAGTAGAAAGCCCAGGCGATCTTATTGGTTATACTTGGCTTTTAGGAGGTATTGGTGGTGCTTTTGCAGCTTTTTTCGGATGGTGGTTGGGCGAGACCGGACTATATATAGAAGACGGTTTATTTCTACATCGGTGGATCGGTATTGCCATAGTGGTAGTTTCCTTTGTAGGATGGAGACTAAAGAAAAATCCACAGCAGTATTCTAAAATTAAGCACAATTTCGTCAACTTCTTGATACTTGGTCTATTGTTGGTTGAAGGACATTTGGGTGGAAACCTCACCCATGGTTCTGAATATTTATTTGAATACGCCCCAGAACCCATTCGTGATTTAATGATCGAAAAGAAATCAGGGATGATAGATCTATCTAAATCAGATTCCGTTTTGGTCTATAACGATTTGGTAAAACCCATTTTTCAACAAAAATGTTTCGTTTGCCATAATAACGATGTACAAAGGGGCGGGCTCAATATGGCATCTATTGATTCGTTGCAAATTGGTGGCGAAAGTGGTGAGGCATTTATAGCGAGAAATGTTCAGGAAAGCGAATTGTTCAGAAGGGTCACGCTCCCTCAGAAAAATATAAAATTCATGCCACCGGTTGGTGACCCACTTACCTATGACGAGATCAAAATAGTCGAGTGGTGGATAACGCAAGGAGCCACATTCGATAAAGAGATCTCCGATATTGAAGTAGCCGAAAGTATAAAACCTACTTTTTTACGCCATTACGGACTCGACACCAACCCACGACCATACTATGAAACCGTCAACATAGCACCTTTAGACAGTGTACAGATCACAGCTATAGAACAACACGGTTTTACGATAAAAACTTTGGGGGGTGAAAATCCGCTGCTAGATGTAAAATATTCCGGTAATGACCTTACTTTAAAAAAACTTCAAAGCTTAGAAACTATCGCAGCAAATATTACTTGGTTTTCTCTGGCGCAGACCAATGTGACCGACGAATGGTTGGCAATTGTTGCAAATTTTCAAAACTTGACCCGACTTCAATTAGAGAAAACATCGATTTCGGATAAAGGCATAGCACTACTTTCCGATCTAAAACATATAGAAACACTGAACCTTTACAGTACCAATGTCACCAATTCGTGTTTGACCGACATACAAGAAATGAAAAGCCTTAAAAGGGTTTATCTATGGAAAACAAAAGTGACCGCAACCGA
Organism: uncultured Maribacter sp.; assembly: GCA_964515285.1. GTDB lineage: Bacteria > Bacteroidota > Bacteroidia > Flavobacteriales > Flavobacteriaceae > Maribacter_C. The sequence continues at coordinate 13,539 of CAZEUV010000015.1, read as the reverse complement.
GGCGAAGACTCTAGAAAACAATAATGAAGCGTTAAAAATTATTTTAGGCCAAAGTTAAGAAAAGCCAATGCCTTGCCAAAAAGTTGTGAAGTGTATTGGATTCGAACCAACGACCCCCGCCCTGTCAAGGCGATGCTCTAAACCAACTGAGCTAACACTCCATAAAAAATCTCCGCTAAGATAAGCCTTATTCTGAATAGAGAAAATCTAAAATCCTATCTATTCTTGCCTAAAGAATGATTTTGAATATGGTCCCACCAAATATCTCCCCTAAAAAACTTATTCTGGTAATTGAATATGTTCGATTACAGACCTTTCAACAAATTCAAGGAAAAAATGTACTTTTAAAAATTGAAAAAAATGATAGCACTTGATTTATGAAAGAGAACAAAACAAAGATAGAATTCGATAGCAGATACCCTTCGGTGGAGGATTTAAGGGAAAAAGCAAAAAAAAAGATTCCGAAATTCGCTTTTGAGTATTTAGATGGTGGTTGCAACGAAGACATCAACCTTCATAAAAATACATCTGAAATCAGAGATATAGAGCTCTTGCCGTACTATTTGAACAAGCATTCTGAATCAAAAATGCAGACTGAACTTTTCGGCCATACCTATGATGCGCCTTTTGGTATCGCACCTGTTGGCCTTCAAGGGCTAATGTGGCCCAATGCACCTGAAATTTTGGCAAAAGCAGCCTTTGACCACAATATACCTTTTATACTGAGTACGGTAACCACAAGCAGTATCGAACGTATTTCTGAAATTACCGAGGGCCAGGCATGGTTTCAGTTATATCATCCTTCAGAAACTAGTTTGCGCGATGATATCATCAAACGCGCCGAGGCCGCACATTGCCCCGTATTGGTAATTCTATGTGATGTGCCCACCTTTGGGTTTCGACCACGTGATATCAGAAATGGCTTGGCCATGCCTCCAAAAATGTCTTTGAACAATATTTTACAGGTTTTGGGCAAACCAAATTGGGCGTTGAGAACATTGGTTCATGGCCAACCTAGTTTTGAGGTGCTCAAGCCCTATATGCCCAAAAATTTGGATTTAAGGCAATTGGGCAAATTTATGGATCAGACCTTTTCAGGTAGATTGAACGAAGAGCGAATAAAACCGATCCGTGATATGTGGAAAGGAAAATTAGTTTTAAAAGGCGTAGCCAATGAGGCCGATGCCGAAAAAGCTATCGGTCTAGGGCTAGATGGCATCATTGTCTCAAATCATGGGGGCAGGCAGCTAGATGCAGGTGAATCAACGATAAAACCCCTGACCAGAATAGCAAAAAAATACGGAGGTCAAATTAAAGTAATGATGGATAGCGGTCTACGATCTGGGCCAGATATAGCAAGAACAATGGCAAGTGGTGCGGAGTTCACCTTTTTGGGGCGTTCTTTTATGTACGGGGTTTCCGCCTTGGGCAATAAAGGGGGAAATCATACCATATCGCTTTTAAAAACGCAACTACAACAGATCATGGAGCAAATTTGTTGTGAAAACACCAAAGATTTTCCAGATCACTTGATCTAAAGCCGTTATTTGAAATTATAAATCCCCAAAAGAAAAAATATGTTCTCAAAAGGCTCAAAGCTATACAGTATCCTCTTTTTAAAATGCCCAAGATGTCACCATGGTGATTTTTTAGAGGCAAATCCGTACAATTTGGGTAACTTTAACAAAGTGAAGAAAAGATGTCCTAAATGTGAATTAAAATATAGTATGGAACCGAGTTTCTACACCGGTTCAATGTATGTTTCGTATGCCGTGGGAATAGCAGTGGCAGTAGCCGTGTACGTTTTGTCATTATTATTCGGGCTAAATCTGAAAATATCTACATTGTTCATGGCGATAGTCGTTGCACTAATTTTGTTGATGCCCTATATAGCTGCTATATCAAAGTCAATTTGGGCCAATATGTTTTTTAAATACGATAAAGATATTGCAGAACGTTTTAAATAGTGATTTTCTATGATACAAGAACTTAAAGAGGGATATGGCCACTTATTTGAAGATGCTTTGATCAATGAGATACTTCAAGTGGGTACTTTCAAAGATATTCCCGAAGGGTTCAAACTGATGGAAATAGGAAAATATATTAAGGGAATGCCGTTGCTTATATCAGGTGCGATCAAGGTGTTGCGTGAAGACAAAGAAGGCGATGAGTTGTTATTGTACTATTTGGAAAAAGGAGACACCTGTTCTTTGACCCTTACTTGTTGTATGGGAAATTCAAAAAGCGAGATACGGGCGATTGCCGAAACAGATACCAAGTTGATTATGGTGCCTGTTGAAAAAATGGAAGAATGGACGGCAAAATACAAGTCGTGGAGGAATTTTGTATTTGAAAGTTACCACAACCGTTTAAACGAACTTCTGACCACCCTTGATAGCATTGCGTTTCATAGAATGGACGAGCGTTTGATCAGCCACCTCAAGAAAAAATCAAAAATCAACAAAGACCATATAATAAATAGTACCCATCAAGAAATCGCCTATGAACTTCACAGTTCGAGGGTCGTTATTTCAAGGCTCCTCAAAAAATTGGAGCAATTGGGCAAAATAGAGTTACATCGAAATTATATCAAAATTTTAGAATTATAGATTTTCTGTGACCAATGTTACTGTACAAAAAAAGGTGTTTTCTTAATTTTGCGCCAAATTTCGCATTAAAAAAAAATTCATGCTGAAAAAGCACTTTCCTATACTCCAATGGCTCCCAAACTATAAAAAAGATTATTTATCAGGAGACATAGCCGCTGGCTTAACGGTAGGTGTCATGTTGATTCCGCAAGGTATGGCCTACGCCATTATCGCAGATCTTCCCCCTGTATTCGGGTTGTATGCAGCCCTTGTTCCGCAACTGGTTTATGCCGTTCTGGGCACTTCACGGCAATTGGCGGTCGGCCCGGTAGCTATGGACTCTCTTTTGGTAGCTTCTGGTTTAGGGGCACTGGCCATTTCAGGTATTGACGAATACATTTCAATGGCGATATTTCTCGCCTTGTTCATTGGTATCATTCAATTGGGACTAGGGCTTTTACGCATGGGGTTTTTGGTCAATTTCCTATCAAAACCCGTTATCAGTGGTTTTACTTCCGCGGCTGCCATTATTATCGGTTTAAGCCAGTTAAAGCATATTCTAGGTGCAAATATTGAAAGAAGCAACCAAGTGCATGTTCTTCTTAAGAATGCCTTAGATAGCATAACAGAAACAAATTTCATATCGCTGGGTATAGGAATAGGTGCCATTTTGGCCATACTGGGAATTAAAAAAATACACAAAAGCATACCAGCGGCCTTGGTGGTGGTGGTGGTGGGAATCATAGGGGTCTATTACCTCGGATTGAACGATATGGGGGTCAAAATCGTAGGTGAAGTACCCAATGGCCTACCATCGTTCAAAACACCTACAATTGATTACTCGCGTATTTCTGAACTGGTACCCATTGCATTAACACTTGCGCTCATTGCCTTTATGGAAGCCATCTCGGTCGCAAAGGCCGTAGAGGAAAAACATGATGATTACGAAGTCGATCCAAATCAAGAACTGATTGCATTGGGTACCGCCAATATCATTGGTTCGTTTTTTAGGTCTTACCCCACCACGGGAGGTTTTTCAAGAACCGCTGTTAACGATCAGGCCGGGGCAAAAACAGGCGTATCACCTATCATTAGTGCCTTGGTAGTTGGGCTTACCTTATTGTACCTAACACCTTTGTTCTTTTATTTGCCCAATGCCGTTTTAGCGGCGATTATTATGGTAGCTGTATTTGGGTTGATTGATTTCCAATATCCGGTTCAGTTGTTCAAAAACCGTAAAGATGAATTTTTTCTTTTGTTGGGCACTTTTATAATAACGCTCACTGTCGGCATCAAAGAAGGTATATTAATTGGCGTATTGGTTTCGTTGTTATTATTGGTCTACAGAACTTCAAGACCACACATCGCCGTTTTAGGAAGAATCAAGAATACCGATTACTTTAAGAACATTTTACGCTTTGAAGAGGATTGCGACACATACGATGAATTCTTGATTATTAGGTTTGATGCGCAGCTGTTTTTCGGAAATAAAGACTTTTTCAAAAAAGAACTTCTAAAACATATCGATAAAAAAGGGAAGCGATTGAAGTACATTATCCTCAACGCTGAAGCGATCAACTATATTGATAGCAGCGCGGTTCATATGTTGAGGCAAACCATCAATGAACTGAAAATCAAAGGAGTGAAATTGGTCATTGCCGGGGCCATAGGACCCACAAGGGATATCTTGTACAGCAGTGGTCTAATTCACGACATTGGTGAAGAAAATGTGTTTGTAAAAACCTTTGAGGCCTTTGAACACTGTGTTGCCTTTAGTAGTAAGACCGAAATAGAGGAAAAAGTATCCTTACAATCAAAGAAATCTTAGTGCTTAACCCACTTGCCAAAAAAAGACTTAGATAAACCAAGTCAGAAAAGCTCTTGAAACTATTCGCAAAACCCTTGTTATAAAGGCATTATGTAACATATGTTACTGTATATAACCATCATCCTGACTATTTTTACTGTTAGAATAAAAAACCGAATATATGAAGATCGAACAAATTTATACAGGCTGTCTTGCTCAAGGTGCATATTACATAGAGAGTAAGGGCGAAGTCGCCATAATAGACCCCTTGCGAGAGATAAAGCCCTATATCAATAGAGCCAAATTAGATGATGCCAAGATTAAATATATCTTTGAAACACATTTTCATGCCGATTTTGTAAGTGGCCATGTTTCTCTTGCAAAAGAAACCAGAGCCCCTATAATTTACGGCCCCAATGCAAATCCTGCTTTTGATGCCCTTATTGCAGAAGATGGCCAAGAGTTCAAACTAGGTGAAATAACCATTCAAGCCTTGCACACACCTGGGCATACTATGGAAAGTACCACATATTTATTGAAAGACAAAGATGGTAAAGACCATGCGATTTTTAGTGGTGACACCTTGTTTTTAGGTGATGTTGGTCGGCCAGATCTGGCTCAAAAAATAGGTGAACTTACCGTAGAAGATCTTGCTGGTTTTCTGTTTGATAGCCTAAGAGAAAAAATAATGCCCCTTGCCGATGATGTAATTGTCTACCCAGCTCATGGTGCAGGTTCTGCATGCGGCAAGAATATGATGAAAGAAACCGTTGATACATTGGGCAACCAGAAAAACATGAACTATGCCCTGCGAGCCGATATGACCAAGCAAGAATTTATTTCTGAAGTCACAGAAGGCTTATTGCCCCCGCCACAGTATTTTCCCTTAAATGTGAAGATGAACAAAGAAGGCTATGATGATATAAAAGATATTTTAGAACGTGGCACAAAGGCCCTTTCCCCAAAGGCATTTGAAACAGCTGCAAATGAGGCCGGAGCGATAGTTCTTGACGTTCGGCATCAAATCGATTTTGCCAAAGGCCATATACCACGTTCTATTTTTATTGGTTTGGATGGCAGCTTCGCCCCTTGGGTAGGTGCCTTGATCGCCGATGTAAAGCAACCTATTTTATTGATAGTGCCCAAAGGAAGGGAAGAAGAAACCATAACACGACTTTCGAGGGTTGGTTTTGACGGCACCTTGGGGTACTTGGAAGGCGGATTTGAAGCATGGAAAAAAGCAGCTATGGAATATGATACCGTTAGCGCTATTGATGCCCAACAATTCAAGTATGCATTAGATATTGATAAACTTCCCATTTTTGACGTACGTAAAGAAAGTGAGTTTTTATCAGAGCACGTTCTTGATGCGAACAATACTCCCTTAGATTTTCTAAACGATCATTTGGCTGAATTTCCTCCGCTAAAACCTTTCTATATATATTGTGAAGGAGGTTACAGAAGTGTCATCGCGGCCTCTATCTTAAAAAGCAGGGGCATTCACAATCTGATCGATGTCAAAGGTGGTTTTAAAGACATTAAAGAAGCTCGTATTCCCGTATCTGAACATATATGCCCAACAACCCTATAACCAATTGATATGAAAAATATAACGCAAGAAGAATGGGTAGACCTAATCGCTAAAGATGATAAGGTCGTTTTGATAGATACCAGAACACCCAACGAATGGGCAGAAGGAATTCAGGAGAACGCCATACTTATGGATGTTTTACAACCTGTGAAATTTGAGCAAGACACTCAAGCCCTTGATAAAGACAAAAATTATTATGTGTATTGCCGAAGTGGACAGCGAAGCATGAACGCTTGTCGCCTTTTAGAGTCCGTTGGCATCAACACAACATACAATTTATTAGGGGGCATGATGAGCTGGAAAGGCTGTACCGTTGTTCCTAAATTATAATTTGTTAGTTGGTTTTCACATAAAGGAAGTATTTTTACGAATACTTCCTTTTATCTATTCCGCTAAAAAAACCAATGAAAAAGAGTTATTTTTTTATAGGGCTACTTTTAATTTTTGGTTTTATGTTTATAGGCAAAACCCAAAAAGAAACTATGGTCCAAAGCAGCATGTATAATAAAATGCTTCAAGTACTCTTAAAACATGATGTCCCTGAGGTTGGCGTAGCGGATATTTTGGCCTCTGAAGAAATCATTATGTTAGATGCCCGTGAAAAAGACGAATACGAAGTAAGTCATATTAAAAATGCCCTTTGGATAGGCTACGACGATTTTAAACAAGATCGCCTTTTAGAGGTTTCCAAAAACCAGAACATTATAGTATATTGCTCTATTGGGTATCGAAGTGAGAAAATAACGCAAAAACTGATAAACTTGGGTTACACCAACACATCAAACCTATATGGAGGCCTATTTGAATGGGTCAACCAAGACAGGCCCATAGTAGACCAAAACGGAACGACAAACAAAATACACGGCTTTAGTAGACTATGGTCTGTTTGGCTAAAAAAAGGTGAAAAAGTATATTAACAAACAACACTACAAATGAAAAATATTATACTAGTACTTCTATTGGTTATTGCTAATTCATGCAAATCACAAAACGACAAAACCATTGAAGTAATCGATATTGAAACGGTGAAAACCGAAGTAATCGGTAAAGATGTTCAATTGGTAGATGTTCGAACCCCTGACGAATATGATGCGGGGCATATTGATGATGCTATCAATATCGATATCATGAACATGAAAATTTTTGCTGCCAAATTTGATGAATTAGACAAAGAAAAACCAATTTATATTTACTGCAAACTAGGCGGAAGAAGCAATAAGGCAAGCAAAGTACTTGAAGAAATGGGCTTTGTGACCATTTATGATTACTCAGGTGGTTACGATGAATGGAAAAGTCAGTAATAATCAATAAGACAATGACCGAAAAAGAACAATACGAAGCAATAGCCAAAGAAATACATAGTGATACCAGCCCTGTTGGCATCGATGCCAAAAAGACGCACATACTAATACTCCAAAAATTGACTAGTATAGAAGAAAGACTAGAGCGACTTGAAAATAAATTCTAGTCTATAATACCAAACCTTCGCGGCCAATTATTCTATTCAAAATAGGCCCTAAGAGTAAATCTTAAAAAAATATTTTGAGTTGTAGATTACTTGTTTCCCATTAAAAAAGATAGAAATCAGTAGTTAGCTACTTACTTTTTTCATTGGTTTTGTGGCTAACTGTCTGGTCGAGCGCAGTCGAGACCTTTTTAGAATTGCGTATAGTTCTCGACTGCGCTCGAACGGGCAAACTTATTGGTTATAAATTACTGATAATCAAATTATTATAATCAATTTTGTCTGCTTACTTCTATAAAAAAAACATTCTGAGTTTCAAATAATTAGATAAATGTCCTAAAGAACGGTCTATATGGTCCGCTCTTTTTAATACTATTTGTCACCATATGTAACAAAAGTTACTGTATCGATCTATTCATCAGGGTACTTTTAGAAAGTATAAACCTTAAACACAAAACCATGTCATTTTTAAGTACCCTTTTTAAATCAAAAAAACCTCAGTCCGATGCAATCAATGTACTGGATCCAAACGATTTTGCACTGGCTATATCGGGTAATAAAATACAATTGGTCGATGTAAGAACCTCAAATGAGTATAGAACCGGACATATAAAAAACGCCATGAACATCGATTTTTTCAGAGAGGGTGATTTTCGTAAGGCTTTTGAAAAAATGGACAAAGAGAAAGCGATGTATATCTATTGCCGTTCAGGGGCTCGCAGTAAAAAAGCATCCAATAGATTGGCTGACATGGGCTTTTGCGAAATCTACGATCTAAAAGGCGGATATTTACGCTGGGGATGATAAAACCATCTTGACTTCAGTATCTTTGATTATTCATTGTAAACACTAGTAAAATGAAAGCAACTATAGAAGTACAAAACCTAAAATGCGGAGGTTGTGCCAAAACAATAACGAACAAGCTAACGGGCTTGAAAAATATCAATGAGGTAGCTATAGATGTAGATGCATCTTTGATTTCTTTTCAATATGACAATGCTGAAGATGCCACCTTGGTCGCACAAACATTAAAAACACTTGGGTACCCTTCAGTAGAAGAAGACAATACATTGATTTCAAAAGCAAAATCATACGTTAGTTGTGCCACGGGTAAAATGTCGAACTGATGAAACAAATAGCCTTATTAATAGCGCTGACCGTATTGGCGAGCTGCAAAAACGATAAAAAATCAGAGCAGCCTGTTTCGCAAGAAGTGCCTCAACAAGAAGTGGCGCTAAGTACATCGCCACATTCAGGCAAAAAATCGATGGAAACCCAGTGCTATATTTGCCATAACCCTGCGGCGGAACATGAAAGTGTAATTGCACCGCCCATGGTAGCGATCAAGACTAGGTATATAGATGGGGCCACAAAAAAGGAATTCAGTGATGCTATTTGGGCATTTGTCGAAAAGCCTTCAAAAGAAAAAGCCAAATTAAAAGGTGCGGTGAAAAAATTTGGTGTAATGCCCTACCAGTCCTTTTCAGAAGAGGAAATCAGGGATATTGCAGAATTTATGTTCGACTATCAAATTGAAGAACCTAAATGGTTCAAAGAACATTGGCAAGAAAAGCATGATGTAACAAACTATGTGCAAAAGGGTAAAATACTGAGTACTGCGGATGATTCGCAAAAAAGCCATGAAGAAATAGGTATGCAATATGCCTTGAGTACCAAAAAACAACTGGGCAAAAA
>CAZEUV010000015.1:0-4293 GCA_964515285.1 uncultured Maribacter sp. | reverse complement strand
ATGAAGAAATAGGTATGCAATATGCCTTGAGTACCAAAAAACAACTGGGCAAAAATCTTATGGGCACTATTCAAAAAAAGGGAACCCTCGCCGCATTGAAATTTTGCAATGTAAGGGCATACCCAATGATCGACAGTATGGCTACTGTTCATAATGCCCATATTAAAAGGGTTTCAGATAAACCAAGAAATAAGAACAATCAGGCCAATGAAAAAGAACTGGCCCATATCGCCTATTTTAAGAAAATGGTGGCCTCTGGTGAAGAATACGCCCCTATTGTGGAAAAGGAAAATGAAATGATACGCTTTTACGCTCCCATCATTACAAACAACATGTGCTTACAATGTCACGGCAAGCCTGGATCTGATATAAAACCAGAGGTACTGGCATCAATTAAAAATTTATACCCTGAAGACAAGGCTCAAGAGTACAATGCAAACGAGGTACGGGGTATATGGAGCATTGATTTTAAGGAAGAATAACCTACAAATTTCAATATGGCAAGCTTTTCAGAAATATTAAGTCAAGATAAACCCGTTTTGATAGATTTTTTTGCCGAATGGTGTGGCCCCTGTAAAGCTATGAGCCCCATTCTAAAAGAAGTGAAAGACGAATTGGGTGAGGTGGCAATAATTCTTAAGGTTGATGTTGATAAAAACCAAGCGCTCGCTGCAAAATATAATGTTAGAGGGGTACCCACATTAATTCTCTTTCAAAAAAAACAAATAGTTTGGCAACAATCAGGTGTGGTCACCAAAAATGATATTGTTGCTAAAATCAAAGAACACTTCGAATAACTCCTTTTTAGTTACCTTTAAATAAAAAGATAGGTAGTGATTTCTAAAATCTTAGACCAGCATTTTCCTGAGCTTGCTAAAATGCCCGAACTAAAAGCCGATATTGAGGCCATTAGTTCTATTGTGAATTTCATTTCGGGTACGGTAATTTTAAGACAGGGTGAGTATGTAAAGGTCATTCCGTTATTGATATCGGGTCTGGTTAAGGTGTTTAAAGAAGAATCGGTTAATGGCAACGAGGTCTTGTTGTACTACATCAAACCCGGTGAAAGTTGTGTCATGTCAGTGACGACATTGATGCAAAATGGAATGAGCCAAGTAAAAGCTATCATTGAAGAAGATGCTGAAGTATTGGTAATACCAGCAGATAAAGTATTGCTCATTGCCAAGAAATACCCAAAATGGAACGAATTCGTATACGAACTGTTCAATTTAAAATTCGAAGAACTGCTCAACGTTATTGAGATACTGACCTTTTCAAACAAAGACATACGGTTATTAGAATATTTAAAGAAAGAAGGGCGATTAAAAAACAATAGCACCATCAAAACCACACATCAAGAAATCGCCTACGATCTAGGTTCTTCACGCGAGGTTATTTCACGTTTATTGAAAAAATTGGAAAACGACGGAAAAATAAAACTTGGGCAAGGATCTATTGAGTTGCTTTAGAAAATAACTAAAGATGCTATGAGCATAGTGTTATCTCTCAATGTACATCGGGATATCACTATATTTATTGATGATATAACGAGTTGTAGAGAACTAAAACCATTCCATTGAAGTCTGAAAAAATCAAAATATTAGATTGGAAACCGAAATGGGATGGAGGCGCACCAATGCCGAGAGTTTATTCTGGAGACTTTAAAATCTATTTGACTTATGTCATCGCTGACTGGGAGAAGGAATCGATTTCGGAATATCGGACGTTGGAACACGACGGCTATGAGGAGTACCACGCTTTAGTAGAATTTCACGGAAAGACATTTAAGTTCGGAATTGCCAACGATGAAGTTTTTAGCGGACTTCCCCTCTACGACCAAGGACTGGAATGGGCACAAATAGTTCTGAACTCAAAATGGATTGATGAATTAAAGAAAATTCACAAAGTACATCCATTTTTTAACGAAACTAGATGGGAAAATGACAATCATTATCTTTTGACTTTTAAAGATGAAATTTTAGAAGTTATCGCAACTGGATTTGAAATTGAAATTTTTCGGATCTCTACCAAACGCATAGCACAAGAAGTGGTGGAAAGAATTAATAAATAACACCCCCGCTAGTGCTCGTTTGTAACGAGTACCGTACCGAGTGTCATGCCCCACAACTAATATAACAGTCACATAACTATGCGAAAAATAGCAAAAGACGTTTATCATATGCCATTGATTTTTAGAAATGGTATTAACTGCTATCTCATAGAAGATGTATTAATAGATTCTGGTACAAGAAACTCTTTCACTAAAATCAAATCAAATTTAAAAGGAATGCCTCTAAGTGCTCATGCATTAACTCATGGGCATACGGATCATCAAGGCAGCAGTAAATTGATCTGTGATCATTATACTATTCCCTTATGGTGTAGTGCTAAAGAAAAAGGAGTGGTTGAGTCAGGGTTTGCTACGAAAGAGTACCCTAAACAAAGTCATATAATTACAAAATTGCAACAAAAATATTGGGCGGGTAAGGGTCATCCTGTCTCAAAAACATTAAAAGAAGGAGATATAGTAGCAGGGTTTACAGTGATTGAAACATCAGGAAACACCTCAGGGCATATTTCTTATTTTCGAGAAAAAGACGGTGTTCTAATAGTAGGCGATGTATTAATAAATATGAATTTACTAACAACAATTGTTGGACTTGCAGTGCCACCATCTTTTTTTACATATGATTTAGAAGAAAATATTAACTCATTAAAAAAAATTGTAAAACTAAAACCAAATGTTATATGTTTTGGTCATGGCCCAGTATTAACAGATATGTCTAAATTAGAAAGTTTAATGTGTAATCTAAAAAAGTATACTTAAAAAAATAGAATGTCCTTACCCGCCTTTGAGTTCTAAAGAACTGTTTCTCAAACTGGCGAAAACACACTTATCTCAATTGAGTATGAAAGGCCTTCTGTTCGAAAGACACAATTTTTTGGTGATTTAGCACCAACAAGATTTGGAATGGAAGTGAAAAAAAGACCATAAATGGCAAAAAACAAGAAAATAAACGTACAAGAGGTTGCTATAACCATTTATAACAAAAATGGTGAAGATTATGTTTGTATTACAGATATGGCAAAAGCCAAAACTGATACTGCCCGAGCTGCGGATGTAATTAAAAACTGGATAAGAACTCGAACTACGCTTGAGTTTTTAGGGGCTTGGGAACGAATGTACAACCCAGATTTTAAAGTGGTCGAATTCGACCACTTTAAAACTCAAGCAGGATTACCGTCATTTGTATTAAGTCCGTCACTTTGGGTCGAAAAAACAGGAGCTGTTGGGATATTTTCAAAATCGGGAAGATATGGAGGCACTTTTGCTCATAAAGATATTGCATTTGAATTTGGTTCAGCCATAAGTGCAGAATTCAAACTTTTTTTGATAAAAGAATTCCAACGATTAAAGAATGAAGAGAGTAATCGTCTCAAATTAGATTGGAACTTACAAAGAACCTTATCAAAGGTGAACTATACCATTCATACGGATGCTATAAAAGAAAAACTAATCCCAAAATTAGTTACAGGAAAGCAAACTTCCATTATTTATGCATCAGAAGCAGATATTCTGAATATTGCGTTGTTTGGTATAACAGCTACGCAATGGCGTTCAGAAAACCCAAACGAGAAAGGCAATATTAGAGATATGGCAAGCCTTGAACAATTGGTTGTACTTTCAAATTTGGAAAGCATCAATTCGGTATTAATCCATCAAGGATTGGAACAAGCTGAAAGGCTGCTGCAATTAAACAAAATTGCGATCACTCAAATGAATTCCTTGTTAACTCACAAGGCTATCAAAAAATTAGGGATGAAGAATTATGAAAAAGGATAATGTTGTACAAACTTAACGCAACATCAATACTTAACAAACTTAAAATCTTCTGAAGTAGCCACAATCCTGAGAATATACAGGCCAGAGGCCAAACCTTTTGTACTTATGGTATGTAAAGTACTGTCGTTTAAGGTGAATTCATTGACCAATCGGCCATCCATAGAAAAAATAACCGCCTTGCCCCCTTTTGAAAATGATGTTAGATCCAATGTCAATTGATCGGTCGTGGGGTTGGGATAAAGTATGATACCTGAAGATAAACCATTTGTTGGGGTGCCCGTTGTTGCCGTAAAATCGGGAATCAGGGCATGTTGTATTCCCGTACCTGCCGACCAGGCCCAAATGTGGGGATCTGCCCCGGTTTCAATATCTAAATGCCCACCATTTGTCCATGCCATACCGTCGTTGGCCGATTGCCATGTGGTACCGGTATCATAAGACACCAATAT
>CAZEUV010000014.1:3895-42642 GCA_964515285.1 uncultured Maribacter sp. | reverse complement strand
GTAATGGGCGATATCAAAGCCGGTAAGACCGTTTTGGGCTACCCGGCGCAAGATTCTAGAGATATGTTGAAGCAATGGGTAATGATGCGAAGATTGGCGAAAAAATAATATGGAACCTTGCTCTTGGAAATAACATCCGAAAATTCAGACATTTAAAGATTATACCTTATATTTGTTCTTTAATAATTTTTAATTTTTAGTATTATGAGTAAAGGAACAGTAAAATTCTTCAATGATTCAAAAGGATATGGTTTTATCACTGAAGATGGTTCGAACGAAGATCATTTTGTACACATTTCTGGCTTGATCGATGAAATTCGTGAAGGTGATATTGTAGAATTTGAACTACAACAAGGTAAAAAAGGATTGAACGCCGTTAATGTGAAGGTAGTTGACTAGGTAGGTTTTAAACCTTTTTAAAAATAGTAAGGTCCTAACGAATCATCGTTAGGACCTTTTTTTATGAACAATAACCATGTTCTTGTCAACAAAAGAACATAATTACCAAATTTATTATAATTTTAGTACTGTTTAGAATACGATTCGATAGTATCGGACGTTGAATATTAAACGATTGCCTCCCCCTGCAAATCTTAATCCTATATTATGGTTACTTTTTTTAGTGTTCTATTTGTTTTATTGGTCATTAACCTTGCGTTGTTAAAGTTCAGCGCAATGGAAATTGAAAACCCAAAGTAAACCTTTATTTGAAGTAGGGTTTTTATAGCTTCGGTTGTTTTCAGAACATAACTACTATGTCTCGAAAACGAATAACCCAGTGGCCACTTTTTTTACTATTTTAATTGTACTGATCGGTCTGAACTTACTTGTACTCATAGTAAGTACTGATGAGTCTTAGACCTCTATATTGTATAGAAATCAGTAGGTATCAATAATCAAAAAATGTTTAAATGCAAAAACTCCCTTCCATTATTGTTGGAAAAGGAGCTTATTCCTTTTGAACTCATCTTGAGCTCTTTATGAAAAAAGCGATCTAATCGACCCCCATCAATTCAACATCAAAAATAAGGGTGGCATCCGGTGGAATCACTCCGCCTGCACCTGCGCTACCATAACCCAAATCAGACGGAATAACAAAACGAGCCTTATCACCCACTTTCAAAAGGGCAATACCCTCATCCCAACCTTTGATTACCTGTCCTACTCCTAATTGAAAATCAATGGGCTGATTGCGCTTGTACGAAGAATCAAACACCTGTCCGTTTATCAACGAGCCTTCATAATGTACTGAAACTTTTTTACCAGCTTGGGCTTGTTCGCCACCACCAGTATTAATCATCTTATAACGTAAACCAGATTCGGTCTCTTCAAAACCCTCAGCCACTTTGTCTAATTCAGCCGCTTGTTTTGCTTTTTCTTCGGCCAAACGTTCGGCTCCAGAACCTTTAAAGGTTTCAAAGGCTTCAGAGGCATTCCATTTTTCTGCATCGTCCCCTACCCTAACAATTTCAAGGCTTTCAATGATATCGCCTTGGGCAATGGCATCAACTATATCTTGACCTTTTTCAACATGCCCAAAAACGGTGTGCTTATTATCTAACCAAGGTGTTGCGATATGTGTGATGAAAAATTGACTCCCGTTGGTACCCGGCCCCGAATTCGCCATAGAGAGAACCCCTGGCCCTTCATGTGTGAGTTCAACGTGAAATTCATCATCGAATTTGTATCCTGCATCTCCTGTTCCCGTTCCTTGGGGACATCCTCCTTGAATCATAAAATCAGGAATCACCCTATGAAATTTTAATCCGTCATAATAGGGCTCTCCTTTGCCTTTAGCGTTATTTTCTTGTTTTCCTTCTGCCAAAGCAACGAAATTACCCACCGTACCCGGGGTTTTGTCGTGTGTTAATTTGACTAATATCTCTCCTTTTGAAGTATTGAATTTTGCGTAGATTCCTTCTTGCATTATGCTTGTTTTTATGAACGGCGAAGATAACAAAATTTAAAAAAGAAAGCCCAACCCTTATAAACATACAATTCTAACCCCCAGCCTTTTTTGGTTTCGTTAGAGCCTTTATTCTTTCTAAGTACATAGGTTACAATATCAGAATCGGTGCTTGCTAATTTTCTGTCATCAAGCCCCTCTAGCTTTCTTCCATTTAATTTTTCAACCGCTCTTTGAGAACGAATATTGTTTATATCAATATAGAACAATATGTTTTCTACAAATTTGAATGCGTGCTCGATCATTAAGTTCTTGATTTCCTTATTATATTTTCCGCCCCAATAGTTTCGAGAAAGAAACGTCCACCCGATTTCGACTCCATTTTCGAATCCTAAAATCGGGTTATATCTTGAACTTCCGATAATAGTATTGGTTTTTTTATCGATAACGATCAATGCCCCATTTGATTCAATCGATTCTAAAAAGAATTTTTCAAATTCTGGTCTTAAATTCCTCTTACAAGGATGTTGTTCCCAAATCATAGGATCTTTTGCTACTTGATAGAGCGGCTCTAAATCTACGCTTTGAAGAGCTCGGAGTAGCACATAATCACTTTCTAAAACTGGTTGGAAATCCATAGCAGCTATTATTCAAATTGACGTTTTAGCCGGTTGCCAAAAATTTTATATCAATCAGATATAATACCGTACCTATCAAAAAGATACACCAAACTTGTCATCGTGGCCGCACCCAATTCGAGTTCACGTCTGTTCACATGCTCAAAAGTATCGTTCTCGGCATGATGGTGGTCAAAATAGCGTTGAGAATCAGGTCGTAGCCCTGCCAAGACTTTTGCATTACCTTTCAATGGGCCGATATCCGCTCCCGACCCACCTTTTACGAAAAGATGTATCAAATAAGGCTCAAATAATCCTTTCCAGCTTTGGGCTTGGGCAAGGTTCGCTTCTGAGCAATCAAAGGAAAAACCACGAGGTGTAAAACCCCCTGAATCACTTTCCAAAGCAAAAACGTGGTTTTCATTTTTGGCCATTTCAGCATATTTTTTTCCACCACGCAAGCCGTTTTCCTCGTTCATAAAAAGAACCACTCGTAAGGTATGTTTGGGTTTATATCCTGTAATTTTTAGAAGGCGTAATACCTCCATACTCTGTACACAGCCTGCACCATCATCGTGTGAGCCATCACCCAAATCCCAAGAATCAAGATGTCCGCCAACGACCATGATTTTTTCGGGATGGGTGCTTCCCTTTATTTCGCCAATGACATTGAACGATTTCACATCGTTCATTTGTCTACAATTCAGTTTGAAAAAAAACTTGATATCGGGATCTAATTTTAAGGTAGCGCTCAAAAAATCGGCGCCATTGGTACTGATCGCGGCAGCGGGAACACGTTCTTGAACGGGCGTATCGCCATAACTCATCGCCCCCGTATGCGGATAATCGTCGTGCCGAAGATTCATTGAACGGACAATTACACCCAAGGCCTCGTATTTACCAGCTTCTGTCGCACCTGAATACCGCTGGTCAACACAACCTGAGTATGCATTGAAAGTGCCAATTTCGGTAGCATCCATAGGTCTATTGAAAAATACTATTTTACCTGATATTTTTTCTTTGCCCAAGGCTTTTAGTTCCTCTATTCCCTTTACTTCAATGATATTAGCTTTCACGCCCCTACCCGAAGTTGCGATAGAACCACCCAAAGCGCAAATAGGAACATTGGTGGTCACCCCCGGAGAGGTCTCGATATAGGCAAATTCAGGGGTTCCCCTCACCCATTTGGGCACCATGACGGGTTGAAGCCAAACACGATCCAAGCCCAACGAATCCATTTGCGACTTTGTATAGTCAACGGCTTGCTGTGCCTGCACCGAACCTGACAACCTGCCTCCTATTTGGTTTGATAAGTAATCGAGCCATTCATAGGCTTTTCCTTGGGTCAAGGCAGCATCGTAAATCGCTTTTAGCTGTTTTTTATCATCAGTTTGGGCAAAACTTTGTGATACCGCCAATAGCAATAGAATGTATATTTTATTCATTTTCCAATTGATTTTTATATGCGTCTAAATTAGCTTTAATTTTATCGCTAAGCACTGGCTCTTTTACATCTTTGTAATTTTTTAACTCTTTTAACAAGATAGATGCTACAATAACCCTTGCAGCGTTTTTATTATCTGCCGGAATTACATACCACGGCGCATGGGGCTTAGAGGTTCTATTAATGGCCTCTTCATAACATTGCTGGTACTCGTTCCATAATTCACGTTCTTTTAAATCTCCAGGAGAGAATTTCCAATTTTTGCGCTCCAAGGCCAATCTACGCAATAAGCGTTGTTTTTGTTCTTCTTTGGATAGATGTAAAAAAAACTTGAAAACGATCGTGCCGTTTTCAACGATATGGCGCTCAAAATCATTGATCTGTTGAAAACGTTTATCCCAAAAAGCTTTATCAATATCAGAAACCTCGTGTATACCGGGAAGATGTTCACCCAATATATATTCAGGATGCACCCGTGTCACCAATACATTTTCATAATGTGTACGGTTGAAAATACCGAATTTGCCTTTGGCCGGTAATGCAATATAGTGCCGCCATATAAAATCGTGTTTTAGTTCAAGCGCCGTGGGCACTTTAAAACTATGTACGACGACCCCTCGCACATTGAAATCTTTAAAAACTTCACGAATAAGGCTGTCTTTACCTGCCGTATCAGTACCCTGTATGCATATCAGTACACTGTATTTGCCATGGGCGTAGAGCGTGTCTTGAAAGGCCCCAAGATCTTTACGAACCACCTTCAATTGCTTTTTTAATTCCTTATCAGACCCGTTTAAATCTTCTAAGGATGCGAAATCCGACAACTTTATGGGTTTGTCAACCCTATAATCCTTCAAATCTACCTTGTTCATGGGTATAAGATAGAATTTTTTATCGTTGAAATGCAGGTAATGTTAAAAAAAATGACCGTTCAACACCTATTGAATCCGGTTCAGCCAATAAGTGGGATATAGGCTGCTATCTATCGAAAAAATTAGGTGTCAAAGCTACAATATACCTAATTTTACCACTCGTAAAGTTCCCAAATTTTACGACCAAAACCTACGTTATGAAAACACTTTACTTTACATTATGTATAGTAGTTGTTTGTTTGTTTTCCTCCTTCAAATCTCCTAGTGAGGCCTGTAACTATGCAGGTTCTAATCTCGGCTATGTAAAAACCCAAACTGAAAAAGCCGTCGCCGAAAACGACATTAACAAATCTAGATTTTTTATGTACAAGGCCATTAAGGCCATTCATAAATCAATAGAACAATTTAACGAATGTGGTTGCGAAAGAGCAGATACCGATATTGAAGAAAGTTTGCAAAACCTAAAATTGGCCGCAAAGGCAACTTCTTTGAACGGAACCAAAATTTTACTACGGGAAGCACTAAAAAACACTGTCAATGCCTTAGAAGCTATTAATGATCACGAACTGCACAGTAGCTCGTATTCGAGTACCGAGTTGGCAATGGTCAAAGTAGTGGGTAACAAAGAGGAATTAAAACCAATGGCAAAAAGGCCCAGTGAAAAACTATTGCACAAAAAAATAGATGCTTCTTTATCAAACTACAGAAAATCACTTAACATAATAGTAGACTCGGTTAATTGCAAAGAAGCCCGTGCCTACGCAGAAAAGGTATACAAACAATGTGAACAACAGTTATTAAAACCCAACCTGTCGGAGGGCAAGAAATATTACAACCTAAAAACCAAGGAAATTACGGCCGAGGCGATCGAGCGATTACGCGGTTGCGGAGTTGCCTTTTCAAAATAATGAACATTCGGTTAGCGCTTACAGGCTTTGATGAAGATCGTCAACTTTTTTCTACTTGCTCGCAAACAATTTCACATCTTCCTCACTTACTTCGCTATCACCGAGTATTATCAAACGCTCAACTACGTTTCTCAATTCTCTTATATTACCGGTCCAATCATAGCCTTTTAAAAGTTTAATGGCCTTATCGGAAAAGGTTTTGTTCGTGACACCCTGTTCTTTTGTGATTTTTTCGATAAAAAAATCAATGAGAAGAGGTATATCATCACGCCTATCGTTCAATGCCGGAACTTTGATTAAGATTACCGCAAGTCTGTGATACAGATCTTCACGAAACCTACCTTCTTCGATCTCTTTTTTTAGATTTTTATTAGTGGCGGCCACTACCCGAACATCTACTTTAATATCTTTATCGGTGCCCACCCTAGAAATTTTGTTTTCTTGTAAGGCCCTTAAAACCTTCGCCTGTGCAGAAAGGCTCATATCACCGATCTCATCTAGAAAAATGGTTCCTTTATTGGCCGCTTCGAATTTTCCCGCCCTATCTTTTACCGCAGATGTAAATGCGCCCTTGACATGGCCAAAGAGTTCGCTCTCTATCAGTTCAGAAGGAATGGCCGCACAGTTGACCTCGATAAAAGGGGAAGCACTGCGTGGACTTTTTTCATGGATCCAATGGGCCACCAATTCTTTTCCAGTTCCGTTTGAACCTGTAATCAATACTCTGGCATCTGTGGGAGCAACCTTTTCTATTATATCTTTGATGGCACCTATTTCTTTGCTCTCACCTACCATCTCGTAGTTTTTACTGACCTTTTTCTTCAAAATCTTGTTCGCTACTACTAGCTCTTTTCGGTCAAGGGCATTTCGTACCGTAGTCAAAAGTCTGTTCAGATCCGGTGGCTTTGATATATAGTCAAAAGCTCCTGCTCGCATTGTATTTACAGCAGTTTCCAAATCACCGTGACCCGATATCATTACGAAGGGAATTTCAGGTTTGATCTTTCTGGCTGCTTCCAGCACTTCTACACCATCCATCTTGGGCATTTTTATATCGCAGAGTACCAAATCATAATCATTTTTTTTAATGGCCTCCAGTCCTTTTAATCCATCTTCTGCCTCTTCCAATTGATAGGTGTCGTTTTCTTCGGATAAAATCTTGACCAATACCCTACGTATTGCCGATTCATCTTCAATTACCAAAATTTTTGACATAGTGTATTTTTTTTAAAGTCCTATTCTAAAACCTACCCTAAAATAGAAACTAGATTGATCGTTCAATGTTAAAACATCATTTCTATCATTATCGCGCAACACACCGTTATTGAACAAGGTGTGCCCTACATAACCATAAAAGGCCATTACTTTTGAGATATTATACTGATAGCCAAAGGTAATCAAAGCCGCAGAAGATGAAATGGAAGAAGCCAGACCCGTATCTGAAACCAGTATGCTATTTTGAAGATTTACAAAATAGCCATCAAGTATAAATTCTGTCTGAAGCATGTGCTTTTCTTTTAAATGGTATTTTATGCCTGTTTTCGGCACGCCCACAACATAAGTCCATTTTGGGTGAAACCGTTTTTCATAATACACTATGGGCAATGGAATTCTATAAGCAACTGCCGAATTATAGGCTATGCCCAAAACCAAACGTGTAGGTTTATCTATATTCTGTCTACTTCTATAGGCACCTATGGTCGTATTTATGCTAAAATCGCCATTCTGGAGTTTATTGACCAACGTTGAAGATAAACGTGGTGTTAGCACACCTATAAACCGCCAGTCATCGTTATACTTATACACATAGGCCAAATTCAGGTCTATAATGTGCAAAAGGCTCAGCCCTGTATTGTCAAAACCCAAATTTCGATCTTGTTCGTATGCGATTCGATTATATTCAGCACCTATGATAATGTTATTACTGTCTTTTACTTGAATGGGCATGTTGGCGACCAATTTTATTCGAGATAATTGCACATCTGCGTTGTTCTTTGGCATCAACATGTATTCTAACCTGAATACATCAGGGGTTTGCGCATAAGAAATGACGGCGATAAGAAAAAACAGTAAAACAATTAATATCCTCCTCATATTAATCCTTTGTGGTATTATTTTCAATATCTCTAGAACCCTGTTGTTGTGCATCGGCCCTAAACAAATGAACATCGCGCTGCGGAAAGGGAATTTGAATACTGTTCGCTCTGAATTTCGCATCTATGGCATAGCGCATCGCACTTTTTATTTTGGGGTCACTAAAACTATCGGTGATATAGTAATTCAATGAAAACATTAGGGCCGAATCTCCAAAATCTTCAAAAAGAACAAAAGGTCTTGGGCTTTTCAGCACTCTTTTATGTTCATCTGCAACTTCTTCTAGAAGTCTTGAGACCAAATCAACATCACTACCATAGGCAACACCGATCTTTAGTGATTCGCGAGTGGTTTTATGGTTTTGGGTATAATTGTATATACTATCTGTCAAAAACTTGTGATTTGGTATCACCAATACCTTATCATCGCGTGTCAACGCTCTTGTGGTGCGTAAACGAATTTCAAAAACCCGACCTACTTTATTTTCAACCTCAATGATATCACCTACGTGCAAAGACTGATCCAAAATAATTAGAATACCCGAGATAATATCTTGAAACAAGTATTGCAAGGCAAAACCAAGACCCACGAACAAGGCGGCAGAGGCCGTAAGCAAAACCGTTAAGTTGACCCCTGATGTATGTAAAATAGTAACTACCGTCAATATATAGAACAGATACTTCAAAAAACCGAAAATGCTTACGAATTTATTTTTGTCCTCTTCTGGTAGTTTTGCCGTAACCAATTTATGAATAAGTCTTAACAAATAGGTGACAACGATTATTGCGACGATTATTGTCAAAAAAGTAGCAATAGTAATACGAACCGTATCACTATCAAAAATTCTATAGGATAGAAAATCACGTACTGCCGAAAGAATATTCTCCAATTTTTCCATAAGTTAGTATCGTAACCATTTAAACAGTTCTTTGTAACTCGGTTTTTTACCGTACATCAAGATTCCTATACGATATATTTTAGCCGCCAACCAAACGATCCCAATAAATGTGCCGATCAATAAAACTATTGAAGTCACTAATTGCCAAATAGGTACGCCACCCTCACCAATACCTCCCGGCAATCTCATTAACATGACTATTGGGGATGTCAAGGGGAACAATGAAAACCCTACTGCAATCGGCCCGTGCGGATTACTGAAAACCGAAAAGAATCCAACGTATATAGCCAACATCAAAGGCATAATTATAGGAAATATAAATTGCTGCGTATCGGTCTCATTATCTACCGCAGCACCAATAGCCGCATAAATGGAACTGTAGATGAGATAACCCAAAATAAAGTATACTAAAAAAAAGACGATCAACATAACCCACGGGATCTTATAGAGCTCTTGCGCATATTTCATGGCCTGATTGGTTGAAGGAACAGGGCTTGTAACGTTCACGCCTATTTCAGAAGCTAGATCAGGACCTGTATTCAAACTGGCGGGATCTATATCAAAAATTGCAAAAGCGACCAATAGCAAAAGACCTGCAGATACTACCCAAATAGCAAATTGGGTGATACCTGCCAAAGAGGTGCCGATAATCTTGCCCAACATAAGTTGAAAGGGTTTTACCGATGATATGATAACCTCTATAATTCGACTGGTCTTTTCTTCAATGACACTGCGCATAACAAAGCCCCCATAAATAATAATGAACATCATTATCAAATAACCAAAAGCACCGCCGATACCAGCCTTTAGCTCATTGATGCCCTTTAAATTCTGCTGGCCGGCAAAAGTAGCCGTGTTGATTTCATAAAGATCTTTTATTGCCGCAAAATCTTGGGCCGTAACCCCCATATCTTGAAGTTTTCTCTGTCGCAGCCTTTCTTGAAAAATAGATTCAAGATTATCAAGAACCGATGTACTTGGGGCTTCTTTTGAATAAAAATAAGAACGCTCTGCAACTTTTTCCAAAGTAGTTTCAGCAGGTATGTAAAGTAAGCCATAGTACCCCAAATTCGTTGTAGAATCTTTGGCGGCCTCTAAATCGATATTCTTGAAATTTACATAACCCGTACTTTCGGTAGATAAAAAATCTTGACCAAAATAATCACTTTCGTTCAAAACACTTATAATGCGTTTTTCATTGTCGTTCAATTTAGTGAGGTACGCGATAAGAACAACCATACCCACCATTAAAATCGGACTCAAAAAGGTCATGATGATAAACGATTTATTACGCACCTTGGCCAAATATTCACGCTTTATGATCAATGGCAATTTATTCATGGGCATCTTTATTTTGTACGGTACGTATGAATATCTCATTTGCCGAAGGCACGGTCTCTAAAAATTGGTTGATATTGGCCTTGCCCGATAAATAAGCCAACACCTCACCTGAGTCGCTCGATGGTAATTGCACTTTAAAATCAAGTTGTTTTTCATGGGGATTGTATTTAGAGGATAGAATATGAAACCTATCGGCAAGTTCTTTTAGTAGTTCATCACCTCTATCAATCTCTAGGCCCACCTCGAAAATGTTATTTTTATAGGCCTTTTTTATTTCTGATAACTTACCATCCAATATTTTTTCTGACTGATGCAACAAGGCTATGTACTCGCACAGCTCTTCAACTGATTCCATTCTATGGGTAGAAAAGATTATGGATGCTCCCTTTTCCTTTAGATGTAATATTTCCTCCTTGATAATATTTGCATTTATGGGGTCGAAGCCACTGAACGGTTCATCAAAAATCAAAAGTTTGGGCTCATGTAGAACGGTTACGATAAACTGTATTTTTTGGGCCATACCTTTCGAAAGCTCTTGAACTTTTTTATTCCACCAATCACCGATATCAAATTTTTCAAACCAATATTTTAGTCTTTTTTTTGCTTCGGCCTTACTTAAACCTTTTAACTGTGCCAGATATAAAACCTGCTCGCCTACTTTCATGCTCTTGTACAAACCCCTTTCTTCAGGCAAATAACCGATCATTGATATATGATGTTGCTTTAAAAGTTCACCATCAAAAAAAACCTCACCTTCATCAGGGTGCATGATTTGATTTACAATACGAATGAGGGTAGTTTTTCCGGCACCATTGGGGCCTAATAATCCGTAAATACTGTTTTTTGGAATTTCAAGTGAAATTTTATTGAGGGCTGTATGCTCGCCAAAACGTTTGGTTACCTCTCTAGTGACCAAAATGTTGCTCATGTAAACAATTTTATCAAAGATAAAGAAAAGAGTTTGCAGCAGATAATGAAATCAGGTTATTTGTACTGAAATAGGTTATATTTCAGTAGTGCCCGGTTAAAGAAGTAAGACCGCTGCGCTACTAGATATAAGAAGCAAGACTAAATTGCACTTATTTAAAAATCAATAGCTCTATCAGGTGATTTCTTAGCGATCGCTGAAGATTATATAAAGTCTCAAAAACAAGGTGTCAAATTTTGATTCAGCATTGATGACTAATGATTACTGGCATTGCCAAAACTTTTAAAAAAGTTTACCAGACAACAATGGTTAAATTTTCAAATCATAGCCTGATTTTAAAAACTATATTCCGTGCTGAAAACCCTATATGAACCACTATCCCTTTCACCATAAAAACAAAACCCATATCATAATTGTTCGAGACCCCACCCAACGGCGGGGTTAGTTCAACCGACCGTTGTCAATGCACTTCTACGAAGTTTTTGAAATGGAGTTTCACTAAAAAACAAAACCCACCCTTAACGAATCAAGGATGGGAAAAAATTGCTATGAAAAAGAAAATTAGTATTGGTTACCCAACACTAAGCCAAATATACGTTTTTTATTTAAACCGTAATAATAAACTACCTCGGGGCAAGCCTACGAGGTATTAATAGGAATTCATCTTTTGCATTTCGACGCAAACGTCGGAGTATTAACCCACTGGTGGGAATAAACTTTAAGAGAACATATCCTTGACCTTTTCGAAGAAAGATTTGTCTGATTTCTCAGGTCTGGGCTCGAAATTTTCATGGTTCAACATTCTTTCAAAAAATTCTTTTTGCTCTTTATTAAGCTCTCTTGGTGTCCAAACATTGACATGCACCAAAAGATCACCACTACCATAACCATTGAGGCTTGAGATACCTTTACCCCGCAATCGCAATATCTTGCCCGATTGAATTCCGGCTTCCAATTTTATGCGCACCTGCCCGTCTACGGCGTCGATTTCTTTAGAAGTGCCCATAACCGCTTCTGACACACTTATATAAAGGTCATAGTGCAAATTATCACCTTCTCGTTTCAGGGTCTTGTGATCCACAGTTTCGATAACCACCAACAAATCTCCTGCAACCCCATTGCCTGGTGCCTCATTGCCTTTACCGGGCACTTTTAACTGCATATCATCTTCAACACCTGCCGGTATATTGATCGATACTGTTTCTTCAACCACTTTTAGGCCTTGTGCATCGGCATCATTAGGGCGTTTGTCTATCATCTGGCCACTACCACCACAAACATTACAGGTAGCCGCCGTTTGCATTCTGCCTAAAATAGTATTGGTGATCTTAGTAACCTGACCACGCCCTCCACAGGTAGCACAGGTTTTGTAGGTAACACCTTCTGCCTGCTTTTTTCTACGAACCTTTACCTTTTTCTCAACACCATTGGCAACTTCACTTAGGGTAAGTTTTACATGAATCCTCAAATTGCTCCCTTTCACCCTACGTTGGCCTCCACCGCCAAAACCACTAAAACCTCCTCCCCCTCCGAAAGCACTACCAAAAATATCACCGAACTGGCTGAAAATATCATCCATGTTCATACCGCCGCCGCCGAATCCGCCTGCACCATCGAAGGCTGCATGGCCATATTGATCGTACTTCGCCTTTTTATTGGCATCACTTAATACCTCATACGCCTCGGCCGCTTTTTTGAACTTTTCTTCGGCTTTAGCGTCACCAGGGTTTTTATCAGGGTGGTACTGAACCGCTTTCTTGCGATAGGCCTTCTTTATTTCAGCCGCCGAAGCATTCTTGGTAACACCTAATATTTCGTAATAATCTTCCTTCATGTTTTTTTTCTTAGTTGCCTACCACCACTTTCGGGTGGCGAATGATTTTATCACCTAAAGTGAAGCCCTTCTCTACAACATCCAAAATTTTGCCCTTAAGTTTTTTGCTAGGTGCCGGTATTTGGGTAATCGCATCATGAACCTCTGCATCAAAGACATCGCCTTGCTTTACACCTATCTCTTGAAGCCCTTTGTTCTTAAGCGCCTCATTGAATTTATTACTGACAAGTTCTACACCCTTGAACATTTCTTTGTCACCTGCTCTTGCAAGCTCTTTCAGAGCCCTGTCAAAATCGTCAATTACGGGCAATAGGGAAACAATAACTTCTTGACCTGCAGTTTTGAAAAGTTCCATACGCTCTTTCGAAGTTCGCTTTTTGTAATTCTCGAACTCGGCAAAAAGGCGTAAAAATTTATCCTTTTCTTTGGCCAGATCTTCTTGAAGCTTTTCTTCAGCACTCAATTCTTCAAGCTCCTCCATATTTTCGTCTATAGGATTTTGATCTCCGGTATTTACTTCTGCATCAGAAAGTATATCATTCAACTCCTCTGCTTTATCTTTTTCGCTCATTTGATATCACTATATTTATTCGTCGTTTTTCAGATGGCAAAAGTACTGCCATTTCTTTAAAAATGTCAAAATGTCATTAAAAAAATGGAAGCTGGGCGTTACTGCCCAAAACTTGAAGAAAAGTGACCGATTACCCGTATTGCGAAGCGACTTGACATTTTATCTGCAAAGACAGCTAATTGAATATAAAATTGTTTTTACTTAAAATCGGGCTAAAAACAAGTATTCTTATCTGTGTAGTACCGCTGAATCGTCATAAACTCCCTTACCATATAAACTTTCAAGAGATCCGTGAATGTTCGGATATTCAAAAACAAAACCTTTTTCCTCTATTTTTTTACTACTTACCCTTTGGCTCGCAAATAACAAATAAGACATCTCGCCCAAAATGGCTTTCATCACAAACTTCGGAATATTGGGCAATAACAAAGGTTTCTTGAATACCATCGCGATTTCTTTTACCAATTTGGCATTGGTCACGGGGTTTGGGCCAACCCCATTGTAAGCACCTTGTAGGTTATTTTCGATTACAAACAAGAACATTCGCGCTAAATCAGATATATGGATCCATGACTGCCATTGGGCACCACTACCAAAGGCTGCGCCAATATAATTTCCAATAGGTTTTGCCATTTCCGGTAATGCCCCGCCTTTGGCTGACATGACCAACCCTATTCTGATTTTGGCCACTTTGAGGTTCAGTTTTTCGAGAGCATCCGTTTCTTTCTCCCAGGCCTTTACAATACCTCCCAAGAAACTATCATCAACATTTTTTTCTTCTTCGGTATAGAAATTCGAGAGCGATGTTGGATACAGACCAATGGCAGATGCCGAAACAAATAAAGTGATGTTGCTTCTATCAACTTTTTCTAGAGCACTGTATAGCGTTCTGAGTGTATTTACCCTACTTGAAAGGGCTTGTTTTTTACATGTTGACGTCCATCTTTTAGAAATACTGGCCGCAGCTAAATTTATGATAGCGGAAACACCTTCAAAACACTTCAAATCTATTTCGTTCGCAATGGGATTCCATTGAAAGCCTTGGAAACTTTTTTTTGAAACTATCTTGTTTTTGTTGGTGGTTAAATAGTTTACAGCGATATCTTGGCTACGACATAAGCCTACAATCTCTTTACCGATCAACCCTGTCGCCCCTGTAATCAAAATTTTCATACAGCAAAGGTATATGATCTCGCCCCTCTTTAAAGTGCGTTTAATTTTGATTTAACACATTTAACGCTTGTTAAGAAACTACGCTTGGTTAGGTTTTACGGCACGCAGCATTTCTCGCTTTCCTGGTGGGCCTGGCAAACGTTCCACGACAAAGCCCACAGCTTGCATGGCTCTACGCACACTGCCTTTCGCAGCATAGGTTACCAAAATACCCTTGCTCTTTAAAGCACTGAACATTATCATAAAGATAGCTTCGGTCCATAATTCTGGTTGCACCCTCGCGCCAAAGGCATCAAAATAAATAAGGTCAAAAGTGTTTTCGATATTAAGCTCGCTAAAATCTTTCTGTTGCTTGTGTAAGGTGAAATCAGGTGTTATTCTTACATCTTTCTCCCAAGGGCAATGGTGCATCAATTCAAATTCAGCTTGAGAATCCTCCGCCCTCAGTTCTGAAATGTAGTTGAGTTGTTCAAGTTCTTCGGATGTAACGGGATAGGCTTCAACCCCATTGTAAAATATATTCAACCTACGTTTCTTAGCCTCCAATAGGGTGATAAAGGCGTTCAGACCCGTACCAAAACCTATTTCTAAAATAGCAACGGGGCCGTTTTTGAAAAGGGAAAGTCCTGATTTTATAAATACATGATAAGCCTCTTGGATAGCACCGTGCTTAGAATGGTACTGCTCATCCCATTCCACAATATGAATGGTCTTAGAACCATCAGACGTAGTAATGATCTTTCTTTGCAAACTAATCTTTTAAGAGCACACCATCTGCCTCAAAACCATACGACTTTTTGGTTTCGGTTATTTTTGCGATCTCTTCTTCTGATTTGCCCGCATCTTTGGCATAATGCTTTTGGTCTTCAACACTCATTTCCTCTACAAAGGCAGCTCCGTTCACAACAACTTCTTTTCCGACAATATTCTTTGGTACGAAAAAACCGTAATCTTTAAAACGCACCATGGTTTCTTCACCATCTTCCAATTGAAGTTTCATCCAACATCCTTTTGATTGGCATACATCGGTCACAATCGCATTGAACTTAGTTTGAACCGTATCGGCAATTGCCATTTTCATGTACGCCGTTGACATTTCTTTAACGCCCATCGCTTCATTCGTATCGATCTGTTCTCCAAAAGAGGTGTACCCAGCCTTTGGCATAGGTTCTGAAATGGTTTCAATTGATTCTTCTTGCCCCATACAGGCAAAAGAAATCATTAAAAAGGCGAGTAAAAGATTGATTTTTTTCATTGGTATTTATTTTTCGTTAATAATCTCGTTAATTCTTTGTGTTTCTATCTTTATAAAGAGCAGTATCTATACTACATCTACAAAAGTGATCTTTTTAAGGGAAAAAAGAAGGACAAATTCGGATATTTCACTAATTTTATTTTTTTAAAAATAATTCAAATGGAAAGTACCGTAAAGAACCTCATCGAAATTAAAAGAGCGAAAACCTCAAAAATAGAGCAGGTCGATTTTGACAATTTGGCTTTCGGAAGCATTTTTACAGATCATATGCTCGTCTGTGATTATAAGAACGGTGCTTGGCAGAACCCAAAAATAGTACCCTACGGACCTATAGAATTAGAGCCTACCGCAAAAATATTTCATTACGGCCAATCAATTTTCGAAGGTATGAAAGCCTATAAAGATGCTGATGGCACTGCATGGTTATTTCGTCCTTTAGACAATCATAAGCGATTGAATGTATCGGCCAAACGAATGGCCATTCCCGAATTTCCGGAAGATTTCTTTATGGAAGGATTAAAAACCCTTTTAGAATTGGAAAAGGATTGGATTCCCACTACCGCCGGAAGTTCAATGTACATACGTCCCTTTATTTTCGCTTCAGGAACGGGTTTGCACGCTTCACCTGCTGATGAATACAAGTTTATGATTCTTCTCGCCCCCTCGGGCTCTTATTTTTCAGGCAAGGTAAAAGTACTGATAGAAGAACAGTATACAAGATCGGCCAACGGCGGTGTGGGCTTTGCCAAGACCGGCGGAAATTACGCAGGTCAATTTTACCCTACCCAATTGGCGAAAAAAAAGGGATACCATCAGGTTATATGGACGGATGGCACTACCCACGAATATATAGAAGAGGCCGGGGCAATGAACATCTTTGTTCGCATTGGTGACACCTTGATCACAGGGCCGACAAGCGATCGAATTCTTGATGGTATCACCCGCAAAAGTGTTCTTGAAATCGCCAAAGACGAGGGCATACCTACAGAAGTTCGGAAAATTACGGTGACAGAGGTTGTAGAGGCCGCAAAAAACGGGACTTTAAAAGAAATGTTCGGTGCGGGCACCGCAGCGGTCATTTCACCTATTTCAACCTTTGGGCATAGAGGCATTGATTATGATTTGCCCGAATTAAACGACTGTTATGCCGAAAAGTTCAAAAAACATATTACCGATATTCAGTATAACAGAATCGAAGATAAATTTGGATGGCGGTTTGGGGTGTAATCACCCCTTCAAAACCGCTTGAATATCGGGTCTAAAATAATTAGGACCTTTCAACACCTTACCATCTTCTCTATAAATGGGTTTTCCGTCAGCGCCCAACTTGCTCATATTGCTACGTTGTATTTCATCAAAGACCTCTTCGATCTTATGCTGCATACCGTGCTCTAAAATAGTGCCACACAAAATATAGAGCATATCGCCCAAAGCATCGGCCACCTCAATGAGATCATTGTTTTCTGCCGCTTCCAAATATTCTTTGTTCTCCTCGTCCATAAGATTGAAGCGCAGCATATTTTTACTGCTTCCGATATCAGCTTGCAATGTTTCTGAGATTCCCATGCCAAATGTTTTGTGAAAAAGTGCAACGGCCTTAAGTTTATTTTTCATCTACTCCTGATTATTGATTTTTACCTTAGTTTTGCGTAAAAATAGGAAATATGTTCAGCAACGGACAAATAATCTTCGCAGCCCTTTTTGCCATAGTTTTTGTTACGGTAATTGTATTTATGTACAAAAAAGACAAAAAAGTACATTCACAGAATTATAAAGGTGTGAAGTGGGTGGGTATTTTATTCATAATATTCTTGGCAATTTTGTTCTCTATTAAGTATTTGCTCAAAAACTGACCATATTCTTAAAATTATCGTAAAAAGCATCTTTACGACGACAATTTCTGCATTTTGACCGTATACTATACCAAACAACGTATTTTTGCGTTATTCAACTATAAGGGGCAATAATAATGACAACTTTTTTCGGTATCCTGTTTATCATTTTAGGAATCAATGCAGTGTTGATGTTTTTAAGTCTTGGTACTACGAACCAAAAGACAAAAAAAACGTCAAGCAACGAAGTTGGTACATCTACTACAAAAATCTATCCTATAGATTTGATAACATCCAAGTACAAGAAAGTCATATAGTTTTATACCTTTGGGTATGCGGCAATTGTTACTTGTTTTTTTAGGAGGAGGCGTTGGAAGCATTCTCAGATATGTTATCTCTAAAAATCTCAACCCTTATTTTCAACACTTTTTTTTAGGTACTTTTTTGGTCAATATCATTGGTTGCTTGCTCATTGGGCTAATATTGGGCTTTTCGCTTAAGAGCGATTTTTTATCACAAAATCAAACCTTATTATTATCCGCCGGTTTTTGCGGAGGCTTTACCACCTTTTCTACATTTGCCTTTGAAAATCAACATCTATTGAAAAGCGGCGAGTTATTCCATTTTTCCATATACACTATCTCAAGTATTGTCATTGGTGTGGCAGCAGTCGCCCTTGGTCTTTGGGTATCTAAATTGGTATAATCACCAAAAAATTATCCCGTTATTTTATAATTCTTCTGAAGTTTAATCCTTAATACTTCACTACAATTGTACACCCTAAATATTGATGGAAAAAATTGAATACCAGTTGTTTTATCCTGCGATAAAAAAATTGGGCGGCTATTGAATTTTACCAGAATCTCTTTTTTCGCTTCTTCAAATAAATAAAATTCGCGATTTATTTTCGGCACACTTTTAATTTTAGGGGGTCGATTTTACCATTATCATAAAAATTGCATCCACACTCATAAAAACTGGGAACTTACTTTTAAATAAACATATATTTAGCCGCATAAACAACAAAAAACCATGAAACAAATCGAGGCGATTATTAGGAAATCAAAATTTGATGATGTCAAAAAAGCACTACATGACATCGAGGTCAACTTCTTCAGTTATTGGGATGTAACCGGGGTCGGAAACGAAAAGCAAGGCCATGTCTATAGGGGCATAGCATATAGTACATCGGATATTCAACGGAGATACCTCTGCATTGTGGTATCTGATGACTTTGTACAAAAAACTGTAGATACAATACTAGAATCAGCCTATACGGGCAATGTAGGCGATGGTAAGATATTCGTTTCTGAAGTTCTGGAAGCATACAGAATACGCACCAAAGAAAGTGGCCACGCAGGAATCAACTAACTAAACTTTTAAGAAATATGGACGCAGGATTATTTACCGCTAATAATGTATGGATGATGTTGGCTACCGCTTTGGTATTCTTCATGCATACCGGTTTTGCCTTTTTGGAGATCGGCTTGACCAGAGAAAAAAATACAATCAACATTTTATTTAAGAATATCTATATTATCACCATAGGTCTTTTGCTTTATTATGCATGGGGCTTCAATTTAATGTACCCGGGCTTTGAAGAAGGTGCAGGGGGCATTTTGAAATTCGCCGGATTCGGAATAGCGGCTCCAGAAAATGGTATGACTCCAGAATACGCTTCTGGTGGATATACCTGGTGGACCGATTTCTTGTTTCAAGGAATGTTCGCGGCCACCGCAGCCACTATTGTTTCAGGTGCCGTTGCAGAACGCATGAAAATAGGTGCTTTTATGATATTTACCTTATTCTACGTAGGATTGGTATATCCAATAGTAGGTTCATGGAAGTGGGGACTTGGTTTCTTGAACGATTGGGGCTTCTATGATTTTGCAGGCTCTACTTTGGTACATTCCGTTGGTGGCTGGGCCGCTTTGGTCGCCATAGCACTATTAGGCCCTAGAATCGGAAAATTTGGCGAAGACGGAAAACCCAAAGCGATACCCGGGCATAATATTCCCTTGGCAACAGCCGGGGTATTGATCTTATGGCTGGGCTGGTTCGGCTTTAACGGTGGCTCTGTTTTATCGGCAGATCCTGAATTGACCTCACTGGTATTGGTGACCACTTGTTTGTCAGCGGCCGCTGGTGGTATTGGTGCGATGCTTCTTTCATCGATCATGTATAAAAATTTAGATCTTACCATGTTCTTGAACGGAATATTGGGAGGCCTAGTAGGCATTACCGCAGGCGCCGACCTCATGTCGCCCAATGAAGCCATAATAATCGGTTTTCTTGCAGGCCTCATCATTGTGCTCGGCGTTGCCTTGATCGACAAATTAAAATTAGACGATCCCGTTGGCGCCGTTACCGTTCACTTGATCTGCGGTATTTGGGGCACCTTGGCCGTTGGTCTTTTTGGTTCAAAAGCTGGTGGCGAACAATTATTGACCCAATTGTACGGTGTATTGATCATCGGTGCATTCTGTGTACTATGTTCATTGATCATCTTAGGCGCATTGAAGGCCATTATGGGGCTACGGGTCACTAAAGAAGAGGAAATTGAAGGCCTTGACCTTCATGAGCACGGTATGGATGCTTACCCTGACTTTAGAATGAACCAACACTAAATTTAAAAGGAAACGGAGCGTTTTGCAGAACGCTCCGTTATATAACCTTTTCAAGAAATTCAAATCAATTAGTTAACAAAATCCCTTTTAAGGGGGCACTTAAAATCTAAACTTATGAAAGTGATTACACGTACAAATTACATAAAAAATATCTTTTTGCTAGTATTTCTACTTTTTTCAAGCCTTGGTGCACTCGCCCAAGATGAAGAAACGCAAGAAAATAAAAAAAAGCTATCCGTTAGCGGTAGTGTTGATGTCTACTATAGAACCAATTTGAGTTCGACCGATAAGTCAGAGACCGATACAGATGGCAATGTTACCAAGGCCGCCTCTGCGCCGGGTACTTCTTTTGCCGAAGAAACCGGGTTTGCACTTGGTATGGCCAATGTGATCCTTAGCTATGAAGGCGAAAAAGTAGGTGCCGTAGCCGACATTGTTTTTGGCCCTAGGGGAGATGCTGCCGTTGGCGGATACAACCTAAACCAATTGTTCATGTACTGGAACGTGAGCGAGAAAACAAAACTGACCATGGGTAGATTCAACACATATCTTGGTTATGAAGTTATCGCACCGGCCGCAAATTTCAATTACGGTACTTCCTATTTGTTCTCGAACGGACCATTTTCACATGTTGGCCTAAAAGCGGATTTTACCTTGTCAGATGATTTCAGCCTAATGTTGGCAATCATGAACGTTACCGATGTAAACAATAATCTTACGGGTACATATTCGGCAGGTGCACAATTAGGTTTTTCAGGTCAATACCTTAACTTCTATTATGATGGTGGCGAAACTTTGGGTTTTGAAGTCGATTATACCGGGGGATTTGATTTATCGGATACCTTTTTCTTGGGAATAAATGCGGCCTATGCAGATAACGATGGCAATGGTTTTGCAGGTGCCGCACTATATCCGCAAATAGCTACTTCCGAAAATTTTTCCTTAGGACTGAGAGGTGAATATTTTACGACGCATTCAGATGGTGGAACAGATGACCCTAATGTTTTTGCCGCTACTTTGACCGGAAGCTATACCATTGAAAACTTTATACTAAAACCAGAAATCAGATTGGATTCATGGAGTAATGACACGCCTTATTTTGATAATGACGGAGTTGCCTCTAAAAGCCTATCGAACTTTTTGATAGCAGCGATCTATTCGTTTTAAAAATAGAAATTTTTTATTTTACCTCATCCAGAAGCAGTTTCGACCCCGCCTCGCCGCAGGCAGGCTCTACTAAGTCCGCCTGCCGGCATTGAAAGTGAACCGATAGGGTAGTTAAAGACAGGTGGAAGGCGGCTTCGGCACTGTAGAG
The DNA here is from genome assembly GCA_964515285.1 of uncultured Maribacter sp. Classification (GTDB taxonomy): domain Bacteria; phylum Bacteroidota; class Bacteroidia; order Flavobacteriales; family Flavobacteriaceae; genus Maribacter_C. The sequence goes on along the minus strand of CAZEUV010000014.1, from coordinate 21,027 downwards.
AGATTCCTCACTTCGTTCGGAATGACAAAAACAGGGTAATCGGCAAAAACGTTCCATTGTCGTTCCGAACGTTTTTCTTGTTGCTCCGAATGCCCCTTTTGTCATTCCGAGGCACGAAGAATCCCTACGGATGGATGTTCGGATTCTGTTCTGGAATTGAGCAGGATGCTTTATCGATACTCTTTTTTAAAGGCCTTTACCCCTGCCGATATGTTGACTTCTAAATTATTAATGCCCGGTACCAAGGGGCAAGAATACTTTTTGTTATAGGCACAATACGGGTTGTAGGCCCTATTAAAATCTAGCGTGATCGTATTGGTATCAGGAATCGACAGGTCAATATACCTACCGCCCGTATAGGTTTCTTCACCATTGGTCTTATCTGCAAAGGGCAGAAAAAGATACTCTTTGTATTCTTCTTGCAACATGAGCTCTTTATTTTGGTAGATTTCCAATTGATGTTCTTTTCCATTTAATGAAAAATAGGCGATGCCGTAAACCACTTCCGTTGATTTTCTATCTGTGGTGGTCGGCATTGAAAAAGGTAGTGCTTCAGGGGTAAGAACGAACTTTGCTTTAACTATGAACGCAGTGTCGGGGGCAAAAAAATTCAATGATTCAAAATCTTTTCTATATCTATCGGGCAAGGGCGAGGTTTCAGGGTTTTTAAACTCTTCGTTCAATTCTCTTTGAAATTCTAGAATTCCCTCAATGGCATCGATCTGAACCGATGTGGTTTCCCTTTCAGTAGTGTCATGATATTTTTTGTCTTGTTTGCAAGAAAGCAATACTACTGAAACCATGACAAATACAAGATATCGCATATAAGAGTATTTATACTGTAAAAATACAACATCCGTTTTCATGTGCTAAAAATCATTTAAACTTTATATACGTACTTTGTACATACAATATAGAAATCATGAAAGCATTTTGTTTTATAATAGCCATAGTACTAGCGTTGGGATCTTGTAACGAAGTTGAGAAACCTCTTCCCTCCACATCAAAAAACGAGCGAGTTTTACCTGAGATAAAACCCAATCGCTATAATGTTGCCTTTCTGATCATGAACGGTACTTACAACACAGAATTTACCGCACCTTATGACATCTTTCAACATACGCAATACAGAAAGAACATCAAGGCTATGAACACGTTCACGGTGGCCAATACCCTAAAACCGATCACTACTTTCGAAGGGGTTCGTATCTTGCCCGATTTTGATTATACCAAAGATTCGGTTCCACAGATCGATATTCTTGTGGTACCCAGTGCCGAACACCATTTAGATACCGATCTTTTGGATTCTCTTATGATCGCCTTTGTGAAAACGGTGGATAAAAAAGCACTTTTTATGACCAGTCATTGTGATGGTGCCTTTGTTTTGGCCAAGGCAGGTATTTTAGACCATGTAACCTCTACCACTTTTCCGAGTGATATCGATAAATACAAAAAAATGTTTCCTGGTTTAAGAGTAAAAGACAGTGTGATTTTTGTGCATGACGGCAAATACATCACCTCGGCCGGTGGTGCCAAAAGCTTTGAAGCGGCTCTTTATCTTTGTGAGTTCTTGTACGGAAAAGAAATTACCGAATCACTGGCCAAAGGGTTGGTCATTGATTGGAAATTAGAAGAAGTACCCCATCTTATTCTTCAATAACCTCATACCGGGCATCTTTCAGGTATTTCTCTACCAACTGATTGAATTCTGGTGTGATTCTCAATAAAGCGGTTTGTTCTAAGGCATAGAGTTTGGCCTTGTTCGTATAACCATTTTTAAAAAGCTCTTCTAAATAAAAAAGTGCTGTACCAAAGTCTTCTGTTTGGGCACTATATGAAATCACTTTTAGATATGGCCCATGATCCTTGGGCTCAGTGATGGTCTTTAACATCCAAAGAAAATTCAATGCTTCGCCATCTACAACATGCTGGGCGTTGATCAAATCAATATTGTCGGCAATTAACGCATTTATATATCCTTTGAGGCGCTTGCCCATTCGCTGCTCAAAGACATTGGCGCTTTTGCTGAATTTTTTCAGTTCTTCCATTTGATAGTTCCACCATCCTAGATTATTGAAATTATAGGTCAATATATCCTCTTCTAAATAGTAGGCATAATCTTCACGTATCAAAGATTCTTTAAAGAAAGCAGCATTTCGGCTGCGGTGCTGGATCTTGTACAATTTACTCCTTTTCAGGGTTTTCACGCTCGCCCTTAACGAATCTACATTTTTATGCGCCCTGTACATATCAATTACCTCACCAAGAAGTTTATTGGCCAATAAGGGTTTGTTGGCAGCAATCAAAGCACTCACCGATCCTAAATTTTTGCGGTAGGTATCATTGACAAAAGAATCTTCTTTGGGCACTTCACCCTTTGCCATCGAAGCCAAAGTAAAAATCTCCATTGCCTTTTTGATATGCTCTGTTCGAGGCCACTTATGACCACCTTCAAATACCAAAAGCTGATTGGGGTATTTCAATTTGTTCAGTGTTTTTTGCGAACTCAACATTGACGTATAGTTATAATCTTCATTGCCCACTATACCAATAAAGTGAAACCGATTTTTACTGCTCAATACTTCTTCGTTTGCAATTGGCGAACCACATGAGATCACACCACGTACTTCTTTTATAAAGGTCGGAATTAATGATGCCAGTCTCGCACCACCTGAAAAGCCAGCAGTATAGCTTCTATTTTTTTTAATGGGAAGTATTGAAAAAACCCTATTGAACATTCTGCTCGAAATCAATATGTTCTTTGAAAGGGTCAGGCTATCTTGAATATTATTGGATGCGGCCAAAATATACCCCTGCTCCTCAGCAGCCTCTCTAAGCATGCTCAATGCTTGCTTGCCACGCCCCTGCATATCATAAACAAAGACCACTGGCCACTTTTTAGAAACCTCAAAACCGGTCGGAAGGTAAAGTGCAAAGCTTTCTGAAATGGAATCGTGTACAGGTACGGCATCTATAATCGTTCCTTTTTTAAGCGTCAGTTGTTGCGCTGTACCATAAAGGGCAAAAGAAAGGAAAAGGAGAACTACGTATTTTTTCATAATATATGCAATCATCAAAAACCTAGCCAAAATTGTCATATGTTGTTAGCTGTAGCTCTAGGTACTTAGAAACGTAAATCATTCTCCAATAGCACCCATTTCAACACCTTCAGAATAGGCCACTTTGATATTGTTAGCGCTAAAGGCCTTTTTAATCACTTTATTGGCTTCAAAGGTAACCGCCCAATAATCATTTGGATTTACATAAGGTCGAACAAGAAGCTGCACATTATGCGAATCAAAATTTTGTATACCAACATCGGGCAAGGGGTCTTTGACAATTTCAGGAATCTCAAGTAAGGCCTCGACAATAATTCGCTTCACACGAGGAAAACTCTCATCATAGGGCATGGTGACAATCAATTCTAATCGAATCTTTCCCTTTTCAGAATAATTGGTCACCACAGAATCGGTAATCAAAGAATTGGGTATGATCAATATCTTATTACCGGGGGTAAGTACATCGGTACTAAAAATACCAATTTCCTCAACCCTACCGAACTTATCGTCTAACTGAATCCAATCACCGATTTTGTATGGTTTTAAGGTCAGGATCAATATTCCTGAAGCAAAGTTGCCCAAGCTACCTTGTAGTGCCATTCCAACGGCAAAACCCGCCGCTGCAAGAATTGCTACAAGACCTGTAAGGTCTGCTCCGATTACGGATGCGATTATAAAAAGCACTGCGCCTTTTAGAATAACGCTCACCGTAGAAGACAAAAATGGTCTAAGGGTTTCTGAAAAGCCTGTCTTTTCCAAGGCGATTCCGATCAATTGAACCAATTTTTTCACCAGCTTGAAGCCAACCCAAAGAATCACCCCCGCCATTAGAATTTTAGGCAAGAAGAAAACAGCCTTATCAATGGCAATTTGCAGGTATTCGTTGATCTTATCCATTTCCATAGAATAAAATAAGCGATTAAATTGCTTACCTACAAATATTCGCCCTCATTTTATGCTCGATTTTTAATTGCCGCTTTGTATTTGGCAAGCTCTTCACCGACTTTCGGCAAAAGTAAAAACAGCCCTATCATATTAGGAACCAACATCGCGAAGATCATTGCATCCGAAAAATCGGTCACAGACCCCAAGCTGGCCGCAGCACCGATTACGACAAAAAGACAAAAAATAGTCTTATAGATGTATTCCATTTTTTTGCCTCTTCCAAAAAGAAAGGACCAAGCTTGATAGCCATAGTAAGACCATGATATCATAGATGAAAAGGCAAAAAGCGTAACGGCAAGGGTCAACAAATACGGAAACCATGAGATACCACTTTTCAATGCATTCGAAGTAAGCACCACGCCTTGGGCATCTGAGATCTGGGCACCCACAACTATCTGATCGGTGACTATCAACACAAGTGCTGTCATTGTACAAATGACCACCGTATCAATGAAAGGTTCTAAAAGTGCGACCAGGCCCTCGCTCGCTGCGTACTTTGTCTTAACCGCTGAATGGGCAATTGATGAGGAACCAATTCCTGCTTCATTAGAAAATGCCGCTCGTCTAAAACCTTGAATCAAAACACCGATGAAGCCCCCGACTATACCTTCGGGCATAAACGCTCCTTTATAAATGGCATAAAAAGCATCTGGTAAGCTTCTATAATTAACAATTAAAACGGCAATAACGGCCAAAACATACATTACCACCATGGCAGGTACGACCTTATCGGTTACTTTCGCTATTTTTTTAATGCCCCCTATAATCACAATACCCACCAAAATGGCCATGACCAACCCAAAAAGCCAACCTTTGCCGTAGATAAAACTTTCCTCTGCTCCGGTAACATATTCGAACAATTGAAATGCCTGGTTTATTTGAAACATGTTTCCCCCACCAAAAGAGCCGCCTATACACATAATGGCAAAAATCACGGCAAGAACTTTTCCTAGCCCCGCCAGTCCTTTTTCTTGAAGTCCTTTTGTCAAATAATACATGGGGCCGCCATATACGGTTCCTTTTTCATCAATCTCTCGGTACTTCACACCTAGCGTACATTCTACAAATTTGGAGGCCATACCTAAAAAACCGACTAGAATCATCCAAAATGTTGCACCTGGCCCTCCGATTGAAAGTGCAATGGCCACACCTGCTATATTCCCCAATCCGACAGTTGCCGAGAGTGCGGCCGTCAATGCCTGAAAATGGGTTACTTCCCCATCCTGCCCTTCCACTCGAACCGTATCTGGGTTATCACCGTCATTAACAAAAATCGATTTGGAAACCTGAATGGGAGCTTCTCCTTCCAAATCATCGTATTTGCCCTGAACTATCTTTATGGCCGTACCAAAACTTCTAAAATTTATTCCTTTAAAATACCATGTGAAATAACTTGCCCCCAATATCAAGACCACCAATACCCACGGTATACCAATAACATCGGTGATTGGAATTTCCGCAAAAATAGCATCAACGAACCAGCCCGTAGCGTTTTCGAATTTTTCATTTATTCTGTCATCCAATGTACTTTGCGCATTAATAACAGAGGCACATAAAAATGCGCCGATTGAGAAGTACTTTCGTTTCATATAAATTGTTTTTGATATAAAACGAAATTGAACTTTATTGCCCAATATCAAAAGGTTACGTAGTATTCAAAGTTGTGTATAGACTAGTGAAGTACTGTTCAGATCGTTGTAGAGAAACTAAAAATCAATCTGAACATAAAGTAGCATACTTGAGCATATCATTGTCGATCGCATACTGAATCAACAGGTTTTTACCGGCCGAACCACGTATGTGAAGTACTTTTTTTATTTGGTGCACATGGGTCTGAAAACCATCTACACTAATGTGCATGGCATCAGCTATTTCTGTATATGATTTTTCATTTCCGAGAACCCCTAGATTTCCCAAAACTTCTTTTTGCCTATCGGAGAGTTCAATTTTTGAAGCTTCCGTCATAGTTCTCAATTCTTCTTTTAATCTTGAAATCGTGTCCAAATGACTATCATTGGCAATGCTCAACTTTGCATTATCCTTTTCTATACGCTCTTTTTCAAGTAGTACTTCTTCCAACCGAGATTGCTTTTCCTCCTTCTCAGATAAAAATTTCCAACTATACAATAAAATAGAGAACAAAAGGATGAAAAGAAATTTAAAAGAAATAGCGGTAACGGTACCTAAAATGCTCCAAGAAGTTTCGCTCATAAAACCGGGTACTCCATTTTCTGGAACGATCCTATGTGTCACAGCAATCACAATGAGCACAAAAAGAGCAAAGCTGGGCAAGTACATAAAGCGCATGTTTCGGTTACTAAATGCCCTATTCAAAGCATTCAGCAATGCAAATGCCACTACAATCGATACAGGAATATCAATCAACCAAGTAAGCGAACTGCTTATTGCAACATTGGTATACGAAGCTGCAAAAAAAACGAAAGTGAGCATACCCATAATACCCATATAGATTATGATAAACTCCTTCTTGGAAAACCGCTCTACCAAACGGATTATAATACCACGTTTTCCGCTATACTCTATAGATGGTAATGACAATATAATAAACATAGAATTCAAAAGTGAAATGCAAACGCCCCAATAGATCAAAAGATTGTTCGTAGGTGGCCATCCAAAACCTGAAACCATTATAACATTGAAAAGCGCCCCAAAACCCCAGATAAAAATTGCCAGACCAAACCACATAATTCCATTGACCTCATCGGCTTTGCTCTCATTGCGTTTTTCCTTTTTATAAATACGCTGAATCACGATAGCGGTAATCAAACACACTATGGCTGTAATGGCATTTTCTAAGACAATGTGCATGATATATCATTTTGTTGAAAATAAAATTAGCAAAAATTAGTATCTTAAGTCTACTTAATCAATGTTTAACCATACCACATGTTCGAAGAAGAAGATTCTGAAAGAAAAAATCATGATGAAGTACAAAAAATGCCTTTATACAAAAAGGCAATCGATATTTTAGACCTTGCCGATAAAATTACGGCCTTGGTTCTAGAAAATGATTTAACATCCAAAGAAGAAGAAGAAGAAGAAGAAGAAGAGCCAACAGTTGAACTTTTAGAGCATCATGCCCGGTACATTGCTGAAAATGCAATGATCATACCCGCAAAGATCGCCGGGGCAGAAGGCGGGATACTCTATGACCTGCGAATGGAGAATGCTTCGATTATCAGAAAAGCGGCCCGAGAAATCATGACCGACTGCACAGGTCTAAAAATGTACGGGTTTAAAGAGGTGGAGTATCTTGACCTATTGAGAAATGAGGTCGAAGAATTTAGAGTGCTCTTTGCAGAATGGGTGAAATCATTTGATGAATGGGACTATATAATCGATCGTTGGGGTCTGTTCAATCCGCCTGGTGTAAACTATGACGATAAAGATCCCGATGATGATATACCGTTTGACCCAAGCGATTTTTTTGATATAGACTAGACCTAACCTTTGGTTATAGGCCCATTGGTTATGACGTTTGACAGAATAATATGTGTACGTGTTTCGCCGTACTGAATCAATATATCAATAAATTTCTCAAGATGAAATTGGTCTTTTAAAACTACCTCCATCACAATATTCTCATTGCCCGTAATTCGATAACAATTGATGACCTCTTCAAAAGAGACCACCAATGCCAAAAATGGTTTTAGTTTGCCCATAAAAGCACGTAGGGTAATTATCGCCTTTAATTGGTGTCCGGTCTTTGCATGTGAAACCATGGCCTTGTACCCTTGTAGAATACCAAGATCTTCCATCTTTTTTACACGTTCGGCCACCGCAGGGGGTGTAAGTCCGATTTCACGACCGATTTTCGTAAAAGAAGCTCTCGCATTTTTCTGCAGGCTTTCTAGTATCTTCCAGTTTAAATCATCAATCTTAATATTCAAAACTTTATAGCTTAAATTATTTAATATCGTAAGTAAAAATACAAAAATACTAATGAATCAAAAGATAAAAAATAAAATTAGGACGTAACTTTATAGTATTCAATTGCTATTTAAAGAAAAATGTCTTCTAAAAACCTAAGAACCGTTCCTGTTTATATAAAGGCATTGTCTTTGTGTGAAATAAGTAGGCATATCGCCTCTTATATTTCGTTTAACAAAGATTTGCTTAAGATGTACCAATCAAACAGTCTGAGAGATAATATCGTTGGTTCTCTAGTTACCGATACCAGCCTCATTTCAAAAAAAATAGCCCAAGCCGAGTATTCGAAATCACATGCTGAACAAATCAGCAATGCTACCTTTATTAACGTAATGATCCAAAACATTAATTCATATTGTACCGGTTTGGAAGTAGATGGCGTCAAGGAGAAAGAATACCTGAATTTGTTGCGAAGGGAAATACGAAGTTTTAGAAAATCTTTTAAAAAGTGGCGGGGATCGCTATCTGGTTCCGACTAAGGATTTCTTCAAACAATAGAAAATTTCTTAAAACCGACTAAGAGGAGGCAGAGTCATAGAGGTATTCCGCTGGTTTTATTTTGTCCTTAGTGCCAAAATTGAAATTTTATATTTCGCCTCACCCGAAACTGCCCAAAAAGGCAGTTCCGACCTCTCTTCAGGAGAGGTAGAATGGAAACCCTGAGGCAGAGCCATCAGGGAATTTTTAGATTCAATCGCTATTTTTGCGAAACCTTAAAATCGCTTTTTTCTTTAGTTTGGTGTTTTTATTGTATTAATTTTGAAACGAACTTCTTCAAATAAAATACAATGACAAAAAGAATCATGTTACTTGCAATGCTTTTTCAATTTCTGGCTTGTGGAGAGCTGCAACAGGTGATAAATCAATTGCCCCAAGAGACCCAACGATTGGGCAATGCGGAAATTGCAAGCGGACTACGTGAAGCTTTAGATATGGGTATCGACAAACAAGTGGGTAAACTTACGCAAACAGATGGTTTCTTTAAAAATGAGCTTGTAAAGATCTTACTGCCCCAAGAACTACAAAAAGTAGATAAGACCCTTCGTGACATCGGACTCGGTAATTTAGCGGACGAAGGTCTCAGGGTTTTAAATCGCGCTGCGGAAGATGCCGTAGGCGAGGCTACGCCCATTTTTGTGAATGCGGTAAGGAACATCACATTCAATGATGCCAAAAACATTCTGTTGGGCAGCAATGATGCCGCCACAAAATACCTTGCCGAAAATACACGAACAGAACTCTACGGTAAATTCAACCCGGTCATAAAGCGTTCTTTTGAAAAAGTAGGGGCCGATAAAATATGGAACAATCTCATTACCAAATACAATAGTATTCCCCTAACCAACAATGTAAATCCTGATTTAACCGACTATGTTACACAAGAAGCTCTAAAAGGCGTCTATACCATGATCGCCGTAGAAGAAAAAGAGATTAGGACCAAAGTATCTTCGCGAACTACCGATCTTTTAAAGAAGATTTTTGTACTTCAAGACTGATTTGCAAGATAATTCTTGGGCATATCACAATATTTCAAAAACCAAGCCGTTGTATTTTTATAGCACGAACAACACGCATACGAGCTTTACCTCTTAAAAAGAGGTTTTAAAAGACTTTTATACCGAAATTATTTGAGTTAGTAATTTTTTGAGTTAGTTAGTTAAAACCGGTGGGAGCACCGGTTTTTTTTATGTCGTACTTAAAGCTTTTTATTACAGTGCCCAAAACTAGATTCCACTGGTTTATTTATTGCACAACACTTTCTCTGCCTGTATATTATTGACTTTTTGTACTTATTCAAAGTAGTAAATTATTATCGGGGCTTACTTTTTTTAAGATTATTTTAAGATTTCGGTTTTTATTTATACCTAACTTAAACCGAGCTAATTCATCAATCAATCAAAAATGAGACAAATAGGAATAATCATTGTGCTCTTATTGGCGTTCAAAACTTGTTACTCTACTCGACCGATAGATTTTGAAGACAACTATGCCCCTACCCAACTTTCTCAAAATCTGCTTACAAAAGCCGACAATCTATATCTGATCGAGAACTATTTAGAAGCGCTAAAAATCTATACGGTTCTATTAGAACAAAAGGGTATGGAAAAAACGACCATTTTCAAAAAAATGGCATTGAGCCACGCAACTCTCAACAATTCAGTTGAAGCAGTAGCGTATATAGAAAAATATTTGCATAACGAATTCAATACCTCATTTTTAACGAATGACGGGTTTAAGGCAATACGAGATTCGCAAGAATTTACAAACATCTCTTCGAAATATGCGCCGAGATTAAGTATTTGGGCATTTATGTACTTCTATGTTGCCCTTATCGGCTTTTATATTGCCGTTATGATCACTCTGAACAAAAAAACCGATGGCATCGCCAGAATATTGATCGGCAGTTTTATTTTTATACACTCTTTCTTTATTCTGCACATCTGTTTGAATATCACGAACTACCAGTACGCATACCCACATTCGTACTTAATGTCAACCTCATTTTCATTCTTATATGGCCCATTGCTCTATTTTTATTTTAAAAGAATCACACAGCAATACCATTTTAGAAAAACCGACTTGTTACATCTGGTTCCTACCGTTCTGTTTCTAGTATACAGCGTTCCTATTTATGCAATGTCGGCAGACGACAAATTGGGCTTAATGTTAGATAGGGCCATTCAAGGTTATAATTCAGAAAATTCCAATGCCTTGATCATCATCGTAAGTTTGAAATTGATTTCACTTATCGTTTACGGGGTTTTTATCAGAAGATTATATTTAAAAAGCGAGGGGCGTAAAGCGTTGAGTGTTGAAAATAAAATCTGGCAAAAAAATATCTGTCAGATACACTTTCTATATATCTTTTCATATGCCATCTATGGTGTTCTGATAAGCATGAATATGTCTTCGGGTTTCTTTTACCACATGCAAATAATATGTATGTCACTTATGGTACTATACGTAGGGTATTCTGCAAACGTGCAGTACAATGTTTTCAATGGTCTGTACTCGTTTGACAACCGATCTTTTTTTAAGTACGAAAAATCAGGACTTACCGAAAGTCTATCCCATGAATTGAAAGAAAGCCTTATTTATTTATTCGATAGCGAGAAAATATACAAAGAGAACGACATTAATCTAGAGGTACTTGCCGAAAAACTAAATACCACTAGACACAACACTTCACAGGTAATAAACGAACATTTTAAAGTGAGCTTTCACGAATTGGTAAATACCTATAGAATTCAAGAAGCTAAGGAAATTTTAAACAGTGACAAACAAAAAAACCTGAATATAATCGATATTGCCTATGAGGTAGGGTACAACAACAAAGTAACTTTCAACAAGGCCTTTAAAAGAGACACCCAACTTACCCCGAGCCAATATCAAAGAGTCTCGATCAGAACCTAGCCCGTAAACGTGCCGTAAGCTATCATCGGTACGGTAAACGTTTATAGGATTTGCCCAAGAATTGCCCAAAAGTATCTAATTTGATCGTTCATCAATCAAAATTGCAAAAAGCAGCTCTGAAGGTTTATACTCCTAGAAATCATACTTCTTTCTCATTTTAGGGTAGTTTATTGAATTAGTCATCAAAAACCCGCTCAGGGCTGTACTTTGCATTTCTATCCTTCCGCTATCTTACAAATAGATTTTTTTCAAACTTACCCGTAATCACATACACGATTTCGATACCCATTCACTCTTGGCAGAAAAGAATTGTAGCGCTACACTATGCAATTGACGCCTACAGTCTTTTTTACACGACCACAGATTTTCTCAGAATTTATTGCCAAAAGTAAAACAAGCGTAAACTCTCGTCGGAAAAGTAAACGTTTATAAGCCTTTCCCAAAAACCAAACAAGAGGCCTTTACTTTGATTGGTGACTAATTGAATATATAAAGTTAAGTCTGATCGGTTTGTTCTCAAATAAAACATCACATCTTTTTTGAAAGGTACCGAACACCTTTTTCAGTATACGTAACGTACCCATCATTAAAGGCCGTCAGTACTGCACCCTATACCTTAATTATTCATAACTAACTTAAAAAAACAAACAATGAAAAAAAAATTCAGATGGATATTGTTGTTGTTCCTTCTAGGATCGACCTATTCTTATACTCAAGAAAAAACAGTTTCAGGAAGGGTTAGCGACCAAGGCGGATTACCCCTGCCAGGTGTAAACATTCTGGTCAAGGGTACCACTAGTGGTACTCAATCTGACTTTGACGGTAATTTTTCAATTCAGGCAAGCGAAGGGCAAATTTTGGTCTTTTCCTATTTGGGGCAGACCACTATTGAAAGTACTGTGGGTGCTACCAATACAATGAACATTAAAATGCAAGAAGACGCCGAGGCATTGGAAGAGGTCATTGTGATAGGCTACGGAAATCAAGTAGAGAAGAAGATAATTCAAAATGTAGCTCTGATCAAAGAAGAGGCCATTGAAAATCTACAAGTTACCTCGGCCGACCAATTGTTACAAGGCCAAAGTGCAGGAACACAGATCATAAATGCCTCAGGGGTATTGGGTTCTGCCGCTGTAATACGGGTTCGCGGGGTAAACTCTATCAACTCTGGCAGTCAACCCTTGATCGTCATCGATGGGGTTCCTATAACCGATACAGCAGGAAACACTTTAAACCGAGGGGGCAATACCGGAATCAACCCTTTGTCATACGTCAATCCAAATGATATTGCCTCGCTAACTGTATTAAAGGATGCAGGAGCAACTTCGATCTATGGTTCAAGAGGTGCAAACGGGGTTATTTTGATAACCACAAAAAAGGGTCGGAAAAATTCTAAGACTACCGTCACCTTAGATGTAAATACCCAATTTTCTAAATCTACCGATGTTCCTGATATTTTAACAGCCGATGAGTTTCGGTCATTCAAGTCAGAAGTGGCCACTTTACAAAACGGAACTCCCACGTCTCCTGAAGATTTAGGATTGGGAGCCCTTGGTTCAGGTGGAACCGATTGGCTCAACGGGGTTCAACGAACCGGTATATCTCAAAATTACAACCTCGGTATTCGGGGAGGCAGTGAAAAAACATCTTTCTATTTTGGATTGGACTTTCAAGATGCCCAAGGTTTTATTATTGGAAACGATCAACAAAGAACCGGTGCACGAATCAATATTGACACTAATGTAAATGATTGGTTAAAAGCGGGAATGAACCTAGGCATAACCAACAACCGTCTTAACCGTGTAGGTATAGAGAACAATATCAATGCTCCATTTACGACTGCTTTTTTGCAAAGTCCGGTTGTGAAAGCTTTTGACGACGATGGAAATTTTGCGCAATCAGGATCCTTTATCCCAAACATTTTTGCCAGGGTAGCTTTAGATTTTGATGAGTTGAAGACTTTTCGTGTTATCGGCAATGCCTTTACCGAAGTTACACCTTTTAAAGGTCTTGTATGGCGTTCAGAATTTGGGCTTGACAAACTGAACCTTGAAGAAACCGTCAGAAATGCCGAATTTAATTCACCAGGTGGAGCGGCACAATTATTATATGCAACCGAAGACCGGTGGTTGACCAATCAGACATTGAACTTTGCAACTACTTTTAACGAGGATCATAGTCTTACTGTACTGGCCGGGCTCAATTATGAAGAAACATTAAGAACACGTTTGAATGTAAGTTCTACCGGCTTCTTGACAGACGACCTCCGAAACCTCGGATCGGGGTCTACCCCGACCGTTTTGAACGGAGATCGCTTCCCCTCGCGTTTATTCGGACTGTTCTCTAGGGTCTCTTATGATTATAAAGGAAAATATTTGCTTGAAGGATCGATAAGACGCGATGGTTCGTCACGCTTTGGAAGGAACAATCGTTTTGGGTATTTCTGGTCGGCAGCAGCGGGCTGGGTTCTGTCCGAAGAATCTTTTATCGAAGATTTGAACTTCTTTGATTATCTTTCTATTCGAGCCAGTTTGGGTACCGTGGGCAATGACCGTTTAGGAACATTTCCCTCATTGGGATTGTTCAATGCAGGAGCTATTGCCGATTATAACGGAGAATCAGGGGTCATACCCAACCAACCAGAGAATCCTGACCTTAAATGGGAAGAAAGTGAAACTTTGGACATAGGTATTAAATCTACCTTTCTAAATGGGCGGATCAATTTAAATATAACCTATTTTGAAAAGACCACCAGCGATCTACTGCTAAACCAACTACTTCCACCACAAACCGGTTTTGCATCAATTAGCCGAAACATAGGTGAGATGGAAAACACAGGATGGGAATTCGATTTGAGTACCATAAACTTTCGCAGCGATAACTTTGAATGGAAGACAAGCTTCAACCTCAGTACCATCACTAATAAAGTCAATATTCTTAATTCGGATGCCGCTACCGATGCGCAAGGAAGAAGGATAATAGATGGAACCATTCAGCGGGCCATTGAAGGAGAGTCTTTGAACAACTTTTTTCTAATTCGTTTCGTGGGCGTAAACTCGCAGACCGGAGATGCCGAATGGCTCGATGTAGATGGAAACATAACTACAAACCCAGGATCCGGTGACCGTGTGGTCACAGGAAGTCCTTTGCCCGATTTTTCAGGGGGTATGACAAATACCTTTAAGTACAAGAGTTTTGACCTATCCGTTTTAATGAACTATTCATATGGCAACGATGTTGTAATCGATGGCCTGCGCTTTGCCGATGGCAACGATGCCATTGGTGGAATTGTGAATATCAGAAGGCAGAACCTCAATTTTTGGAAACAGGCGGGAGACCAGGCCTTCTTGCCAAGCCCTACAAGCAGTACTTTTAACGCATTCAACCAACGTTCGAGCATACAGCAATTAGATGCTTCGTATCTAAGGTTAAAGAACATTACCTTAGGGTATAATCTTCCTGAAAAAGCCTTGAAACGTATCGGTGGTTTTATATCTGGTATACGATTTTATGCCACTGCCACTAATCTTATTACCATTAAAACAGATGAGATGAAAGGAATCGATCCTGAGGTAACCGATGATATCGACCCATTGTTTCAAGGTGAGTCGTTCTTTACGGCACCACAGGCCAAATCATTCTCATTTGGGGCTCGACTAACATTTTAATCAAAAAAAAAACTTAGCAATGAAAACATTTAAAACAATAACGATTCTCTTGGGGTTCTTTATCATCATTTCATGTGAAGATCAACTTGATGTGCTACCTGAAGACAGTGTTGCCTCAAATACCGTATTTGGTAGTTTCGCCACTATTAATGGTGCAGTGGTAGGCATCTACAGTAAAAACCAGAGTGGTGACCTTAACGGCAATGTACAATTGATGTCTGATTTTATGGCAGACAATGTGGCATTTGTAGGAAGTTTTCCTTCCCTACAGGAAATAGACCAGTTTGAGACTTTGGCAACGAATGCCTCTATTGATAATATTTGGTTAGACGGTTATGAGGTAATCGGAGCAGCCAATAATATCATTGCCAACTTACCCGACGTAACCGACGTAAACGATTTAACAGAGGCAGATAAGACAAGATTCGTTGCAGAGGCCAAATTTTTACGGGCATTGACCTATTTTCAATTGGTAAACCTGTTCGCCCAGCCATTTCAAGTTTCAGGAGGATCTAATTTGGGGGTACCCTTGGTTTCAAAACCTTTTGAAGGAGGCGATATCTCAGAATTTCAATTAGAGCGTTCCACGGTCAACGAGGTACATGCATTTATAGAACAAGATTTGATTGATGCCAGCGCCGATCTACCTGACGACAATGGTGTCAGGGCAGAAGCGGGTGCTGCAAGGGCACTACTGGCAAGGTTGTATTTGTATAGGGAGGAATGGAACAATGCAGCAGATTTTGCCGGTCAGGTAATTTCATCAGGAGCTTATTCACTAGCCCCTGTTTATGATTTCTACGATGACAATCCTGAATCACCGGAAAACATTTTTGTCGTAGTCAATACCCCGACGGATGGCCCTCAAGAAGCAACGGGTTCTGACGAGGTATATGTGAATTTTTACAATCCTTCGCCCGGTGGAAGAGGCGATGCCCCTTTCAGTCAAGATTTGTTGAATGCATTTTCTCTTGAGGCAGGCGATCTCAGGTTTTCTACGCTATCACAGGCAGCTTTAGATGCGCAAAGCAATGATACTTTCTTTACTACCAAATATCCTGATATCGTGAACAATGCCTCAGATGGTATGGTTTTGCGCGTTACCGAAATGTACCTGATAAGAGCCGAAGCTAATCTGCGTTCAGGCTCGACTATTGGAGACACTCCCCTGAACGATATCAATACTTTACGTTCTAGGGCCGGTCTTGCCAACCTCGCTTCGGTAGATCTCGATGCCGTTCTTTTGGAAAGGAGAAAAGAACTCTGTTTTGAAGGACACCGTAGAATGGATCTGTTGCGAAACAATTTAAACTTACGTCCGGGAGGAGGGTCAGAATCAGCTCCTGGCGCCAATAAAGTGATTTTTCCGATTGTGGATGATGAAACCACAAACAACCCTAATATCACCCAAAATCCTGGTAATTTTTAATTCTTCGTGTATTAAAAGATAGAGGCCACCAAACTCGGCTATGCCCTGTTGGTGGTTTTTCTTTAAAAGTTCAAATAAGTTCAGTAAATCAATTCATGCCCAAGAAAAAAAATCTGTTTAAAATTTTTAAAGGTCGATCCAAGGCGGTAGAAAAATATAGTAAAAAAAAAGTTGCAACCTGAAAAGAAAGACGGCCTGATTAAAATCATGAATCTCTATTTCAATGAAGGTTAAAGATCGGTCTATTTCTTTAAAGCCACTTGAAGTAATCAAGAGGTAATACCAATTTATAGAGATCAGCAGATAAGCACATAGGTAAGATGAATTACAACAACTTGATTTTCAGTTATTTGTAATTTGTAATTTTGTTTGTTCGAGCCTTTCGTCTTCGCTCAAGATAAACTAAAGTCGAGAACTATACGTAATTCTAAAAAGGTCTCGACTGCGCTCGACCTGACATTATAGTAGATAAACAAATATTTAAGTACGAAACTATCTACTGACCTCTAATAATTCAATTTATTTATGCAGCATTTTACAATTAAATTGGTACAAGTCGAAATCGGTATGGTAAAGGTTTATAGGTCTTTCCTAAAATTAACGATAAGAGCATTAATTTAAACATATAAAATATCACTGTAAAGCAGCTCTGAAATACTTCTCATA
>CAZEUV010000014.1:0-3795 GCA_964515285.1 uncultured Maribacter sp. | reverse complement strand
ATTAATTTAAACATATAAAATATCACTGTAAAGCAGCTCTGAAATACTTCTCATAAAAAGAAACTTCTGTCTCATTTTTTAGAGTAGTTATTTGAATTAGCTATCAAAAAAATTCAGGGCTGCATTTTACATTTGCATTTTTACGATACCGAACTCAATAAAAGGCAATGTGATTGTACGCTATTGTACAAGTACAGAAAAACACCTCCCTTAATCCCACCTTATTAGGAGGGAAATAACGGTTTCCCAATGTACCATCCGTATTTTGGTAACATTCCATGTTCCGATCCAAAAATCGAACGCTTTATGGTCTTCCGTACAACAAAGAGCATACCTCTTTCTGCGACAACATACAGCTGCTCCACAGAAAAAATATCAAAAAAGTACAATATCGCAATACCATTTATCGAACTACACAGTCCATTTTAGTGTCAAAACCAATTTGCACCACCTTATTTGATCCTAGAAATATTTTTTTTGAACTATGAACTCATCTTGAGTTCTGTCTATAAAGTAGCTACCCTACCCGTTGCTTTTGTTTTCTGAACAAGAATCGTTTCCCAACTTATATCTGAAACATAATTGATCACGAGCGAATTAAAGATTTTAGGCTGTTCTACATTGACCACATGCCCACAATGCTCGATCATCAATAAACTTGATTCGGTATGTTTTTGTACCAATTTCTTTACTGAGGGCAAAAAGAGGTAATCTTCACCTCCCATTACATATAACGTGGGTATTTTAACATCCTTGGCTCTAAAAAAACGGAGCAAAGGGTTGATCTCTGAAGTCAATTTGAACCACCTTATAAACTCTTTCTGGTATAATTTTCTTGCTTCACGAACAAACAACGATCTTGATTCTCTATGATTACTGTTCGGCATGATCACAAACGCAAAAAATTTGTAAAGCCAAATATAGGGGACAACTGATTTAAAGATGATGCCCAACCGCATCAATACCTGCGATTTGAAACCTAATTTCATAATGGCACCGCCCATAACCATGCTTTCGACCAGATCCGGATATCTTTCGGCTATATTGCGAATAAGAATCGTACCAAGGGAAATGCCTATAAAATGTGATTTTTCGATTTTAAGGTGGTTTACGACCTCAACAATATCATCGGTTATAGAATCAAACGTATACTTGTCGTCAAATGCATCTTTTAAACTGGGCTTTGAATTGCCATGCCCTCTAAGATCTAGAAGTAGAATATTAAAATGCTTTCTGAATTCACGCACTTGCTTGTACCAAATAGATGAACTGCCCCCTGCACCGTGTACGAAGGTCACCCAAACTTTTGAATCTTTATGCAGATATGTTGTATAATTCAGCAAAGTGTTCTTTCTAGTTGTTTTGGCCACTAACGGTGCAATGTATTAAAACTTTTAGAAGCCGTTTACCTTTTAACTGATTATTTAACAGAAAAGACATGACATGTACATCATCGCCAACAACATAATAGCATTAAACCAACAATAGAACCCCTTTTTTGTGAAATATGACGATTCATTTCATCTAAAAGTGCTTTTGGCCCGTATATTTGTTAGAACAATTATTCAGCTATGGAAAATCAATATTGCAAAGTAGGCACTACTACCCCGATCGCCAGCGGAAGGCATGCTATTCACCTTTTAGAATATCAGTATCAAAATTTTTTAGAAAAGGCATCGAACAACATCAACGATGCAAAGCTTGGTGAGTTTTTTGAACTCAAGGCTGAAAAAATAAAAAAAATATTAGAAAATTTAGTCTAACCGGCTAGTTCTTTTTTGCCAATTCTTTTTTCATTTTCACTTGAATTTTTTTTGCGTTTTCTGCTGCCGCTTCTGCAAAGTTCTTTTCTGCAGCGGCATAGATGATTCCTCTTGAAGAGTTTATCAATACGCCCACTTGTTGGTTCATACCGTAACGGCAAACTTCTTCTAAACTGCCCCCTTGTGCCCCCACCCCAGGTACCAATAAAAAACTATTGGGCACTATCGCCCGTATACCGGTCAAATATTCGGCCTTAGTGGCCCCCACTACGTACATCAGGTTTTTCGAGTTCGCATAGGTTTGCGAAATTTTCAAAACCTCTTTGTACAATGCGGTACCATCGACCATTTTGGTTTGGTAATCAAATGCCCCCTCGTTTGAGGTCAATGCCAGCAAAATGGTGTGCTTATCGGCAAAGGCCAGAAAAGGCTCTACTGAATCTTTGCCCATATAGGGCGCAACGGTTATCGCATCGAATTCAAGATCCTCAAAGAACGCCTTGGCATATCGTGTAGCGGTATTGCCTATATCGCCCCTTTTGGCATCGGCAATGGTAAAGATATCAGGGTAATTCGCATTTAGGTACTTTATGGTCTTTTCAAGAGCCTTCCACCCTTTGATCCCGTAGGCCTCGTAGAAGGCCGTATTGGGTTTATAGGCAACGCATAAATGCTGTGTAGCGTCGATAATGGCCTTGTTAAATGCAAAAATGGGATCTTCTTCTTTCAACAAATGAGCAGGAATCTTCTCTAGATCAGTATCTAACCCGATACACAAAAAGGATTTCTTTAAATGAATCTGCTTTACTAATTCTTCAGTGGTCATATCTATGGTCTCTTTGAACACAGTCGAATAGATTATTTTAATGTCCGTGAGTTCTCGACTGCGCTCGAACTGACGGTAAGTAAACGTTTTTAATCTCTCAGGCTTACCTCGAAATCAAAAATGGTTTTTCGCAAGCTTACCTAGTACCCTTGTGTCAAGGTTGTTGATTTATACGACTTAAAATATCTCAGAAGCTTCTTTCAATTTCTCGGTATTCTCTACCAAGCTAAGCTCATCAATGATCTTTTGAATATCGCCGTTAATAATATTCTGCAGATCGTAGAGGGTAAGCCCTATACGATGATCGGTCACTCTACCCTGCGAATAATTATAGGTTCTGATCTTTGCCGAGCGGTCGCCACTGCTCACCTGCGAATTTCGTTTGGCGGCATCGGCTTCCTGTTTCTTGGCAAGCTCCATATCGTACAATCGCGAGCGCAAAACCTTAAAGGCCTTGTCTTTGTTCTTATGTTGTGATTTTTGATCTTGGCACTGTGCTACCAACCCTGAGGGAATATGCGTTAACCGTACTGCGGAATAGGTTGTGTTCACCGATTGCCCCCCTGGGCCCGAAGAGCAGAAAAAATCAATACGAACATCTTTAGGGTCTATCTGAACATCAAATTCCTCTGCTTCAGGAAGCACCATTACCGTAGCGGCACTGGTATGTACCCTACCCTGGGTCTCGGTCTGGGGCACACGTTGTACGCGGTGTACACCAGCTTCGAACTTTAGCGTACCGTAAACATCATTGCCCGTAACCTCAAAGTGAATTTCTTTATAGCCCCCATTGGTACCTTCGCTCAAATCGATCACGTTGGTCTTCCACCCTTTAGAATCACAGTACTTGGTATACATTCTAAACAGGTCACCGGCAAAGATACTGGCCTCGTCACCACCTGTTCCCGCTCGGATCTCCATCACCACATCTTTGGCATCTTCAGGGTCTTTGGGTATGAGCATCACCTTTATTTCCTCTTCTAAAACAGGCAAATCGGTCTTTGCCTCATCTAACTGCATTTTTGCCATTTCAAGCATTTCGGCATCACTGCCCTCTGAAATGATCTCTAGCGCCTCTTGAATATTATTGGTCAATTCAAGATACTGATCCCTTTTTTCGACAAGGTCTTTAAGATCTTTATACTCTTTTGTCAGTTTTACATAACGCTTTTGATCTGATATCACATCAGGTTGAATGATAAGGTC
>CAZEUV010000013.1:0-45929 GCA_964515285.1 uncultured Maribacter sp. | reverse complement strand
ATTGCCGTGGAATACAAATGACGGCTATCTTTATACCGCATGAACATAATGGAAGAAAAAGCACCAAAAGAGGCATACCCGAACCAAGGAAATATAGTGAATACCGACCCATTGGTCTTTGTAACGTAGTTCGCTAGGGCATCTGGTAAAAAGCTGTAGGACCACAAGTGATATTGGGGCTCAAAAAGAAATAATAAAAATGTAACTGCAACCAGTACCGTAGGAAATACAAACTTTTTTTTCGCTTGTGTCAAAAGGTATATTGCAATGATGCCTAAAATTGAAAGACCAATACAATGCAGTACATCGACCAAATAAAAAGAGGGGTAGATTTCTCCATTGAGTATTCCAAAAAGGTTCATGCGCAACAGGTAGCCTATAAGTAAAAGCTCTAAACCCCGTTTGATTCCCTTTTTTACACGTGGGTTTTCGAAACCTTTTTCAGGTGAGCGAATCAATAAATACGTAAAGATAAAGCCAGAAACGGTAAAGAAAACGGGTGCGGTGATGCCCCTGAAATATTTCCAGATGCTAAAACCCAAATCGGTATTGTCTCGAAAGGCATTATCTAACAGGCCATCGATAAAATGCCCCTGCAACATCATGAGAATAGCCCATGCGCGCATAGCATCAATAAAATATAACCTTGTTGATTTATTTTCCATTCTTAAAATAATCCTAGAATACGTATATACCTGTGCAACAGTATGTTTGCGTGTTGGACCATGCGAAATTAGGCAAAATACCTGCACTTCAGGTGTATTTATAGTATTTTCGTTCTACGAACCTCTTAAACGTAATTATGGCGTCAATATTGGCATTTGCAGGGAGTAATTCTTCCATGTCCATCAATTTTAAATTGGTAAAACATACCGCATCCTTTATTGTAAAACATGAAATTCTAGTGTTGAATATGGCCGATTTTTCGTTGTCCATGTACAGTGAAGATGAAGAAAAGAACAGCGGTTTTCCTAAACCCTTGGTTGGGTTTAAGGAGGATATTCAAAAGGTTTCTGGACTTATTATCTCTGTAAATGAGCACAACAGCAACCCTTCTGCTTTTTTTAAAAACCTTATTGATTGGTTGTCTCGGTTGGATAAAAACGTCTTCGCAGGTAAAAAAGTCTTGCTAATGTCCACATCCCCAGGAAAAAGGGGTGCTATTGGCGCTCATGAAGTAGCGGGTAAGGTGCTGACTAGGTTTGGTGCTGAGATTGTCGCAACCTTTTCACTGCCGTCTTTTCAAGTGAATTTCGATGAGGAGAATGGAATAATCGATGCCGAATTGTCAAAATCGTTTCAGACTGCAATCACTGATTTTATGGCTACTATTTAAATACTTTGAGACAACGGTTATCTTATCAAATTACTGATATACCTGATTTTAAGAATGCCCTCTTAGATTGGTCGCAACGGTTTAGCGAGGTTGTTTGGTTAGATAGCAACCACCATGTCAGTACGTATAGTTCATTTGAGGCGATTTTAGCCGTAGATGCAATGACTTCTTTGGTTACTGGGGTTCATGACGCTTTTGGAGATTTGGCAACCTATAAAAAAAAGACCAAAGATTGGGTATTCGGCTATCTATCCTACGATTTGAAAAATGATGTAGAAAGACTTTCTTCAAAGAATCCTGATAGGTTGAATTTTCCAGACCTTTTTTTCTTCCAACCAAAAAAAATAATCAGAATTAGAGGAAACACGGTAGACTTCGATTATTTGAAATTGGTCGAAGATGACATAGAAAAAGATTACTGTTCAATCAGAGCACATATGAATAGCGTTGCTACAATTGAAACAACCGAAAACCCTATTCGTATTAAAATGCGAATTTTTAAGGACGAATATTTTAAAAAAGTAAATGTAATGCTCGAACACATTCGTAGGGGCGATATCTATGAAGCGAATTTTTGTCAAGAATTCTATGCTGAAAACACCCAAATTTATGCTTTGCGAACCTATAAAAGATTGAACAGTATATCAAAATCCCCTTTTGCAGCTTTTATGAAGTTGAGCGATAAGTATCTATTGTCGGCTTCGCCCGAACGTTATTTACGTAAAGAAGGCGATAAAATCATATCAGAACCCATAAAAGGTACGGCAAAGCGTTCGTCGAGTATGAATGAAGACAAAAAACTCAAATCGACTTTGGAGCATGATGCGAAAGAACGAGCAGAGAATATCATGATCGTAGACCTAATTCGCAATGACTTGTCAAAAAGCGCATTAAAGGGCAGCGTTTCGGTTGAGGAATTATGCAAAGTATATTCATTTGAGCAAGTGCACCAGATGGTATCGACGGTCATTGCCAAGGTCGCAGTAGATAAAAACCCTGTGGATATGATAAAGGAAACCTTTCCTATGGGCAGCATGACGGGTGCGCCCAAAGTTTCAGCTATGAAAATCATCGAAGATCTAGAGTCTTTCAAACGCGGATTGTACAGTGGTACGGTCGGTTACTTTACCCCTGATGGTGATTTTGATTTTAATGTGGTCATTCGAAGTATTCTGTACAATGCTTCTGAAAAATATGTGTCTTATTCAGTAGGTAGTGCCATTACCGTCAATGCATTGCCCGAAAAAGAATATGAAGAATGTTTGATTAAGGCAAAAGCCATGCGAGAGGTGCTTGAAAATAAGCTACTAGAACCAAGAGGCTAGAAATTAGACCAATAGTCTTGCTTCTGAGAGCATAGCGGTCTCGGCTCGTATCTTTTTAAAAGACTATCTTTAAAGGTATGGAATTAAAAGACTGTACCGTAAAGGTGTCTGACAGTAATGTTTATTGTTGTTATGCCGCTCCTGATGAAATAGAAGGGGCTGTGGTCTTGGTTCACGGTTTCGGAGAGCATTCAGGACGATACCTAGATCATGTAGTCCCAATGTTGTTGAATACTTCGCTGGCCGTGGTGATATATGATAATATCGGACATGGAAAATCTGACGGAAAACAAGGTCATTGTCCCAGTTATGTAGCTTTGTTGGATATTCTTGATAGTATCATCGTTAAAACCAAATCAATTTTTTCTGAAGTGCCCTTGTTCTTGTACGGACATAGCATGGGAGGGAATTTGGTTTTGAATTATGCCTTGCGGAGAAAAGTTGAATTAGCAGGGGTGGTCGCCACAAGCCCATATCTGCGTTTGGCGTTTCAACCTCCAAAATGGAAAATGTTTATAGGTAAGATGATGTTGGGCCTTATGCCTTCGATTACATTGCCATCAGGTTTGAATCCTAACGGAATTTCCAGAATTCCAGAAGAAGTAGCGAAGTATAAAAACGATGCTTTGGTGTTTGATGAAATCAGCCCCATGTACTCCTTTCCCATTATGGATGCAGGGGAGTGGGCCATTGCCCATGCAGCTCAATTGAATGTTGACACCTTATTGTTACATGGTACGGCAGACCCCATTATTGACCATAAGGGCACCATTGCTTTTCATGAGAATAGCAATAAAACCGCATTAGAGCTTATTGATGGCGGTTTTCATGAACTGCACAACGATTTATGTAGGAATCAAATATTGAAAATGGTTCAAGGTTGGTTAAAGCTTCGGGTTTAAGTACTTTTGCCATGTGCTAAAAGAATTCAAAAACCATATTGAGAATACATTCCCGACCCTACAAAAGAACAGCTTTCTTTTGGCGTGTAGTGGAGGTGTTGATAGTATGGTCTTAGCCTATTTGTGCACCAAGAGTAATCTTGATTTTGCTATTGCCCATTGCAATTTCGGTCTACGTGGAGAAGAGAGCGATGCAGACGAGAAGTTTGTAAAAGAATTTTCTGAACAACTAAAAAAAAAATATTTTGTAATTCATTTTGATACAATGGGTTATGTTACTAAAAATAAAGTTTCAGTTCAAATGTCTGCCCGTGAACTCCGCTATCAATGGTTTGCAAAACTGACCCAAGAAAACAACTATAAATCTATTGTTATGGCGCATCAGGCAGATGATAATTTAGAGACCTTTTTAATCAACCTCTCCAGAGGAACAGGTATCAACGGCCTGACCGGAATACCTGAACAAACAGATAAAATTGCCCGCCCCTTATTGAAATTTACAAGGGAACAGGTTTTGGCCTACGCAAAGAAAGAAAACCTGACTTGGCGTGAGGATAGCAGCAATCAAGAAACCAAATATCTACGAAATAAGATTCGGCATGAATTGGTGCCCATGTTGAAAGAACTGCACCCTACTTTTTTAGATAATTTTCAGAAGACACAAGAATACCTGCAAGAGACCGCTGAAATTGCAGAAACGCACTTTGTGCGTTTAAAGCAAAATCTTTTTAAGGAAAATAAGAATAACATCGCTATCAAAGTGACTTCGCTACTTGAGTTGAATCCGTTAAAAGCCCATATATATTCCCTTTTTAAAGCATATGGCTTTACCGCATGGAATGATATACTAGGGTTGTTGCACGCCACAAGTGGAAAAGAAGTACGCTCTAAAACACATCGATTATTGCGTGATAGGGAGTACCTCTTGCTTCAAAAAATTGGTCAAGACGGTATTAGACTTTATAAAATTGAGGAAAATACTACCAAAATTAAAGAACCTATTGAGATAAGCATTCTTCAAGTAGGAGGTGTAGAAAAGACTTCCGATAGCATACTATATATTGACAAAAAAACGTTAAAGTATCCATTGACCTTAAGGAAATGGAAAAAAGGCGACTATTTTTATCCCTTGGGAATGAAAGGCAAGAAAAAGCTTTCTAAATTCTATAAAGATGAAAAGATAGATATCTTCTCTAAAGAGAAACAATGGTTGCTATGTTCGGGAGAAGACATTGTTTGGGTAATAGGCAAACGTTCTGACAATCGATTCAGGGTAACAAAAAACACAAAGCAAATTGTAAAATTAACGATGTACAAATGAGACAGGTATTACTATTTATCGTATTGTTTTTCAGTACGTTATACGTTTTTTCTCAAGATGATGATAATCCCGTAGTTTGGTCGCATAAAGTCGATGCGATTTCAGATACCGAATACGACCTTAGCATTAAGGCGACAATTTTCGAGGGCTGGCATGTATACTCTCAATTTACGGCAGATGGGGGGTCTTTGCCAAGCACGTTTACCTTTGAGAAGGCCGGTGGCGATTATGAGTTAGTGGGTAAGACCAAAGAAAGTGAGACCATAACCGAGTACAGTGATATTTTTGAAGTAGATGAAACTTTTTTCAAGAAAAGCGCAGTCTTTACCCAACGAATTAAATTACTTGACCCATCGGTAAAACAGGTTGATGTAAACCTTTTTTATCAAGTGTGTAAAGAGGTTTGTATCGCTGTTGATAAAGATTTTAGCTTTTCATTGACAGGCGATGATGTAGTAAAAGTTGAAAAGACGGTAGATAATCGTAGTCTTGCTATGACGAATGCATTAAAACTTGATCTCAAGAACAAAGAACTACTTGATGATCCTGAAGAAGCAACCGAAACAGGTTCGGGAATATGGGGCATTTTCGGTCTTGGTTTTCTTGGCGGACTTATCGCACTTTTGACACCTTGTGTTTTTCCAATGATTCCCTTGACCGTATCGTTTTTTACCAAGCAATCGCAGAATAAATCAAAAGGTATTTTCAATGCCATTTTGTACGGGTTTTTTATCGTTCTCATATACTTGTTGCTGAGTTTGCCTTTTCATTTGTTCGACTCGGTCGATTCGCAAATACTCAATACAATCGCCACCAATGTGTGGTTGAACATTGTGTTCTTTGTTATTTTTGTCTTTTTTGCTTTTTCTTTTTTCGGATACTACGAACTCACATTGCCCAGTTCTTGGGCCAATAAAATGGATGCCGCTTCGACCAAAGTCGGTGGGGCAATCGGCATTTTCTTTATGGCGGTGACCTTGGCCATTGTTTCTTTTTCTTGTACAGGACCAATTTTAGGAGGGCTGTTGGGCAGTACGGCCTTGGCTGAAGGAGATGTGGCCACAAACCTCACAGCAGGTATGGTAGGTTTTGGCGCTGCACTAGCACTACCATTTGCCTTGTTTGCCATGTTTCCCGCTTGGTTGAATTCATTGCCAAAATCTGGAGGGTGGATGACCACAGTAAAAGTGGTACTTGGCTTTTTAGAGCTTGCTTTTGCACTAAAATTCCTTTCTAATGCCGATTTGGTAGGTAATTGGGGCATTTTGAAACGCGAGGTGTTTATTGGTATCTGGATCGTGATTTTTGTCTTGCTCGCCCTGTATTTGTTTGGCGTGTTCAGGTTTCCGCATGATGACCCAAAGCAGAAACGAAGCATTGCTAGAAAAGGAACTGGTCTTTTAGCCCTTGGTTTCGCCATTTATCTTTCTCTAGGGGTATTCAAGGCCATCGATTTGAAATTATTCGGTTTTCTTCCCCCTGATTTTTATACTATTGCTGCCCAAGAAAGTGATTGCCCATTGGGCTTGAATTGTTTTAAAGATTTTGACGAGGGAGTGGCCTACGCCAAATCGGTAAATAAGCCTATTTTGTTGGATTTCACGGGCTGGGCCTGTGTCAACTGTCGTAAAATGGAAGAAAACGTATGGAGCGAGACAGATATTCATTCTATTTTAAAGGAAGACTATGTACTGATTTCTTTATATATCGATGATCGTAAAGCGCTTTCAGAAAATGAACAATTTGATTTTAAATACGATTCAGGTCGGGTAAAGACCATTGAAACGGTGGGGCAGAAGTGGGGTACTTTTCAGACCCTGAACTTTAACGCTGCGTCACAGCCGTATTATGTGCTTCTATCTTCGAATATGGAAGTCTTGAATAAAGCAGTTCAGTATACTGATAGAGATTCTTATAAAAAATGGTTAAATTCAGGCTTGGAAAAATTCAGAACACTTTCCAAAAATTGAACTCCTTATTTCGAGTTTAAAGAGAAAACCAAAAAGCAGACTATATGAAACGATTATTGCTCCTCTTTTTTGCATTGGTTGGCCTATATGGCTGGTCGCAAAATGCAAAAGAACTGTACAACAAGCAAGAAGTGGCCATCACCATGCGTGATGGTATAAAATTGCATACCACTGTTTATTCGCCAAAAGATGCTTCACGAGAATACCCCATTCTCTTATTAAGAACACCCTATAGCTGTAAACCCTATGGTGTCGATACTTTTAAAGAAAAGATCGGACCCAATATGAAAATGATGCAAGAAGGTAATATTGTGGTCTATCAAGATGTAAGGGGTCGATGGAACAGTGAAGGAGTCTATGACAATATGAGGGCTTTTGACCCAGATAAAAAGAAGAAAGAGATCGATGAGGCTTCAGATACTTACGATACGATAGATTGGTTGGTGAAACATGTTGAAAACAATAACAGAAATGTGGGTATTTGGGGTATTTCCTACCCTGGGTTTTATGCTACATATTCTTTGTTGAGCGGGCACAAGGCTCTTAAAGCGGTTTCTCCACAAGCACCGATAGGTGATTTCTATTTTGACGATTTCCATCATAACGGAGCTTTTTTATTGAGTTATTGGAGGGCTACATCAGTCTTTGGCTATATGAAAGACACACCCACCAAAGAGGCGTGGTACCAGTCCCCTTCATTGGGTACCGAAGATCAATACCAGTTCTTTCTAGATGCAGGGCCACTCTCTAATTTAGATAAATATTTTAAGGGAGAAAATATTTTTTGGAACCAGATAAAAGAACACCCCGATTACGATGGGTTTTGGAAAAAGCGTGGAATCATACAACATCTTGAAAACGTAAAACCCGCAGTTATGGTCGTTGGCGGATGGTTTGATGCAGAAGACCTTTATGGCCCTTTAGAAACTTATGGTAATCTTGAGGAACGTAGTAATAATTATAATACCATCGTCATGGGGCCCTGGAGCCATGGCGACTGGGCGAGAAATAACAAACGTCAGGCTATCGGCAATGTGTATTTTGGTGATGATATTTCAAAATTCTATCAAGAGGAAATAGAAACTAAATTTTTCAATCATTTTTTAAAAGGGGAAGCTGATAAAAAAACAGATTTACCAGAAGCCTATATGTTCGACACGGGCACTAAAGAATGGAAAACCTTTAATGCATGGCCTCCAGAAAATATTGAGAAAAGTATATATTATTTGAATAATAACCAACAATTGTCCAGCTCGGTCAATGAAGAAACTTCCTTTGAGGAGTTTGTCAGCGACCCTAAAAAGCCTGTACCCTATTCCGAAGATATTAAGGTGGTGTTTACGCCTAGAAAATATATGACTGACGACCAACGTTTTGCCGCACGTAGACCCGATGTGCTGATTTTTGAGACAGAAGTTTTGGATAGCCCGCAGACCCTTGCTGGTGATATTCTGGCAAGATTAAAAGTATCGACGACTGGTACCGATGCCGACTGGATCGTAAAATTGATTGATGTATACCCGGCTGACCATGCCGATTATGAAGAGACCCAAGCCTATTTAAAAATGGGAAATTACCATCAAATGGTACGAAGTGAGGTGTTACGGGGTCGTTATCGTAATTCTTTTTCAAAACCAGAACCCTTTGTGCCCAATGAAGAAACTTCGGTCAATATTAAGCTACAAGATGTTTTGCATACCTTTAAAATAGGCCATAAGATCCAAATTCAGGTTCAGAGTACATGGTTTCCATATATTGACTTGAACCCACAGATTTTTGTAGAGAACATCTTTGAGGCAAAGGCCGAAGATTTTATAAAACAAACACACCGGATCTATAATACATCAAAAATCGAGTTGAGTGTTTTGAAACGTTGACTTTATTGTAATTCGACTGAACTAACAAAGCATCTGCTAATCGACGGATGCTTTTTTTATTTCTCAAATAGCCTTATCTTTCAGTCAAAACCTCGCAACTTGAAAAAACTAAAAAAAGCAGGCCAAGTTCTACTGGCCATTATTGTCGTTTTGGCCATTGGCCTCGGCATTTTCGCTTATACTTTAAAACCTGAGTACAATGGCGAAAAACAATTGGCCAAACTCTCAGAAGAAGTGACCGTTCATTATGATCAGTACGGAATTCCACATATATACGGAAAAAACGAAAAAGATGCCTTTCGAGCCTTGGGTTACGTACATGCCCAAGACCGCTTATGGCAGATGGAGTTGTTAAGGCGTATCGGCACTGGTGGGCTCTCAGAGGTTTTTGGGGCTGATCTTGTCGGAACCGATAAATTCTTTCTGTCTTTGGGTATCGATGATGCAACGACCAAAACCGTAGCTGATCTCGATTTGAATGCTGTTGAGATACAATTATCACAGGCCTATATAGATGGTATAAACCAGTTTATTGAAGAGGGCCCGACCCCAATTGAATTTTATCTTACCGGAATCGAAAAAGAACCCTTCACTTTAAACGATGTATACAACACCATGGGCTATATGGCCTTTAGCTTTGCAATGGCGCATAAGACAGATCCGTTGTTGACCAATATAAAAGATAAGTTGGGCATTGAGTATTTAAAAGATTTACAGGTCGATATAGGTTCTAGCACAACGTGGATCAAGAATTATAAAACAAAAACCTCTGATTCTATTCAAAATAGCATAACCGCCATGCTTATCGATGCTTTGGGCGAGATTCCCATTCCCTTGTTCGAGGGCAGTAACGGTTGGGTTCTTTCCCCAGAAAAAACCAAAAACGGAAAAGTAATCTTTGCCAATGACCCCCATATCGGTTTTGCACAGCCCTCTGTTTGGTACGAGGCCCATGTGAGTACGCCAACCTATGAAAAATATGGCTATCACATTGCTGGTGTACCGTTTCCCTTGTTGGGGCATGACAGAAAAATGGCCTATGGCATGACGATGTTCGAAAATGATGATGTTGATTTTTATTATGAAACCGAACATGCTACCGATAACACCAAATACAAAACCAATGACGGCTGGAGTGCGTATGAGGTGATATCAAAGAGCATTAAGGTAAAGGATCAAGAAGATGATGTAGCGTTCAACTATAAAAGAACAACCCAGGGGCCCATCTTAAACGGAATTGCAAATCAAATTACCGGTGAACGGCCCATAAGTATGTCTTGGATCTATACCCAAGAAGAAAATAAAATGATGAAGGTACTTTACGGTATTGGCCATGCCGACAACATTCTTGGGTTTCAAACCGCTTTGGCCGATCTACACGCACCCGGACTCAACATTATGTACGGTGATGCAGAAGGCAATGTAGCTTGGTGGGCCACGGCTAAATTGTACCGTATTCCTGATAGTGTACGCACCAAATTTATTATTGGAGAAGGTGCTAGTTCATGGAAACCAACTGAGTACCTTGATTTTTCTGAAAACCCGCAGGCGATCAACCCGCCTTGGCACTATGTATATTCAGCAAATAACCAACCTGATTCGATTGCAGGAATGCAATATCCCGGTTACTATTTGCCCGAAAACAGGGCCAAGCGTATCGTACACTTATTAGAACCCAAAAATGATTGGGACAAAGAGGCGGTGAGCAAAATGATTATAGACATTACCTCTTCGGTAAACCCATCCGTGGTAACCGATTTTATGAAATCTTTAAATGTCAAAGAGCTTACTGAGAATCAATTGAAAATATTGGATGTTTTGAATGAGTGGCAAGGAGATTATCCCATAGACAGCATTGAGGCTACCATATATCATAGATGGGTCTACTTTTTTCTAAAGAACACTTTTGCCGATGAATTGGGAAAAGAGATGTTCGGGCAGTTTCTAAGTACCCATTTACACAAGAGATTGATCGCGACAATGGCCGCTGATCAAACGTCTGTTTGGTGGGATAATATAAACACAATAGACAAGGTAGAAACGAACAAAGAAATCGTTCAAACCGCTTTATTAGAAGCATTGAGTTCTTTGGAAAAGGATTTTGGCCCTGACTGGTCTACTTGGACATGGGATAAAATTCATACGCTGGAACATGAACACCCCATAGGCAGGATAGCCGCATTGCGCTCTTTCTTTAATGTAGGTCCTTTTCCAGTTCATGGTACAAAAGAGGTCATCAACAATATGGCCTTTGGGTATACTGAAAGCGGAATTTACAAGGTAGGTTCAGGCCCATCGACAAGAAGGGTTATCGATTTTTCAGATATTGAGAACAGTATTAGCATTCTACCAACCGGGCAATCTGGTAACCCGTTCAGCAAGCATTATAAAGATCAGGCAGAAATGTTTGTCAATGGAGAGTTTCGTAAGATGATGATGAACAAAGATGAGATTATTGAAAAGGCGGAATCGACACTGGTGTTGAAACCTTAATTTTTTAATAAAATCAAAATTTTTTAGCAAAAAAACATCCAATTAAAATGAAAAAAATAATATTCTCTTTACTTTTTTTGGTATTGGCCAATAGCATTTTTGCACAAAATGATTCGATTAGAATATCTTTAGCGGTAACCGACACCAAGGTTAAAGACGTTCTGAAAAGTTTGGAAGAAAGCACTCAATACCAGTTTTACTATGTTGATGAGTGGCTGGGTGAACAAACCTTTTCTGGTGATTACCAGAATGTACCCGTAACTGAAATATTGGAAGATATCTTTAAGAATACCATTCTCAACTTTTATATATTGGACAATGAAAAAATCATATTGACACAAAACAATATCATTTATGATAAACTGCCCAATAATTTTTTCAAAAAATCAAACCAACAAGAAACCCAAATAATCGATACTGATGACAATGGCGAATCACTTAACCCTGTATTCTTTCAAGAAGAACAACGACCTCAACGAAAGAAAATCGAAACTGTACGTATCGGTAAAGAAACATTAGAAAATCAGAAAAAAAGATATACGCTTTCTGGTCATGTGACAAATGCCAAAACGGGCAAACCCATTCCGGATCTTTCTATTGTTGTTAAAAATAGAAAGATAGGTACGGTAACCGATGAAAACGGATTTTATGAAATCACCTTGCCCGCAGGAGTTAACCATTTTGTAACAAAGGCTTTGGGCATAGAGTCACAAGAGAAAAGAGTGCTTATCTATAACAACGGAAAGCTTGATTTCAACCTGAACGAGAATATTGAACAGCTTGATGAAGTGGTTGTTGCGGCAGATAAGACCAAAAATGTAGAAGAGGAAATTACGGGATCGACCACCATTGAATCTGAAGAAACCAAAGACATACCCATGGTACTTGGCGAGCGGAACATATTATCGGTGGCCACTACCTTACCGGGTATTACCAATGCTGGCGAAGGGGCTTCAGGTCTTAATGTACGGGGCGGAAAAACTGATCAGAACCTTTTTCTTTTAGATAATGGCGTAGTATATAACCCTACACATTTTTTTGGAATTTTTCAAGCCCTGAATCCGTTTGTGACCAAAGGTGTGAACATTTATAAAGGAAACATACCTGCTGAATTCGGAGGACGATTGTCCTCTGTTTTTGATATAACTACGATTGATGGCAATATGGATAAGTTTTCTGGTGAAGCATCTATTGGGCCGGTTACCGCCAATCTTATGCTAGAGATTCCACTGGTTAAAGAAAAATCTTCATTGGTATTGGGAGGAAGGGGTGCCTATTCAGATTGGATATTGAGGTCTTTGGATGAGGAATCACTAAAAAACAGTACCGCTTCATTTTATGATGTAGTGGTGAACTATACACATAAAGTAAATGAGAACAATCAAATAAAAGCAACGGGGTATTATAGTAAAGATGCCTTTAGCATCACATCAGATTCGTTGTACGGCTACAGTAACCGACTGTTCTCTTTAGAATGGAAACACAAGTTCAACGAAAGAAACAATGGCAGTTTTATAGTTACCAATAGTAAATATGCTTTTGATATCGATTTTGATGGTCAAGCGAACAACGATTTTAAATTGGGGTATAGCGTTGATGAAACACTATTGAAATTGAAATTCAAATTTCTTTGGGATGATGTTCATACCCTAGATTATGGTATTTCAAGTAAACTGTACGGGGTAAGCCCTGGGTTTATTGAGCCTACTGGTTCAGAATCGATTATCACGCCTTTCGATATTGACAAAGACCAAGCATTGGAAAGTGCAATTTTCTTAAGTGATAATATTAAAATTGGTGATAAAATAGGTATCGAAGCCGGTATTCGATATTCTTTTTATGCTGCCTTGGGCGAGTCTACCCAAAGGGTTTATGCCAATGGGCAACCTAGAAACCAAGCAACACTGATCGATAGTGTCAGCTATGGCAAGAATGAAACAATAGAAACATACAGCGGTCCTGAATTTAGGCTCTCTGGTCGGTACTCGATTACTCCTGATTTTTCAGTGAAGGCGGGTTTTAACAGTATGTACCAGTATATTCACACCTTATCGAATACGACCACTGTATCACCGATAGACACTTGGAAATTATCCGATTCCAACATCAAACCCCAACGTTCCAACCAATTCAGCCTAGGGTTCTTTAAAAACTTCAAAGATGCCATGTACGAGTTAAGTGTTGAGGGCTACTATAAAACTTCGGATGATATACTCGATTTTAAAACCGGAGCTCAGTTATTGCTGAACGATGAAATTGAACAGGAAGTGTTACAAGGAGAAGGCCAGGCATACGGAGTCGAATTTTTAGTGCGTAAAAACTCGGGAAGGCTCAACGGTTGGCTGGGGTATACCTATTCGCGTTCAAAAATAAAATTCGACAGCCAATTTGCGGAAGAGCGCATAAATGGCGGACAGTTTTTCCCTTCTAATTACGATAAGCCCCATGATGTAAGTCTGGTAGCGAATTGGAAATTCACGACACGTTATAGCGCATCAGTGAACTTTTCGTATCAAACAGGTAGACCAGTGACTTTCCCCATAGGCCAATACAATTTCAACAATTCTGAGTATGTTTTTTACAGCAATAGAAATGAGTTTAGAATACCTGATTATTACCGATTGGATATTGGAATAAACATTGAGGGAAACCATAAAATCAAGAAGTTCGCACACAGTTTCTGGAATATATCGGTATACAATGTGCTGGGAAGGGCCAACCCCTATTCGGTGTTTTTTGTTTCCGAAGGCGGAGAGGTCAAAGCCTTTAAGAGCTCTATTTTTTCTATTCCAATCCCCTCTATAACCTATAATTTCAAGTTTTAATGAATAGGCTGGTTTACATATTGTTTTGTGCTTTTCTAATACCATTCTACTTTGTTGGGTGTGTAGAGCCTTTCGATGCCGAAACTCAGGTATTCGAGGAAGATTTGGTAATCGACGCGCGTTTGACCGATGAAATAAAAAAACACGAGATCTTACTTTCAAGGGCACGGCCTTTTGAGGTTGATGCGATCAATACCGAATCGAACGCGTCTGTACTCATAGAAGATGATTCGGGGCAAGAGTTTGTATTTGAGGAAGTTGATCCGGGCAGATATGTATCTATTTTGGCTTTTGGTGCTCAACAGAACAAGGTTTATCGGCTATTGGTGACAACAGCAGACGGTGAATTGTATGCTTCTAAAACCGTAGAAACCCCAACCTCAGGTAATATAGAAGCCCTGTACGCAGCACGTACTACCAACGATAGTGGTGAAGAAGGTGTGTCAATATTGATTGATGCAATAGCTTCGGAAAATGATATTGGGTATTTCAGATATGAGTACGAAGAGACCTATAAAATAATCGCTCCTTTTTGGAACCCCTTTGATTTTGTTGTTATTGACTCTCTTTTTCAACGTACTGATTTGGGTGACTATGATGGTTTTGAAGTAGGTATAAAGCCAAAAGAGAAAGAAGAACGTGTTTGTTATAATTCGAACACCTCAAAAGATATCTTGCAATCTTCTTCTAAGGGGTTAAATGAAGGTACACTCAATACTTTCGCCATACGATTCCTAAACCGAAACAACTACATTATTTCACATAGGTACAGTATTGTGGTAAGACAGTATACGCAAACGCAAGATGCTTTTGGGTATTACCAACGGCTAAATGATTTTTCTTCTTCTGAGAGTGTTTTCTCTGAAATACAACCTGGTTTTTTACAAGGCAATATTTTTGCAAGGAACAATAAAGAAGAAAAGGTATTGGGTTATTTTGAAGTAACTTCGGTAAATTCTGAACGTTTGTATTTCAATTATGCAGACCTATTCTCTAATGAGCCCTTGCCACCGTTTGCCATCAATTGTGAACCAGTGCAGCAACAGCCCATATTTTCTCCTACAATGCCACCATCTTCCCCCTTAATAGACGCCATCAGAAATGGGCTTGTCAAATATCATGCAACCAATGAAGGAAATGCATTAATTCCATATAAGGGCAAAGACAGGAGGTGTGGTGATTGTACTTCTTGGGGCAGTAATGTAAAACCTGATTTTTGGGTAGAATGAACATATGATTATGGTAAAGAAAGTACATATCGTATTGGCTTTTTGTTTCCTTTATGGGTGTGTAGAGCCTTTTGAAGCCGAAACCCAAATATTTGAAGATGTTTTGGTAATCGATGCGAGATTGACCGATGAAGAAAAACACCACAGGGTTTTGCTTTCAAGGACACGACCGTTCGAACAAGATAATAGTAATGCAGAACAGAATGCAACGATCAAAATGAAAGATGACTCAGGTGCGGAATATAGTTTTGAAGAACAAGAACCTGGAACGTATGTTTCGACTACCACCTTTAGTGCCCAGCAAAATCGAGGCTACCAATTGTTGGTTACAACTGTCGATGGTAAATCGTATGTTTCCGAAACCGTTCGAACTCCATCCCCAGAAAACATAGATGCTTTATATGCCAAACGTGAAACAAACGGTAATGGAGATGAGGGGGTTTCTATTTTGGTGAATGTTTTGGACTCAGGAAAAGATATTGGATATTTCAGATATGAATATAAAGAGACCTATAAAATAATTGCCCCAAATTGGGACCCCTTTGAATTTGACATAATCGATAATGAACCTTGTGCCGATTTTGATGTGTATGAAGTTGGCATAAAACCAAGAATAGTGGAGAATCGAATTTGCTATAACACGGTTGCGTCAACTGATGTGATTCAGACCTCCACAGATGCATTGGAGGAAAATACGATTTCAAAATTCCCGGTTCGCTTTATTGACCGTGACGATTTTATTATGTCACATCGGTATAGTATTGAAGTTGTTCAGAATAAGCAGACCCCAGAGGCTTACTTTTATTATCAACGTCTTGACAGTTTTTCATCTTCTGAAAGTATTTTTTCTGAGATACAACCAGGTTTCTTTTTAGGCAATATTAAATCAGAAAACGATGAAAACGAAAAAGTACTGGGTTATTTCGAAGTGGTGTCAGTGAGCAGGAAGCGGGTATATTTCAATTATTCTGATCTGTTTCCTGAAGAAGCTTTACCACCTTACCCCATAAATTGCGAGGCTGTGGGCAGTCCTCTTCTCATCACTCCGGGCTTTCATTGTGATGGGCCAAATTGTGATGGCGCCTGTGAGTCTCCATTGATTTCGGCAATTGAAGCGGGCTTGATCGTATTTCATGCAGAAAATGATGATTTCAATAATGTTGGTGAATTTATTGGACCGTACTTAACCAAACTAGCGGCTTGTGGTGATTGTACAAAATTGGGCAGTAATGTAAAACCTGATTTTTGGGTTGAATAGAGAATATATGAAACGAGTATTGATATTAATGGTAGTGTTTTGTTATTTGAGTTGTGTCGAGCCTTTTGAGTTTGAGGGGCGTTCTTCGGAAAATGTTTTGGTAGTTGAAGCTACCCTAACAGACGAGTTTGTGGTACAAACGGTAATCTTGACCAGAACATCTGTTATTGAAAAAACAAATGAAGAAGAGGGTCGTGGCTATAGCCCGAATACCCCGTTTATACCTAAAGAAGATAAAATAGCCAATGTTGAAAAAAATGCAACGGTAATGATGCTTGATGACCTCGGAGTTGAGTTTTCCTTTTCAGAACTTGAAGATGGTATGTACGTATCGAATGTTCCTTTTGGAGCTCAAGAAGGTAGAACATACCAATTGAAAATCATTACTGATGAAAATGAAATTTTCGAATCTGATTTTATGGGTATAATCGGAAAATCAAAAATAAATGACCTAAAGGCCGAACG
Organism: uncultured Maribacter sp.; assembly: GCA_964515285.1. GTDB lineage: Bacteria > Bacteroidota > Bacteroidia > Flavobacteriales > Flavobacteriaceae > Maribacter_C. The sequence continues at coordinate 28,928 of CAZEUV010000013.1, read as the reverse complement.
TATCTTTAATGATAAGGGTGATGAAGGCATGGCTATTTACGTAGATGGAGCGGATATAACGAATACCAGTAATTTTTTTAGATACACCTATGAGGAAACATATAAGATTATAGCCCCAAATTGGACACCACTGGAATTCAATATTCTTAGTGAGGGTGATTTCACTAAAGATCCTGTTGAGTACCCCGCGGTAGAACTTGTTGCTAGGGCGCAAGAAGAACAAATTTGTTATAAGACCATTAACTCTAGTGCGGTAAATTTGGCAAGTACCGCTAATCTTGGAGAGTCGGTCATAACGCAGAACCTAGTGCGTTTTATAGACCGTAGTAATCCCATACTCTCCCATAGGTACAGTATTTTGGTCAAGCAATACTTGCAGTCGATAGACTCGTTTAGTTACTATGAGAGTCTACGTAATTTCGCAAAGAACGAGAGCGTTTTTAGTGAAGTTCAACCAGGTTTCTTGGAAGGGAATATAAAGGCTCAGAACAAAGAAAACACGGTTATCGGTTTTTTTGATGTTGCAAGTGTTGATCAAAAAAGACTTTTTTTCAATTATGCTGACTTTTTTCCGAATGCAGATTTGCCTCCCTATTTTTTTAATTTTAACTGCAGTCGTAGGTTGAGTCCACCTATCGGAGACCCTGAGCTTGATGGCCCTTCTGCCTTAAATTGTCCTCAGGCTTTAGTGCCACGGCTTAAATTAGAATTGGTAGAATATGTTTCTGTTAATGACGGCCCGCAAACCTGTGAAGGCCCCTATTTTGTAACGCCCAGAATATGTGGTGATTGTACGATTTTAGGTAGTAATGTGAAACCTGATTTTTGGGTAGATTAAAAAATAACGCTATGAAAAATAAGACAAGAGTATTAGTATTGATTTGTTTGTTTCTTGGGCAATTGATTATTGGTCAAGAAACCCTAATTAGTTCATATGACCAATTCAAAGAACTGCCCCGTGAAAAAGTATACGTCAGTATAAATTCGTCTTTACTGTTAACGGGTGAATACTTGTTTTATAAAGTCTACAATCTGAACGATAAGACCAAACAGCCTAGTGAAATCAGCAAAATTGCCTATATTGAATTGATTTCGGAGGATAGGGAGGTAATCTTTAACCACAAAATTCGCCTCGTAAAAAGCCAAGGTCAAGGCGATTTTTTTGTACCTACCACCGTACCATCAGGAAATTACAAATTGATTGGCTATACCCGATGGATGAAAAACGGAAGTATAGATTTGTTCTTTCAAGAAGATATAAGTATCGTTAATCCCTATCAAAGTAATCAAGATGCAATTTTGCAAGATGTTGATAAGAAAGAAGTTGCGGATGAAATGTTAAAGGACCCTTTAATTTCAGAAGATAAACGTTTTATACTTTCTATGAATCAAAAGGAGTACCCTAAGAAATCAAAGGTGTCAATTGCTATTCAAAATTTTAGAGGAGCCTCTGGTTATGGAAACTATACTGTTTCAGTTAGAAAAAAGGAATCTTTGAATAACAATGCCAAACATACGCCTGAGACCTATATTGAATGGCATCAAAAACAAATTTCAAATACAGCGCCTTTTTATAAAAGGATAAGATTTGCTCCAGAATTGGATGGTGAACTTATCAAAGGTCAATTGCTTGCAAAAGAAGGAGATGCTTCGATTGCCAATCAAAATATCGCTATTTCCATTCCAGGAGAAGATTTTCAACTCAAGGTAGTCAAAACTGATAGCACGGGCAGTTTCTATGTAAATATTGATAAAGATTATACCGAGGCATCCGCGATTTTTCAAGTTTTGGGAGATACAAAAGACATCTATGTTTTAGAAATAGTACAAGATCCACCTATTGATTATTCTCCTTTAAAATTCAAGAAGTATTATATCCACCCTAAAATGGAAGAAGCCATAGTAGGACGTAGTGTATACAATCAAATAGAGAACGGGTTTTTCGCCATAAAACCTGATACGATACGCTTAGATCTTCTCAACGACCCTTATGGAGGTTCTTATGTAGAAACCATTCACCTTGAAGAATATACCCGATTCAAGACCCTAAAAGAAACCATCATCGAACTAGTGCCCAATGTTTGGACAAAAAAGAACAAAGAAGGGGAGTTCGTCTTTAAAGTCAGGTCTTTTGATGAGACCTACGAAGAATCTGAATTTGATGCCCTAGTGTTCATTGATGGAGTACTGATACCAAGGGCCAATGACATATTGGATTTTGACACCCGAACAGTCGTGCGTGTAAATACCGTACGTGAAAAATATAGGCTAGGAGGGAAGTACTATTTCGGAATGGTGAATATTGAAACCAATGAGGGCGATTATTTTGAAAAGATGGGCGATGGCAACCATATTAAAATGGGGTTGACCAGCCCGAGGCCTTTAAAAAATTACTTTACTCAGTCATACACTATAGATTCAAACCCCAATATACCCGACTTTAGAAACCAACTATTATGGAAACCCACTATTTCATTGGAAGGTAAGGAAATGGATCTCTCTTTTTATACCTCAGAGGTTACAGGTGAGTATGAAGTGAGTTTAGAGGGCTTTTCAATTTATGGTAGGCCGGTCGTGGTTAAAGAAACCTTTACGGTCAACTAATTTGTTTTTTTTTTCGTAAGGGGTTTGAGCAACAAATAGAAATCTTTACTTACATTTAGGGCGCAAGAACACAAAGATGCTTACAAAAGTTTATGGTAGTGCAGTTTTTGGGGTAGAGGCCCAAACGATAACCGTTGAGGTAAATGTAGATATAGGAGTTGGGTACCATTTGGTGGGCCTTCCTGACAATGCGATCAAAGAGAGCAATTACCGCATTGCCGCTGCCTTACTAAATAATGGGTACAAAATTCCCGGTAAAAAAATAACATTGAATCTTGCCCCTGCTGATTTACGAAAAGAGGGTTCTGCTTACGACCTTACGCTGGCTTTGGGAATCTTAACCGCATCAGGACAGATAAAAGCTGAACATTTAGAGAAGTACATTATTATGGGCGAGCTTTCGTTAGATGGAAGCCTGCACCCCATAAAAGGGGCATTGCCCATCGCTATAAAAGCGCAAGAAGAAGGCTTTGAAGGTTTTATTCTGCCAAAAGACAATGCCAAAGAGGCTGCAATTGTCTCTGGATTAAAAGTGTACGGTGTTGATAATATTAGTGAGGTCATCGATTTTTTTGACCAAGACAAACCACTAGAACAAACAATTATCGATACCCGTGCGGAGTTTTATAAAAACCTCGATTTTCCCGAGTTTGATTTTTCAGATGTACGTGGGCAGGAAAGCATAAAACGCTGTATGGAAATTGCCGCAGCTGGCGGACATAATATTATTCTTATCGGTCCACCGGGATCTGGTAAGACGATGTTGGCTAAGAGATTGCCTTCCATTTTACCGCCCATGACTTTGCAAGAGGCTTTAGAGACCACTAAGATTCATAGCGTAGTGGGCAAGGTCAAGAATATGGGATTGATGAGCCAACGCCCGTTCAGGTCGCCCCACCATACGATTTCAGATGTTGCCCTTGTTGGGGGAGGGGCGTACCCACAGCCTGGTGAAATCTCCCTTTCGCATAATGGTGTGTTATTTTTGGATGAGCTACCAGAATTCAAAAGAGGGGTTCTCGAAGTTATGCGCCAACCATTGGAAGATCGGGAAGTTACTATTTCAAGAGCACGCTTTACAGTGACCTACCCAAGTAGTTTTATGCTGGTCGCCAGTATGAACCCCAGCCCAAGTGGGTATTTCAATGACCCAGATGCTCCCGTAACTTCTTCACCTGCTGAAATGCAGCGTTACCTTGGCAGGATATCAGGACCTTTGTTGGATCGTATCGATATTCATATAGAAGTAACCCCAGTACCTTTCGAAAAACTTTCTGAAGATCGAAAAGGGGAAGGTAGCGTTGAAATCAGAAAACGGGTAACGGCAGCCCGTGAACTGCAGACTTTGCGTTTTAAAGATATGGCTAACGTACACTACAACGCCCAAATGAATACCAAACAAATTCGTGGTTTTTGTAAATTGGACGATACCTCAAAAGAACTTCTAAAAAATGCAATGGAACGTTTAAACCTTTCTGCCCGTGCCTATGATCGGATCTTAAAAGTGGCACGTACCATTGCAGATCTTGAAAATACCAAAGAGGTCAGCGGAATACATATAGGTGAAGCCATTCAATATCGTAGTTTGGATCGCGAGGGGTGGTTAGGGTGATTTTTTTGCAGGTACCTTGAAGGCTTTACTTTGGAGGTTGATTATTCTTAGCATTTATTCTTTCACCCCAATACTCTTTTTATAAATTTTTTCTTGGCCTCGGCATCATCACCAAATAGCCATTGTATTACATTGTCTTCCCAAATGGCATCGTATTCGGTTTGATCGATAATGTTGCGCTCCATGGCCAGATCCAATATTTTTCCTGGATACGATGATTGTGTTTCACTTTCCATTTCCCCTAACGGATAGGGGTCGTCTAAGCCCATCAATACCTGTTTGTACCCTTGATTTTCGACCAATAATTTTAAAGAACCGGTATCGTGGACCAAGGTGTCAAAAAAGATATTTTTATGCCCTACCGCCTTTCTGGGGTGTTGTTGGCCTTCGAATAGGTCGGGTCTGCCATCAAAACCTTGAATACGCCTGCCTAAATTGATTTGCGATAATTGTCCGCCATGGGCAAAACAAACACGCATATTGGGGTATTTATCTTGATATCCGCTTAGTGTTAAAAAATGATAGGCATCGGCACATTGGGCGAGCATCCATATCAGATGAAAACGCCATGAGGTATTTTCAAGTAAAATAAATTTTTCTCCATCATAGGGGTGAATCTCTACGGCAAGGTTGTACTTGTCTGCCAGTTCGAATATGGGTTCGTTCTCTTCGTCGAAGATACAGCGCCATGTACCTATAGTATCCATATAATGGGTGGGTAGGCATAACAATCGCATATCTAATTGTTCTACACAGCGTTCGATCTCCCAACAGGCACCGCGTACAAAACCAGGGTGAACAACAAAGCCTGTTGTGAATTTAGAAGGGTGGTCATGCTGTACTTTGGCATTGAAATCATTTTGAAAGCGCAGGGCTTTTTTCATTTCTTCCAAGCGTAGACCATTGCCATATAGCTGTGATAAATTTAGAACGACGGCATGATCGATATTAAAACGATCCATCCATTCTAATTTTTCATCTAAGAAAAAACTAGAATCGGTGACGGGGCGCTTCCAATTTTTTTGAAGCATGAACTTTCGATCCTTATCCACCCAAAAAATGCCCTTGTCTTTCATAAACTGGGGAATATCTTCAGGGTAGGGTAGTAAGTGTGAATGCCCGTTGATGCGTAGTTTTTTTTTCAATTTGATTGCTGTCTTTTAGTTCTGCGTGTTACTTACTTTGGCGGCTCCATGGTGTTACCACATTTAGTGCAGCTGCGTTTTTCTTTATCACCATAGTATTTATCAAAAATACCGGGCATATCAGTCTCTATATTGTCTAAGGCAAATTCTTCTCTATAAAGCGGAGCGTTGCAGTTTTCGCAATACCATTCAAGGGCATCCATCATGCTATCGGCTCTTGGGTATTCAATGACCAAGCCCACAGTATTGGCAACGCGTTGTGGTGAATGGGGTACTTTTGGTGGTAGAAGATAAATGTCACCTTCGTTGATATGAACGTCCTCAGGAACACCGTTATTCATGATTTTTAATATCATGTCACCTTCTACCTGATAGAAAAACTCGGGCGTTTCATTGTAATGATAATCTTTTCTTCTATTAGGGCCACCAACGACCATGACAATATAGTCGCCGTCTTGCCAAACAACTTTGTTGCCTACGGGTGGCTTTAATAAATGACGATTTTCATCGATCCACTTTTTGAAGTTTAGAGGTTGTACCAATTTGCTCATAATAAATTCCCGTCTTAATCCTTCCAAAATGGAAAGAACTCATAACTGGGTCGCTAAGAGTGATAAAGTTCTTAAAGATACTTTTTTTTCAAAACACATTCCCTAGTGAAATGTATTTTATAACGATTTTGTTCGGCCACCGTCTACGGGTAGATTGACCCCATTGATATACGAGGCTGCCTCGCTAGCCAAAAAGGCTACCGCATTGGCGATTTCCTCAGGTTTTGCAAAACGTTTGGCCGGTACGCTATTTTTCATAGCATTAGAAACGTCTTCTATACTGGCCCTGGTCTTCTCTGATTTGTTTTTGATAATACTCGATAAACGCTCTGTGGCAGTAGCACCGGGCAAGATATTGTTTACCGTAATACCAAAAGACCCCAATTCGTTGGCAAGGGTTTTGCTCCAATTTGCCACGGCACCACGAATGGTGTTGCTCACACCAAGTCCGTCTAAAGGCTGTTTTACCGAGGTTGATATGATATTGACAATTCTACCGAAACCTTCAGACTTCATAAACGGAACAACACTTTGCGCCAATACGTGATTGCTTTTTAAATGCTGTGTAAAGGCACTTTGAAACTCATCTAAATCCGCAGAAAATATAGGGCCGCCTTTTGGGCCGCCTGTATTGTTTATTAGAATATGAAAGCCGTGGTTTTTTTCAATATAAGAAGATACTTCTGACCGTAAGCCTTCAGGGTCGGTAAAATCAGCAACGATATAACTGTGATTTCCTTGTTGGGGCAATTCTGCTACGACTTGTTTTAAGGCGGTCTCGTTTCTGGCCACCAAAGTGATATTAGCCCCTAATTTAGCCAAGGCCATTGCTGATGCTTTTCCTATGCCCTGTGTGCTACCACAGACCAGGGCATTTTTGTTTTTTAAGTTTAAGTCCATTTTTTGTTCTCTTGGTTTTAATAGCTATGTACTTTTCGCCCTGCAATAAGCGTACAGCGATTGACTTTTTTTATACTAATACTTGATACATACGTTCTTCGCTTCGGTAAAAAAGCGCAATGCTTCAAAACCACCTTCACGACCAACACCTGAATTTTTTATACCACCGAAAGGTGTGCGCAGGTCACGTAGCATCCAAGTATTTACCCAAACGATTCCTGTATGTAATTGGTTGCTCATACGCATGGTACGTTTTAGGTCATTAGTCCACAGGGTGGCCGATAGGCCGTATTTTACCTTGTTCGCCATAACCAACACGTCATCTTCCGTTTTAAAGGGCATTATGGTCACTACTGGCCCGAATATTTCTTCTTGGTTCACTCGGCATTCATCTGTTGGTACCTCAATGACGGTAGGTTCTAGATAGTATCCGTTTTCAAAGCCTTTGACCGTTACTTTTTTCCCTCCACAAAGAACAGTACCGCCCTCTTCTTTTGCGATATCAATATACTGGACCACTTTTTCGAGATGCTGTTTTGATACCAAGGCACCTATTTGGGTATTTTTTTCCGATGGATGTCCTATTTTCAGTTCCTTCACTTTTTCGATAAAATCGGCTTTGAATGTTTCATAGATAGTTTCTTCTACGAAAATTCTACTTCCGCAGAGACATATCTGCCCTTGATTCGAAAAAGATGACCGTACCGTTGTTGACAACATATCATCATAATCACAATCAGCAAAAATGATATTCGGATTTTTACCACCTAGTTCTAAGGATAGTTTTTTGAACATGGGCGCAGCTACCCTAGCAATATGGGCTCCTGTTGCCGTACCGCCGGTAAAGGAAATCGCCTTGATGTTAGGATGTTCGATAATGGCTTGTCCGGTCGTTGTTCCTAAACCATGGACTATATTCAAGACTCCTTTGGGCAAACCCGCCTCATTGCAAATTTCGCCTAATAGGTATGCCGTCATGGGCGTAATCTCACTGGGCTTTGCCACCACGCAGTTTCCTGCTGCTATGGCAGGGGCGATTTTCCAAGTAAAGAGATAGAGTGGTAGGTTCCAAGGCGATATGCAGGCAACGACCCCAATGGGTTGGCGCAAGGTATAATTAACGGCATTTTGGCCCACACTTTCATGGCTTTCACTTGCGAATTGGGTGATTGCATTACCAAAAAAACGAAAATTACTTGCAGAACGGGGTATGTCTACGGCTTTGGCCAAAGAAATTGGTTTTCCATTGTCTTTACTTTCGGCCTCTGCAAAACGCTGTATGTTTTTTTCTAAAAGCTCTGAAATTCTGATCAATATTCTACTGCGCTCTTCTATGGTGGTTTTCGACCAAGGCGGAAAAGCTTTTTTTGCGGCCAGATAAGCGTCTTCTACATCACCGCTCGAAGAGTTTGGTATGCGAGCGTAGGCTTCACCGTTGGCAGGACAGTAGCTATCTAACCACTCGTCAGAGACGGGAGGAGAAAATTTTCCGTTGATGTAGTTTAATACTTTCATGAACGTTTGTGCTGTTTTCTACCTATGGGTTTAATGTATTAATGTGATAATTTTTGAATGGGTGAATGCTACAATGTATCAATTTTTTAATGTAACAATCATTGAATGCATGAATGATTAAATAAACACTCAGTGCATTTTTTTTCTTTCTTACCAACCCTGCATGCCGTAGGCATGAACCAACAACTGTTTACTAATTACTGTTGACTAACCTTTTCTATACGCCATCACTTTAATCTCTACCACCAAGTCAGGATGTGGCAATTGGTGTACTGCGACGGTAGTACGTGTGGGGCCTGTTTCTTTATCGAAAAATTCCGCATAGGCTTCATTATACCCAGCAAAATCGTTCATATTCACTAAAAATGAAGTAACATCGACTACATCGGCCAAGGTAGCCCCTTCTTTGATTAAATTCTTCTCGATATTTTTGAGAACCTCACGGGTCTGTTCTTTGATGTCTAGGTGTTTTGTGCCCATTTCATCAATAATATCGACCCCTGCGATAGTATTGTCAGCTCTACGAGAGCTTGTGCCAGATACGAATATAAAACCGTTTACAGATTTTGTATGTGGGTAGGCTCCCCTAGGTGTTACTTTGCTCATTTTTTTAAATTAATGTCGCATAGTTCTTGCGACCTTATCTTCATCTAATATTTCTTCGGTCTCAAATTTAACCTTGGCTAAAATAGATTTTAATTTCTCGTTTGTCATATCGAGCGCAGTTGAGATAGACTCAAAAGAAATCTCATTATCTGCGATCATATTCAACAATGCCTTGTCTTGGGCTCGGCCTTTGAGCATCGCCCTGTGATAGGGTATTTCCTCATTAAATGTCACCATTGAATACTTAGAGAAATATTGTGTAGGAAACGTTTTTTCCAAAGCCATTTCTAAAATACGTTTTTTCTTGAATATAACGTTTGAAACATGGTCGCGCATTTCGTAATAGTTTTCCACGGCCAAATCGCCAATAGCATCGGCATCGTCTTTTCGTGCTTTTTGATATGCTTTGAAAATGGTAGCCCAGTCATCTTTATAGATTTCGATAATGCCATCTAAAACGGTAACATCTTCAAAAGAGGCGTTCATGCCTTGACCGTAAAAAGGTACTACCGCATGCGCAGCATCGCCCATAAGCAAAGTTTTATCTTGGTAGTACCAGGGCGAACATTTTACAGTACCCAAGGCTCCAGTAGGGTTATTGAAAAATTCAGTGGCTATGTCAGGAATCAATTCTAACGCATCAGGAAACTGCTTTTCAAAGAATTCAGTAACCTTTTCTTTACTCGTTAAACTATTAAAATTATACAGGCCTTCTTCATAGCTCAAAAACAAGGTAACGGTGAAACTACCGTCAAGATTAGGTAGTGCAATCAACATATAATCACCTCTGGGCCAAATATGTAAGTGGTCTTTGCTAATCAAGTGTTTACCCTCTTTTGAGGCGGGTATTTCGAGTTCTTTATAGCCGTGGGTTAAAAAGTTTTGCGAAAAGCTAAAGAGAAATTTACGTTCTAAGTAGTAACTTTTTCGTAGGGCTGAACCCGCACCGTCGGCACCAAAAATGATGGCTGATTTTATGTCAAAATCTTTTTTGGTTTTATGATTGTAGAAGGTGGCGATGTTCTTTTCAAGGTCTACAGCCGTACATTCGCTATTAAAATGAAGGGTCAGGTTATCATGTGATTCCGCTTCGGTAAGTAGCAGGCTGTTTAAATCACTTCGTGAAATAGAATTGATGTATTCGCCTTCTCTGCCTGAATAATTAGAGGCAAAGGTATTTTTCTCTTTATCATGTATCAAACGGCCATACATGGGTATACATATCTTTCTGGCCTTTTCTTCAACTCCAGCCAAACGTAGGGCTTTAAAACCCCTATCTGATAGGGCCAAGTTGATGGATTTTCCAGCAGATATATCGGTAGTTCGTAAATCGGGTCTACTTTCGTAAACACTCACTTCAAAACCTCTTTGGGCCAAGCGTAAAGCCAATAAAGAGCCACAAAGACCAGCACCTATGATGAGTATGTTTTCTTTGTTATTCATTCAATATGTTTTTCAATTTCTCGACCATGTTATATACATCTTGAAAGGTATTGTACAGGGGTACAGGGGCACAGCGTATGACATCGGGTTCGCGCCAATCGGTGATAATATGCGCTTCGGTCAGTTTTTGATGCAGACTTTTATCCGCTTCCGTTTTTGTGAGATTAATTTGAATTGATAATTGACAACCCCTTTCTTCAGGGTTTGACGGTGTTATTATTTTTATTCCATCAAAACCCAAAGCATTGATTAAAAATTCAAAATAGCCCGTTAGTTTCAATGATTTCTTTCGTAGGGCGTTCATTCCTACTTTATTAAACATATCTAAAGACGCTTTTATCGCCGCCATAGAGAGAATAGGGGGGTTGCTCAATTGCCAGCCTTCGGCACCGGGCATAACATCAAAGGGTTGCCGCATATTGAAGCGTGTTTCTTTATTGTGGTTCCACCAGCCTGAAAAACGTTTTAGCTGCTTGTTATGAGCATGTTTTTCGTGAACGAATAGTCCGCCCAAACTGCCAGGGCCTGAATTCAAATACTTATAGGTGCACCAGGCTGCGAAATCAACATCAGCCTCGTGTAGGTTGGGTTGTATGTTACCAACGCCATGCGCAAGGTCAATACCTACCATGCAGCCTTTGGCATGACCCAGTTCTGCAATCTTTTTTAGATTTAGATACTGCCCTGTATAATAGTTGACACCACCGATAAGAAGTAAGGCTATTTCATCGCCCTGTTCTTCTAAAATAGAAGCTAAGTCTTCAATTCGCAAGAGATCTTCACCTTCTCTAGGTCGCCATAGTATCAAATCATCTTTCGCATCAAAGCCATGAAAGTTTAATTGTGATTCTACGGCATATTTATCAGAAGGAAAAGCATCGCTCTCAATAACGATTTTGTACTTGGTCTGCGTAGGCTGATAAAAAGAGACCATTAAGAGGTGTAAATTGGTGGTAAGCGTATTCATTATAACCACCTCTATAGGTTTGGCACCCACAATTTCTGCCATACTTTCGGTTAAGAATTCGTGATATGGCATCCAAGGGTTTTTGGCCTCGAAATGTCCTTCTACACCATATTTCGCCCAATCATCTAATTCTTGTTGAAGGTAATCTTGCGTTGCCTTGGGTTGCAGGCCCAAAGAATTTCCCGTGAAGTAGAGCCAATCATTACCGTCTTTGTCTTTAGGTATATGAAATAAGGCTCTATACTCTGATAATTCATCAGATTGGTCTTGCTCAATGGCGTATGCCAAACCACTTTTGTAATCGCTCAACGTATTCTTGATTTTGGTGTATAACAAAAATACTTTATTCTAAGATAATAGCGATTATTTGTTAGAAAGAGTTCTTTAAATAAGAAAGATATATAGGGGTTGTCTTTTGAATTAAGTAAGACGATAGGGCATAAATGAAGATAACCTAGAGGGGATGGAATAGTTAAGACTTCAGGGGTCTTAACCCAGTCCATCCATCTAGATTTGGCACTTATTTGGTTTACTGGAATATCGTTGCATTTATACGACAAATAGTATATAAATTGACCATAAGAAACAAAATGCGCAATACGAATAAACTAAATAGTCATTAATTGTAGCTTTATCTTCCATAACATTTGGGTTTTAATATAAAACGGGAAGAACTATAATTTGAAAGGTTTCATTCGTGGAAAGGGGCGAATATTCGATTTTGTGCTTTAAAATCGTCGAACTGTTTTTTTTATCTTTGAAGGGAAACAGGTCGAATACCGTATATCATTAAAAAACAGTAGTTTAACCTAGAAGCAGGCATCATTTTCGCTTGACTTCGGGTAAAAAAAGTATAAAAGGAAAATTAAGATAGATGGAAATAGGGTCTTATAGCATATCATAAATTGACCTGATCTTTAAATAGGAAGTGTGTTGGGAATGAACGGGGGTTACTCCTTAACATTGATCAAAACTGCCTCACAGCTTTTCAAATCAGAATTTAAGGTGATGTTCTCAGCAACCTTATCCCCATCGATGATTTCTAAAGAAACGGTATTTGGCGGGTATTTTCCTAGATTATGGGCGTACAGAAATAAATCATTGGGTTTTGAGGCATCCAATTTAAGATCAAAATATTTCTTTCGGTACTCTAAGTGGTATTTTGAAACGATAGCTTCTCCATTTAGATAAATAGATACGATATCGCCATCTTTTCTACCATGATCCCATAAACCTATTCGAATTGACTCGCTAGAGACGGTCAATTCATTGACATAGTTTATAGTTCTGCCATCGAATGTATTTCTAATAACTGTTGGTGTATCTACATTCTTCGTCACCTTTTCTTGCTTTCTTGGTGCTTTTTTTATGGTAAATAGCGAAGTTGCATGCTTGGCAATACTGTGTTTATTGTCTGGAAACAGTTCAATACCGATTACTCTATAATCGCTGCCTGCTTGTAGACCAATATCCAATTTAACCTCATAGGTGGAACTAGTATTCTTAAAGACCCCAAGTTCTTGTACTACCATATCGTTTTTTGATAAATAGAAGCGTATGGTCTTGTCGATGGGTATATTTTTGGTGCTCCATTCAAGTTTTACCTGACCAGGCGCGGTCCAAACTGTAGTGTTACTTGGGTAGGTGATCTTGATTGATGTTTTTTGTTTTATTTTTTTTCCATACCTGAATCGATTCAGCTTCCCTTCGTTTGAATGTACTTGGGATGTCTGCAATACGAAGAGTCCTAACAGTAAGAATAGATTATTTTTCATGGGAAACAGGTTTCTACATCATATATTGAACTATAGAAACGAAAAACTAAGAGCCATATTGTCGTCACGGTATACCGTATACGATCATGTGCAGGAACACATTTATAGATAGCTTAACAGTCTTTACCAAAAAAACTAGTGCGATTATGGCAGTTTTTAGGTAAAAAGCATAACCCCGAGATAAGCTAATAGCTATAGCTGGTACTCTTCACTGTTTTGTTTGTCTTCTTTCGAAGTCTCAGGTACAAATACATCTTTTAGAACAAAAGAAGCTATCAAGGTAATGCCAAACGACAATAGGTGTACGGCATAGTCCCAATGTAATATTCTGAGCAAACTGCCAGATATTACACCTAATGTACCTAATACCAACGTGCAGTTCCATAAAATTTGGGTCGGGCTGTTTTTTGCTCTTCTGTCCTCATCTAAGAAATAGGCAGCTCCTTCCAACACAAACCAAATTATAAAGGCGATTGCCGTTACAATTTGAAAGAATAAGGTGTAGGGAAAGTCCATTACCCTGAAAATACCATTGGTGACCCAAAAAACAACAAGAACCAATTTAGTATAATCGATAAATTGTTTTTGTTTCTTTTTCAAGAACCTGAACATATATAAAATACCTAGGGCAAAAAAACCGAACAACATTATTTTAGAGGCATAGGGCTTCTCTAAAACTTTAGTCAACATGCCTATTAACAAAATGGCAATTGAAATCCGTATAGGCAGCTTCAATATCTTTTTATATGTTGACATAATCTTCATTTTTAGGGTTAGATGGCTTTGATGTTCTGGCGTAGGCCTTCCATGATTCCGATAATGTTGCCTACCGTTTCTTTGAGGTAATGCTTGATAAGTACATGGGGTATCCGAATCGTCGTAAACCCGTTTTTATATGAGTGCATGGCCTCTTCAAGATCGTTGATTGCCTGCTCATGGGTCATCATGTGATACTCACAATCGATTACGATGTTGAGCTTCACCCTTGATATGGCGATGTCGATCGATTTTTTGCCATCCCACCATTCTAACATGGCGTTTACACCGGCTTCTTTTAGGCCGTAGTATAATTGTATGGCTTCTAGGGGTGTTTTATTCTGATCGATCAATTTTCCCATTCGGGTTTGATGTTGATGACATAATTCAACACCTAGGGAATCCATTGATTTTTTATGATCTAGATAGCCGAGCTTTGTATTACATTCTAAACAGGTCATTTAAGTAGGTTAAATTTGATTTGGGATTAGTATAACCAATACCTTTTTGAATTATTATACTATTCCGATGTATGGCACCCCACTTTTAGACGAACTGCAATTTTTTAGATGAAATGCACTTATTTCAGCAATTTTTGTATTTATATTTCAAAATAAGGAGCAAGGTTTAAGTAAGAACCTTATATATTTACAGTACTGAGAAACCGTAAAAGAAATAGATGTTTAAAAAAATCGGCCCGGGAGTATTGGTCGCCGCCGCATTTATTGGTCCGGGCACGGTCACAGCATGTACTTTGGCAGGCGTTGAATTTGGTTACGCACTGTTATGGGCGATGCTACTTTCTATAATCGCCACTATTGTACTGCAAGAGATGTCAGCTCGTTTAGGTATCGTAACACAAAAAGGACTAGCTGATGTCATTAAACAAGAATTGAAGACACCTTGGATCCGAAGTATCGTAATTGTGATTATTCTTGGGGCCATTGTAATAGGCAATGCTGCCTATGAGGCAGGTAACATTAGTGGGGCCACTTTAGGGCTTGAGGCCATTTTTGGCACTGCCTATCTATCATATTATCCTTGGGTGATTGGTACTTGTGCTTTCATACTTCTTTATATAGGTAATTATAAGGTGTTGGAAAAGGTGCTGGTTTCCTTAGTGCTTATCATGAGTTTGTCGTTTTTGGTAACGGCGGTCATTACCCGACCCAATATTGCAGAAATTATGAAGGGACTCTTTGTGCCAACAGTTCCAAAAAAAGGTATCTTGACCATCATCGCCTTGGTAGGTACTACGGTGGTACCTTATAATTTGTTTCTTCACGCTTCTTTGGTCAGCGAAAAATGGAAATCTGTTACAGATCTAAAAGCTGTAAAACGCGATACTTATATCTCAATAGCTGTGGGCGGACTCGTGTCTATGGCGATAATTATAGCAGCAACGACCATGCAAGGTGGTCAGATAAAGAACGTAATGGACCTTGCCCAGAGCCTACAACCACTTTATGGTGGTGCAGCGAAATACTTTATGGGTACCGGTCTCTTTGCAGCGGGGGTCACTTCGGCGATAACGGCACCTTTGGCAGCCGCTTATGTTGCCAATAGCTGTTTTGGTTGGAAGGTAGGACTCAAACACTTAAAGTTTAAAATAGTCTGGATGGTGATTCTCGGCCTAGGCGTTATTTTTTCATCGTTTGGCATCAAACCTATAGAGATCATTAAATTCGCCCAAATCGCAAATGGATTATTGTTGCCCTTGATCGCTATCTTTCTATTGTGGGTGGTAAACAGAGAATCGGTAATGGGAAAATATAAAAACTCGATGTTTCAAAATAGTATTGGAGTGGTAATTATCGCTTTGTCAATATTACTGGGCGCAAAAAGTATTCTAAAGGTAATCGGACTTTTTTGAGCTCATAGGAGACAAATAGAGTACATCACTTTTAACAACAAGAAACAAGAAACAAGAAACAAGAAACAAGAAACCTGAAACCAGAAACTATATATATTGATATAAATTGTGACATGGGCGAGGGCTTGAACAACGAAAAAGACCTTATGCCCTATATTTCTTCGTGCAGTATAGCCTGTGGTGGCCATGCCGGAAATTCGCAAAGTATGTTGCAAGTTGCTTTGTTGGCAAAAAGACATCAAGTCAAGGTAGGAGCACACCCCTCATACCCTGACAAAGATAATTTTGGAAGAGTTTCTATGGGTATTCTCCCCGAACTGTTGATTGATAGTATAACGAATCAAGTGGAAGATTTCGTTACTATACTGAAGGCTGAAAGAATAGAAATGCACCATATTAAACCCCATGGTGCACTCTATAATGATATAGCTGAGAACGCCGCTTTGGCATGTACATTTTTAAAGGCAATCGAGGCTTATCGAAATACGGCCTATTTGTATGTGCCCTATGCTTCCGTTATTTCAAGAGAGGCAGTGGGGCAGGGGTTTAAAGTCAAACACGAGGTTTTTGGAGACCGGAACTACAATCGGGATCTTTCTTTGGTTTCCCGAGATTTATCCGAAGCGGTAATCCATAGTCCTGAAAAAGCGTTGGCACATATTGTAACAATGTTAAAAGAAGGACAGGTTCGAACCCTTGATGGGGATATCATAAAAATTATGGCGGACACTTTTTGCATTCATGGTGACACACCTTCTGCTTTGCAAATATTGATGTACCTTTCAGAAGAATTACCAAATCATAATATACATATTGAACGTGCGTAAATATTCTATTTCAATACGACCTTTTGGCGTTCATGCGATATTGGTGGAGTGGCCCAAAGAGGTAGAAGAGTCCATTCTCAATGATATTCTTCAATATGTTCACTATCTTGAAACCAACTGTTTGGATCCTAACAAATGGGAGATAGTACCAGCATATAATTCGGTCACCCTTGTTCATCGTGAGAAACCCATCGATTTTGAGAACCTCAAAGTAAAACTTAAGAAATGGTATGGCGAAAAGAAAGTGGTCGCAGCAAGGCAAAGATACCTCTGGCGACTTCCTGTGTGTTACGATCTTGAATTTGGTATTGACCTTATTGAGGTCTCTGAAAAACTTTCTATGTCCGTTTCTGGAATTATAAACATGCATACCGAAAATATATATACGATTTATGGTATTGGGTTTTTGCCCGGGTTTATGTACTTGGGCGGTCTTCCAAAATCTCTAGAGGTGCCGAGAAGGCCAACACCTCGTTTGAAGGTGCAAAAAGGTGCAGTAGGATTGGCTGGAAAGCAGACCGGAATCTATCCGCAAGAATCGCCCGGTGGATGGAATATTATTGGTAACTGCTCAGTTCAGATGTTCGACCCAAAAGCAGAAGCCCCCTGTTTTGTCACTGTAGGTGACAAAGTACAATTTCACCAAATTGAACGTGCCGAATATGATCTTCATAAAATAGAGGGCGAAGTGGGCATTTACCAACCAAAAAAAATTAAATTGAATGCTTAAGGTATTGAAATCAGGTTTTTTTTCTACCATTCAAGATAATGGTCGATTGGGCTTCTTGAACAAAGGGGTTCCCATTTCTGGTTATATGGACTCGTTTTCTGCGTTAAAAGCGAACATGTTATTGAGCAACCAAGCAGATGCTTCGGTTATAGAGGTCACCATGACCGGACCCACCTTGCAATTTGAAAAGCCGACCTATATCTGTATTGGGGGAGCTGAAATTTCGGTAACCTTGAACAATAAGCCTATGAGGCATTTTAAGGTTTATAAAATAGAGGAAGGTGATATTTTGTCTTATGGAAGGCTAAAAAAAGGTTTTCGTAGCTACTTGGCCATTAAAGCAGGTTTCAAATCTCAGCGTATATTAGGAAGTCGTTCGTACTATCTTCCCATTACTTCAGAAAGTCATTTGGTAGATGGTGTGACACTTGATTATGAGGCTACAGCTGAATTCATTCCAAAAACATCTGAAATTATAATAAATGGTTTTTTAGATAAAACCGTGTTGACCGTCTCAAAAGGTCCTGAGTTTGAATTATTTCCTCCCGAAGAATTAAAAACCTTGTTTACAGATACGTTTTCCGTGGCCAAAGAGTATAACCGAATGGCTTATCAACTTGAGCAAAAATTACCTAATCACCAAATATCGATATTGACTTCTGCAACCCATCCTGGTACAGTACAAATCACTCCAACCGGAAAATTGATCGTCTTGATGAAAGACGGTCAAACAACAGGGGGGTATCCACGCCTTTTACAGCTTTCCGATATGGCGATATCGATATTGGCGCAGAAGAAGTACGGTGATGATATTTCGTTTGAATTGATCTAGGTATCTTGTTTTTTTTCTGCATTTCATCTCTTTTTCTTTCGATGAACGGTAAATGACCTTTCCTTTAAACGTGATTTTTTTATTCTCAACGAGTATTATGGGCTTCCCCTGTAAGGTCGGTTAACTGACCTTATATTTATCGGATATATTGGAAAAAAACAGTGAGAAATGAAAGCTCAATCTATATCTACATTACCTAAGACCTACTTTAAACAATACTTCATTTTTAGGTACCCGTGCTAAAAGATTCGAAATGTAACTAATGGTTGTTTGTCATGCAGACGGATTTTTGGCAATAATCAGAAAGACTTTCCTGCCGCTTTAATTGATTCCAATATTTAAAAATAAACTTAAACCAATAAACCTAGTAATTATGAAAAGAAAATTACACTACCCAATCAACTTGTTAAATTTGAAAATAGACCCTGGCTTTTATATGCGCAATCTGTTTTCATTTGTTTTGGCCTTGTTTATCGCTTCGACCGGTATGGTACAAGCGGCATCTGACAAGATCAATGCCGAATTACTCAATACTACTGAAGTAGTTTCATCAACTTCTTCTTTGAGTGAAATCGATGACCCAAACATTATAAATACGTATAATATCACAAATGGAACAACTCCTGGTCTTCCTTGTTTTGGAACGGCGGGTACCGGTGTGGTCTTTCAAAAAAATGCAGGTCCAGGAAATCATGTAATATGGCGAGCTGGAAACCAACTAATGTTATATGAGTATGACAATGGTACTGCCAAGGTTATGGGTACAGTAATAGATCCAAACGGCCGTGTTGGTGATGTTGAAATTAACATGTACGACAAAATTAATCATATATCCCAACACCACCCTGCTGGCTGTTATATAGATGGAGTCACAAATGTGCAGTCGGTTTATCAACAGTTTTCAGGTACTATCACCGTTGAAGGTGTGGCGTATACAGTAGAGAAACAAGACCCCATGCACGACTATATTGTGGCCGATGGAGCTGGTTTTGAACCAGGTAGGTTCGGTGTTGGAGCATGGACGAGCGGTACTTTCGGTACCGAAACAGAGTGGTTTGGTAACCTAGAGCCAGTTGCCGTATGTGATTTAACGGTAGATGCTGGCGAAGACATCGACAACTGTAACAATGAAACGGTAACCTTGATGGCTATTGCCGCCAATGAATCTACTTGTACTGAAATAACATCATCTTATACTATCGTTGACTCGCAAACTGAAGCGGGTTGTTTTTATTCAAGTACTCCTGGTGTTATTTTTCAAAAATATGATAACTGTAACGGTATTGAATATGTATGGAGAGCAGGAGACGATTTGATTCTTAATGAGTACGCCGATAATACGGCCAAAATTACAGGTTCTCTAATCGACCAAAATGGTCGTGTTGGTTATCTTAATGTCAATTTATATGACAAGGCCAATTCTGGGACAACATGGAGTGCGTCTTGTTATCTTGATGGTATATCTGGTCCAGAAACGTATTATCAGTCATTTTCTGGAGCTCTCACTGTAGAAGGAGTGCCAATGAATATAGGTACAAGATTTGGTGCACATTTCATTTTAGCTCAAGGTGCTGGTTTTGATTCAAGCCAATATGGTTTGGGTGCTTGGACCGGTGGCGGACTGGGTGAGTGTACAGAATGGTTCGGTAACCTTGTACCTAGAACTATTGATAACCCTAACTCAGGAGTGGAGTACCTTTGGTCTACAGGGGAAACCACACAATCAATTACAGTGACTGAATCGGGCGAATATACCGTAACGGTTACTGATTGTGCCGGTTGTACTGCTGTTGATACAGTAGTAGTAAGAATTGGCGAGGCAAATGCTGATGCGGGTGTTGATCAAAATATCTGTAAAGGTGACGAGATTACCTTGACGGTAGAAGGTGAAGGAACATACCTTTGGTCAACGGGCGAAACGACCCAATCGATTACGGTAAACCCAATGAATACATCAGAATATGGTGTTACAGTGACAAATGGACATTGTGAGGCTAGTGATTCGGTTGCCGTAAATGTTGGGGATGCTCAGGCCAATGCAGGCGATGACAAAGATATCTGCAAAGGAGACGAGGTTACCTTGACGGTAGTAGGAGAAGGAACATACCTTTGGTCAACTGGCGAAACGACCCAGTCGATTACAGTAGATCCAATGAGTACAACAGAATACGGCGTTACGATTACCAATGGTAATTGTGAAGCCAGTGACTCAGTGATTGTAAATGTAGGTGATGCAACTGCGAATGCAGGTGATGACAAAGAAATCTGTAAAGGAGAAGAGACTATCTTAACCGTAACAGGTGAAGGAACATATCTTTGGTCAACAGGTGAAACTACACAATCTATTACGGTAAGCCCTATGGCCACAACAGAATATAGTGTGGCGGTTACTAATGCACATTGTGAGGCTACCGATACTGTTAAAGTAGTAGTAGGTGAAGCACTAGCCAATGCCGGTGACGATGTTATTGTCTGCCATAGTGATTCCGCTACTTTGACGGTTACTGGCGAAGGAACATACCTTTGGTCAACAGGTGAGACTACACAATCTATTACGGTAAGCCCTGATAGCACTACTGAATACAGTGTTACAGTTACCAATGGTCATTGTGTTGCTACCGATACTGTAATGGTTACTGTAGATGATAAAGTAATAATCGGTGATTTTGTTTGGTTGGATGAAAACGATAACGGACTTCAAGACGATGGTGCTAATGGTATCAATGGTGTAACGGTTACTTTGTTTCACTGTAATGGTGATGAGGTTGCTATGACAACTACTGCCGATAACGGATCTGGTGAAGCTGGTGCATACAATTTTGAAGTATGTCCAAATTCAGGCTCGTACTATGTGGTTTTTGGTGATGTACCCGCAGAACTCGAATTTACCGCAAGCAATGCCGGTGATGACGCATTGGATTCTGATGCCGATACCAACGGACGTACTGATTGTTTCTCTATCACTGATGTAAACGATTTAACCATAGATGCCGGTTTGAACGAAATCTGCGTTATTACGGTCGATGCTGGTGATGATGTTGAAATGTGTAGAGGTGAAGTCATTGAAATCACTGCGATGGTCGATGATAGCACTGATGAATGTCCAGGTGGATGTGTTTATCCCATTCTTGATCAAGACCGTTGCTACGGACCAACAGGTAACTTTGAAATATACCTAGTGTCTACTGGTAGTGTCGAAAACTTCAAATTCAAAGCTTCAGAGCAACGATTTGAAAGACTTGAAGACAATTCGGCTAGATATACGGCTACTGCAACCAATGGTAATGATATCATTGTAGTAGATGTAATGTTCACTGGTTATAGCACATCTGCGCCAATGGGAAGCCCTAAAGCCAATGCATGTCAAGATTATGATACTTCTGATTGGGAGTATTGGACAACTTGGTCAGGAACGATCACTTCCCAAAACCACGGCGTGTTCAACGTACGAGTGAAAGATGCTGCTTTTCAAATGGGTGTTGGTGCTGACGTAACAAGAACAGGTCTTGGTGCCTCAGGTTGGTTCTATGTTGATGGTGGCGATGGTCATTACACAACAGGTGATGTCAATATCACCGTTGAAGAATGTATAGAAGAAGGTATTTCCTTTGAATGGTCTACTGAAGATGGTAATATTGTTGGCGATGCCAATCAAAAAACCATCCGTGTAAATCAGCCAGGTACCTATACGGTCAATGTTACTAATTGTATAGATTGTACGGCTACAGATACCATAGTGGTAACTGAGGGCCTATGTACGATAGTTGCTAAAAGAGGTAACACGCCAAAAATGGCCGTTGTTTATCCAGTACCGGTCCAATCTGGTGGAGTGTTGACCATAGAGTTCGACATGAATAAAGACTCTTCAAATGACGGACCTCAAGCTGTTAGCTTAAAAGCTAAGGTTGATCATCCTCAGAGAAAAGAAGATGTCGGAATAATGTTGTATGATATAACCGGTAGAATGGTAAGCATTCCAAGAACGTTTAAAATCGTTGACGGAAAAGCTATTATTCACTTAGATCTTGGTTATTTGTCACCTGGCAAATATATACTGAGAGCCCAAGGTACTACTTGGTCTGACAGCAAGAATATTCTAGTGAAGTAACTAGGTTATCAAATATTAATCAAAAAAAACTGCAATCTTTGTTTAGATTGCAGTTTTTTTATTCCTAAATTTGTCTAGATGAAAACGAATAATATTGTCACTGTAATCAATATTGTCCCGAATATGGGGTGATATGGATTTTCATTGACAAGAAAGCCTGTATCAGATACATTTGATACAGGCTTTTTTGTTTGCATATTCCTTTATGAATAATCAAGTGTCTTTATCAAGACTTTGACAGTATTGAATATGGTATGAAATAGTGTGTTATGTCGCTGACAGTCAACACATTGTTTCATTTTAGATATCGTTGGATTTATGTCTGTAAAAAATGTTGAAATCGCAAGGCTGTATAAAGAATTATATTTGATTAGTAAAGCAAAGAAAACCGAATAAATAGACTACAAGAAGCAAGGGATGAAATTGAACAAGCACAGTAAAAATGTAACCCAAGACCCAACGCAGCCAGCAGCTCAGGCCATGTTGTACGCTATTGGTTTAAAAGAAGATGATTTAAAAAAACCTTTGATTGGTATTGGCAGTACAGGCTATGAGGGCAACCCTTGTAACATGCACCTGAACGATTTGGCCCAAGAGGTAAAGAAAGGAACCAATGAAGGTGGACTCATTGGTCTTGTGTTCAATACAATTGGCGTTAGCGACGGAATTTCAATGGGTACCTACGGCATGAGATATTCCTTGCCATCTCGTGATATTATTGCCGATTCTATGGAAACCGTTGTGCAAGCCATGAACTATGATGGTCTAATTACCGTGGTCGGATGCGATAAAAATATGCCTGGTGCCCTGATGGCGATGATACGTTTGGATCGACCTTCAGTATTGGTCTATGGCGGTACTATTGCTTCGGGTTGTTTTAAAGATAAAAAATTGGATATCGTCTCTGCTTTTGAAGCGTGGGGCGAGAAGGTTGCAGGTACTATGAACGAGGCCGATTATAAAGGTGTTATTCAAAACGCCTGCCCCGGTGCGGGAGCCTGTGGCGGTATGTACACTGCCAACACCATGGCGTCGGCTATTGAGGCCTTGGGTATGGCATTGCCGTACAACTCATCGAATCCCGCTTTAGGAACTGCCAAAAAAGATGATGGTGTCAATTCAGGGAAAGCCTTACGGTATCTTTTGGAAAACGATATTAAACCAAGCGATATCATTACAAGAAAATCCTTGGAAAATGCTGTTCGTCTATTGACACTTTTGGGTGGATCTACGAATGCCGTACTGCATTTTTTGGCCATTGCAAAAGCAATTGAAATTGAATTTACGTTGGATGATTTTCAGAAGATAAGTGATACAACTCCGTTATTGGCCGATTTAAAACCCAGCGGAAAATATTTAATGGAAGACCTGCACCGAGTTGGAGGCACCCCGGCGGTGATGAAGTTTATGCTTGAAAATGGGATGTTACACGGTGATTGCCTGACCGTTACCGGAAAAACACTTGCTGAAAACCTAAAGGATATACCAAGGCTAATGGAAGGCCAACAGGTAATAAAACCCCTAAATGCCCCGATCAAAGAAACGGGTCACTTACGTATTCTATACGGAAACCTCGCAGAAGAAGGAGCCGTCGCCAAAATAACAGGTAAGGAAGGACTTTATTTCTCAGGCCCTACCAAGGTGTATGAAGATGAGTTTTTGGCAAATGCAGGAATCGGAAGGGGAGAAGTGAAAAAAGGTGATGTTGTGGTCATTCGGTTTGAGGGGCCAAAAGGAGGGCCAGGAATGCCCGAAATGCTAAAACCCACCGCAGCCATTATGGGAGTGGGATTGGGTAAAGAAGTAGCCCTGATCACCGATGGGCGTTTTTCAGGAGGCACCCACGGTTTCGTGGTAGGTCATGTTTGCCCTGAAGCGCAAGAAGGTGGTGTCATTGCCTTATTGAAAGACGGCGATATCATTACTATTGATGCTGAAAAAAATCAAATCTCCGTCGATTTGACCGAAGAAGAGATTCAATCACGAAGAGCTAATTGGGTACAACCGCCATTAAAAGTAAGAAAAGGAAGTTTATACAAATATGCTAAAACGGTATCCTCGGCCTCACAAGGTTGCGTTACCGATGAACTATAGTTATGGAAACACTAAAAAACAAAGAGGCCAAAACGAGTAAAAAAACCACGGTAAAAATCAGTGGTGCCGAAGCCATAATCCATTGTTTATTGGCCGAAGGTGTTGATTTGTTATATGGCTATCCTGGGGGTGCAATTATGCCTGTTTATGATGAGCTGTATAAATTTCAAGACAAACTAACACATATATTGGTACGCCATGAACAAGGTGCCACCCACGCAGCACAAGGCTATGCAAGGGTTTCCGGAAGGGTAGGGGTTGCTATTGCCACCTCGGGCCCAGGAGCCACGAATTTGGTGACAGGTTTGGCCGATGCGCAAATAGATTCTACGCCCATGGTCTGTATTACTGGCCAAGTGCCAAGACACCTATTGGGTTCAGATGCATTTCAAGAAACCGATATTATAGGAATCTCGACCCCGGTCACTAAATGGAACTATCAGGTAACCAAGGCCTCCGAAATACCTGAAATAATGGCCAAGGCATTTTATATCGCAAGATCTGGTAGACCAGGACCTGTTTTGGTCGATATTACCAAGAATGCCCAATTCGATGAATTTGAATTCTCCTATGAGCCTTGCAAAGGGGTTCGTAGTTATATGCCCGTTCCTAAACCAGATATGAAATCGATCGAAGCGGCCGCTGAAATGATAAATAAGGCGAAAAAACCTTTTATTATCTTTGGGCAAGGTGTGATTTTAGGGGAAGCTGAAGAGCAGTTGAAATCCTTAGTGGAAAAGGCGGGAATTCCCGCAGCATGGACGATTTTAGGACTCTCTGCCTTGAATAGTGATCATCCTCTGAATGTAGGTATGGTAGGCATGCACGGTAATTACGCTCCAAATTTGCTGACCAATGAATGTGATTTATTGATTGCCATCGGTATGCGTTTTGATGATCGGGTCACAGGTAATTTAGATTCTTATGCAAAACAGGCCAAGGTCATCCATTTTGATATAGATCCTGCCGAGATCAATAAGAACGTCAAAGTTGATGTCGCTGTTTTGGGCAATGCCAAAGAAACCTTAGGTCTGTTGCTTCCTTTGATCAAAAAAAACAAACACGAAACATGGCATGACGAATTTAAGGCCAAATACAAAATTGAGTTCGATACCGTCATAGTAAATGATATCCATCCGAAGAAAGAAGGTTTGACAATGGGCGAGGTTATCGAGGAAATCAATTTGGCCTCAAATAACAAGGCCGTAATCGTTAGTGATGTGGGCCAGCATCAAATGATGACGTGTCGCTACGCCAAGTTCGCCCAGAGCAAGAGCAATATCACTTCAGGTGGGTTGGGTACCATGGGTTTTGCCCTACCAGCGGCTATTGGTGCGAAAATGGGGGCTATGGATCGTGAGGTGGTCGCTATCATTGGTGACGGCGGGTATCAGATGACCATTCAAGAACTGGGTGTTATATTTCAACATAAGATACCTGTAAAGATCGTAGTGTTGAACAATAGCCATTTGGGTATGGTTCGGCAATGGCAAGAACTGTTCTTTGAGAGTAGGTATGCCTCAACGGTAATGACCAATCCTGACTTTGTGAAGATTGCCGAAGGCTATCATATCGAGGCAAAACGGGTGAGTGAACG
Organism: uncultured Maribacter sp.; assembly: GCA_964515285.1. GTDB lineage: Bacteria > Bacteroidota > Bacteroidia > Flavobacteriales > Flavobacteriaceae > Maribacter_C. The sequence continues at coordinate 2,993 of CAZEUV010000013.1, read as the reverse complement.
AAAAGATATGAAAGCCGCCGTTCAAGAAATGATGGCTTCGAAAGAGCCGTATTTCTTGGAAGTTTGTGTAGAGAAAGAAGAAAACGTATTTCCTATGATTCCGTCAGGGGCTTCGGTTTCTGATGTTAGGTTAAAATAGAGGCCTACAAGGTCTAAAATGAATTACAGTGAAAATGAACGATTCAAATATATTGGACATCCCAAAAATCCATCAGAAAATAATGGATAAATCAAAAGAAGTTGGGTTTACCATGCCTTCTGATTTATTTATAGGTACTATGCTCAAAACATTGATAGCATCGAAGCCGAAGGGCTTTTTCTTGGAATTGGGAACGGGTATAGGACTTTCTTTATCATGGATGATTGACGGAATGGATGCTGATTCAAGATTGATTACCGTAGATAACGATTTTGAATTAATCGAAATCGCAAAAGAATATCTTGGAAAGGATAAAAGGGTTGAAATTCTATGTCAAGACGGAAGTGAATGGATAAAAAAATACCAAAGAGGTAAGTTTGACCTCATTTTTGCAGATGCATGGCCCGGTAAGTACAGTGAAATCGATGAAATATTGAATTTGGTCAAGGTAAACGGTTTTTATGTCATAGATGATATGACGGCCCAACCCAATTGGCCCGAAGGCCATCAAGACAATGTTGACCGGTTGGTGGGGTATTTAGAAAATAGAGAAGATTTTGTGTTGACTAAAATGAATTGGTCAACAGGACTTATAATTGCAGTAAAAAAATATTAATTAAAAACTCCGTTTCTTCTCGATTTTAGCGAGGAGATATGGCGGAAGGGAAGCTTATGGAAAAAGAATGGTTCACCATATCGGTTTATTCCGAAAATAATGTGGGATTGCTCAATAGAATATCAGGTATATTCTTAAAGAGACACATTAATATAGAGAGTCTAAATGTTTCTAAATCAGAAATTGACGATGTGTCTAAATTCACTATAGTTGTGCGTACCACTGAGGCTTGGGTGCAAAACATTGTTGGTCAGATAGAAAAGCAGATCGAGGTTATAAAAGCCTTTTACCATACTGATGAGGAGACGATTTATCAAGAGTCGGCCTTATTTAAGATTTCTTCGAACCTCTTGTTCGATGAGCGTCAGATTCAGAACATCATCAAAGAGAGCAATTCGCAGATTGTTACAGTGGCAAGAGACTTCTTTGTCTTGGCAAAATCGGGAAGAAGATATGAAATCGATGATGTGTACGACCAATTGAAGCCATTTGGTATAATGCAATTTGTACGCTCAGGAAGAATAGCAGTCTCAAAAGAAGAAATGAGGATTTCTGCAATGCTCAAAGAATTTCAACATAACTAATCATATAAATTAAAAGATGCTGAAATGAATTCGGCATGAAAATAGAACACAAATGGCAAATTATTTTAATACATTATCGCTCAGAGATCAGTTGACCCAATTGGGAAAATGCAGATTCATGGAATCAAGCGAGTTTTCAGACGGCGTATCTGCATTGAGAGGAAAAAAAATAGTGATTATTGGTTGTGGGGCACAAGGTCTCAACCAAGGGCTGAACATGCGTGATTCAGGTCTCGATATTTCGTACACTTTGAGGGAAGCAGCTATTTCAGAACAACGACAGTCGTTCAAGAATGCCTCAGAAAATGGCTTTACCGTCGGTACCTATCAAGAATTGGTGCCTAATGCCGATTTGGTGATCAACCTCACTCCTGACAAGCAACACACCAATGTGGTGAGTACGGTCATGCCGTTGATGAAACAAGATGCGACCCTTTCGTATTCACATGGTTTCAATATTGTTGAAGAAGGTATGCAGATCCGCAAGGATCTTACTGTGATTATGGTAGCGCCCAAATGCCCGGGTTCTGAAGTTCGTGAAGAATATAAAAGGGGTTTTGGCGTACCTACACTTATCGCAGTACATCCTAACAACGATCCACAAGGTAAGGGTCTAGAGCAGGCAAAAGCTTACGCCGTTGCTACTGGCGGAAACAAAGCAGGGGTGTTGATGTCGTCTTTTGTTGCTGAGGTCAAATCAGACCTAATGGGTGAGCAGACCATTCTTTGCGGACTTCTGCAAACAGGATCTATTCTGTGTTTTGATAAGATGGTAGAAAAAGGTACTGCTGCTGGCTACGCTTCAAAATTGGTACAATACGGATGGGAAACTATCACAGAAGGCATGAAGTATGGCGGTATCACCAATATGATGGATCGCTTATCGAATCCGGCTAAAATAAAGGCTTTTGAACTATCCGAAGAATTGAAAGGGATTATGCGACCCTTGTTCCATAAACACATGGATGATATTATGACCGGCCATTTTTCTAAAACAATGATGGAAGATTGGGCCAATGATGATAAAAATCTATTGATGTGGCGTGAAGCTACTGGTGAAACAGCTTTTGAAAAAACACCTGCAAGTGATGATAATATTGATGAACAAGAGTTTTACGATCATGGTGTACTAATGATCGCCATGGTACGGGCGGGGGTAGAGCTGGCCTTCGAATCAATGACCGAATCAGGTATTATTCCTGAATCTGCCTATTACGAGTCGTTGCACGAAACACCCTTGATTGCCAATACTATTGCCAAAAAGAAATTATTCGAGATGAACAGGGTTATTTCGGACACTGCGGAATACGGTTGCTATCTGTTCGATCATGCCTGCAAACCTTTGTTGGCCGATTTTATGAAAAATATAGATACCGATGTTATTGGAAAAGCCTATGGAGACGGAAACGGTGTTGACAATGCCAAATTGATTATGGTGAACAAGGTATTGCGAGAGCATCCGGTGGAAATTGTCGGTGCGCGATTGAGAGAATCGATGACGGCAATGAAACCAATAGTGTAGTGTTTAGATTGTCACTTCGAGCGCAGTCGAGAGACTTCTCGACTGCGCTCGAAGTGACAATATTATCAAACATGCTCCGCCAACCAATCACCCACCTCACTTGTTTTATAGGCTTTTTTGTCTTCAGACAGA
>CAZEUV010000012.1:6775-48441 GCA_964515285.1 uncultured Maribacter sp. | reverse complement strand
TACTTACAACCACCATATCGGCAATGTGCAGGTCGTCATAGCTGGCTTTCTCATCAATCAAACCCAAGGTCAGGGCTTCTTTCAAATGCGAATCACTGGCATCTATACCATATATTTTCACATCTGGCATAATGCGCTTGATGTCTTTGGCCATAGAGCCACCAATCAATCCAATACCGATTATAAATATGTTCATTGTACGCTCCTAGATTAATATTGTCCTCCCCTAACCCCTCCGAAGGAGGGGGATTAAAAGAAGTTTCCGGTTTTTTATCTTATTACTAAACTCATATTCTTTCAATAGCTTCCTTGATTTTATCTTCGGTTACACAAAGTCCTCCCCTAACCCCTCCAAGGAGGGGGATAAATAGGAATTCTCACCTTTCAAAACCTTTCAATGGCCTCCTTTATTTTATCTTCAGTTACACAAAGCGAAAATCGAATATAGCCTTCGCCATTACTTCCAAAAATGGTTCCTGGGGTGATAAAAATGTTCTTATCATATAAAATACCGTCAATAAATTTTTCTGAGGATGCGCTACCTTTTGGCAATTTTGCCCACACGAACATTCCTACGGCATTTTTATCATAGGTACAATTCAATTTATCGGCCAATACGAACATTAATTGCCTACGTGACGCATACACCTCATCTAATTTATTAAACCAATTTTTGCCACTTCTCAGAGCGGCTATGGCTCCTTTTTGTATTCCGTAGAACATTCCAGAATCCATATTGCTCTTTACTTTTAGAATGGCGTTGATATGCGCTGAACTACCCAAGACCATACCTACGCGCCAACCGGCCATATTAAAGGTCTTACTCAATGAGTTGAGTTCTAATGCAGTTTCTTTTGCGCCATCGATACACAAAAGACTAATGGGGTGGTTGCTCAACACAAAACTGTACGGGTTGTCATTTACCAACAAAATGTTGTTGTTCTTTGCAAAATCGACCAATTGTTGTAGCTGTGCCTTGTTTGCCGTTGCCCCCGTTGGCATATGCGGATAACTTACCCACATCAACTTTACCTTTGACAGATCTTGTTTTTGTAGTGCCTTCAGATCAGGAAACCAGTCATTTTCTGCCAACAAATTATATTGTTTGGGCACTCCACCCACCAATTTAGTAACCGCCGTGTATGTAGGATACCCCGGATTCGGAATCAAAACCTCATCCCCATCGTTCAAAAAGGCCATACTAATGTGCATAATGCCTTCCTTTGAGCCCATCAATGGCAAAATTTCACTCGTAGGATCGGCGATTACCCCAAATTTAGATCGGTAAAAATCTGAAATGGCCTCACGCAATTCCAACAAACCTTGATAACTCTGGTATTGGTGTGCGCCTGTATCGGTCACCGCATGTTGTATGGCAGCAACCACCTCTTTAGAAGGTGCCAAATCAGGACTGCCGATACCCATATTGATAATGGGTCGGCCTTCGGCAATGAGCCTTCTTACCTCTCTCAACTTAATGGAGAAGTAATATTCCTTAATGGTATGCAAACGATCCGCCGTACGTATCATAATCTGGCATTTTTGTATTCTCCCAGCACTTTAAAATCTTCTGACATGATGTTCAATAGTGATTTTGCTTTGGCAAAGTTCTCATAATCATCAAAAGTCACGTCAACAAAGAAGGCATATTTCCATGGTGTTTCGATAATGGGAAGGCTCTGTATTTTCGTTAAATTCAAATTACAATCGCTCATCACATTGAGTATAGCTGCTAAACTGCCACGTTTATGGTCGGTTATAAACCGTATCGATGACTTGTTAATCTCGGCCTTTGGCAGCTCTTTATTGGTTGTCTTTACAATGATAAACCGTGTAGCATTATTTTTGATGGTCTGAATGTTCGTTGCTACGATGTTCAGATCGTACAAATCGGCCGCAACCTCAGGGGCAATCGCCGCAATATGTTCTAATCGCCCTTCTTGAATGCGCTTTGCGGTCTCAGCCGTATCAACATCTTCGACCAATTTGATGTGCGGATAATCGCGAAAGAACTCTTTACACTGTAAGAGTGCCATCGGGTGCGAACGTACTTCTTGAATATCATCGATCGTCTGACCTTTAAGTACCATGAGATTATGGTGAATGTTCAAATACCGTTCGCCAATAATATGCAAGTTGTTGTGATAGATCAACGCATAATTCGGAATGATAGAGCCTGCAATAGAGTTCTCAATGGCCATAACACCTTTGTCGGCCGAACCCTCTAAAAGTTTATCTACCAATTTATCGAATGACAAGCATTCGATCAACTCAATGGCATCACCATAGTAATCTTTGGCCACCTGATGGTGGTTTGAACCTTTTATACCCTGTATGGCTATTTTTAAACTCATTTTTATCCCTTAACCCCTCCGAAGGAAGGAGATTTATTTAAAATCGAATTAAAAATTCAGTTAATGATTAACAAAAAAAAGTCCCGCTTTTCGCGAGACTTAGTATGTTATATTTTTGTTTCAATATACTACAACAGTCTCGCACCTCTCTTAAAAAAGAAGTAAAAATAAAAACCGTTAAAGAAATATTGCTTTGTCATTTTGCTTGTAAAACTTTAGCTAAAGTAATAATTATATTTAACTATCAAATTTTTGAGGGATGTTTTTTCTTTTTGGTTACATTTTGTTAAAACTGCAAAACCAGACCTACACCATTTTGATTACTGACAGGTCTCAAACGAAAAGCGGTCTTTTCATCAAATTGTTTGTTATAGGTCAAAATAGTTTTTTTCTTGGATTTTGACGAAGCGTGAATTAAAATAGTTCCAATTATACCTGTACCTACAACTCCCAAAGCAGGGCCTAAGGCATTTTTAACTTTATCTCTTTCCGTAAGATTCGGATCGTCATTTATCAACTCTAAAACCATCCAAACCGAGAAAGCCATTTCAGCGGTCAATGCAATAGATGCAGCGAGTTCTTGTCTTTTGCTCTTTTTCCAATACGCCAGTACTTCCCCATTTTTGGCAAATAAAGCCTCTAACTCCTTTTTATTAATTTCCTTATCATCTTGATAATATTCTGAACCCCAAAATCCAGGGAAAACTGTAATTTCTTGGGCATTTACGTTTGAGGTAAATAGCAGAAGTAGAAGGAAAACTGAAATTGATCTAATAATTTTCATAAGAAATACAATTTAAACTTCAACGTTCAAACCACACCCTTATTGTAATTCGTAGTAGCCAAACAATATCTTTTTGTATGCTTGCCACCAATTTAACCGTTGACAAAAAAATAGATGTTAAAGCCATCTCGTCCCCAGTCTTTAGTGTTAGGAGCAATCTTGCTTGTTGTAATTTAATTTGACCATTTTGTACGAACAAATCAAAATCAATTTTTTTAAGACCTATTTAGAGACTATTAATCAATTGCACTTTTATCTAATCCGATCCAAATTTTCATCAATAACCTTGTTTTTATATGAAGGGTCTTTGATGTTCCATAAAGAATATTTTATTGAAAGAGCAATTTCATGGCCATCGGTAAAAACGATTTTTTAAGAAACATGTTCATGTGTTAATAACTTTGCTTGTGATTCAAAAAGGAATTACTCTTTAAGTTCTGCGATCAAAGTATCTTTGTAACCATGTATAATGTTGTGTAATTGGGTTATGAAAAATTATTATTCGATTTCAGAGGTTGCCGATATTCTTGGTAAAAGTACTGAAACACTTAGAAGGTGGGATAGAGACGGCAAACTACAAGCTGTTCGCGAGCCTATAAGTAACTATCGCGTCTACCATAAAGAACAATTGCTCCTATTTCCTATATTCAAAGATGCCTTAAACACTCAAAGGGAAGGTAATTTTGTAAAACCAAATCACGATTATTCAGTTTTGGAACTTTTTGCCGGAGCGGGCGGATTGGCCATCGGTCTTGAAGAAGCAGGAATAAAATGCGAGGCTTTAAATGAAATCGACAAATGGGCCTGCCAAACCCTAAGGGCCAATAGACCGAATTGGAATGTTATAGAAGGGGATATAAAGAAATTCGATTTTACTAAATACGAAAATCAAGTTGATATCGTCACTGGCGGTTTTCCTTGTCAGGCCTTTAGTTATGCCGGAAAAAAATTGGGGTTAAATGATGCCCGAGGCACCTTGTTTTATGAATTCGCTAGAGTTGTGCAAGAAGTAAAACCTGCAATATGTGTCGGTGAAAATGTCAGGGGGTTATTGAGCCATGAAAAAGGTAAGACCCTAGAGGGAATGATTTCGATTTTAGATGAAATCGGGTATAATGTTGTGAAGCCGACACAGGTGTTAAAAGCGATAAACTATAATGTTCCACAGAAAAGAGAACGATTGATTCTAGTGGGGGTCAGAAAAGATATTGATTTAGATTACAACTACCCGCTACCCTATGACAAAATTTATAATCTGAGCGATGCTTTGAAAAAAGGTGAACTTTTCAATTCAAATGTTCCGAAGTCAGAAGGAAGCCAATATCCAGATCATAAGAAAAAAATACTTGATTTAATACCACCCAAAGGCTATTGGAGAGATTTGCCCTTAGATATTCAAAAAGCCTATATGCAGAAAAGTTTTTATTTGGGAGGAGGCAAAACAGGAATGGCCAGAAGAATAGGTTGGGATGAGCCCTGCCTAACTTTGACGTGTAGTCCTGCCCAAAAACAGACAGAACGATGTCACCCTGACCAAACAAGACCATTTACCGTGCGTGAGTACGCTCGAATTCAGACTTTTCCTGATGATTGGCAATTCATTGGTTCTGTTTCGCAACAATACAAGCAGATTGGAAATGCCGTACCCGTAAATCTAGCGAAGGAAATAGGATACTCCTTAATTAAATTTTTAAACGAGTATTATGTAAAATCGAAGAAATCGGAGGCTTCAACCTCTTTGGCCAACGCCATATAACCTCTTTCAAAAAAGTTTTCGTTGTCAATTGCAATAATCAAACCATCTAACTCAGATACCAGCTTGTCATAAAATTTAGGAAAACCGGTAACCCTGTTCCAAAATTCTCGGCCAATAATAACAGGATGCGTTTCATCGATTCTTTTGTAATGTTGGCTCAATTGATTCTCATCACCATATAATACACCCACAATCAAGTCAGTATTGTTTAAATTGATACCATTAGTTTTGGCAAGATTTGCAACCGTAGCGAATTTTTTAAGCAGCGGATTTACATCTTCTGAATTGATTGTATTTGGTCCTGATTTTAACTGGCACCACTTCTTACGGCCATCGATTTTATCAACAAACTCAATATCCATCCCTTTTATCAATGAGCCATTAGCTAACTCAAGTGCTACGAACATTTGTTGAATTCTTGTGCCAAATGAAGTGTTTATAGAGGTACCCAAGACTCTGGGGAAATAGAGTGCTTTTGCTATACCTATTGGAGTAAATTCATCATCGAGAACTTTTGATAAATACTTGACAATAATAGGGTTTATCTTGTATGATTTAAGTTTTGTATGATTTTGAATTGCAATTTTCTTATGATTGGCAAAAATTTTCTCTTTGAAGTATTCCTTAACTACCTCTAATAAATCCTTTTCCTCCATAGTAACAAATATAGACTTAATTTCTAATCTAGTTTTCAATGAGGAACAGACGGTTGGCAACAACATTATCATTAATCTTGGTCAATTGAAATTACCTATGGTAAAATTGATGCCTACTAATTCCAAAACAATCTCTAAGCAGTTTAAAATCAGAAAATACATGTATATTGTTCTTTGCAAGCTAAACCCTCAATGAGGGATTGAAGAATAAAAAAGATGAAGTATAAAATCAAACTAGACGCATTTGTTATATGTTTATTATGCTTTTTGACATTGAACTTGAATGCGCAAAAAATAGCAGATTCAAAAGATTATCTAGACGATATCAAAACAGAACTTAAAAAAGAATGGCCAAAGAATAGAACTATCAATTTAGTATTTCACGGACATTCAGTACCTGCTGGATTTTTTAAAACACCCGTAGTTAATACTTTAGAGTCGTATCCTTATCTCTTATTAAAAGAATTGAAGACTCTTTACCCTTATGCTGTAATTAATATTATCAATACTTCAATAGGAGGTGAAAATTCAATACGTGGTGAAAAACGATTTGAATCGGAAGTACTCAATCACAAACCCGATGTGCTTTTTATTGACTATGCATTAAATGATATAGAAAAAGGACTTGAAAAACCCCATGAAGCATGGAATAGTATGATAAGCAAAGCCATAAAGAAGAATATTAAAATTATACTCTTAACACCATCCCCTGATCAAAGAATAGATATTCTCGAACCAAATAATAAATTAGAAAAGCATGCGGAACAAATCAAACAATTGTCAAAAACAAATGGTATTGGTCTTGTTAATAGTTATACAGTATTTAAGAATAAACTAATTCAAGGTGATAGTATCTCAACGTATATGTCGCAGGTCAATCATCCAAATAAAAAAGGACATCAATTAATTACAGATGAACTTATCAAATTTTTCAAATAACACATTTGCTATACTTATGAAAATCTATTTACCTAAAGCAATCTCTCTTTTAATCTTTATCATTTTATTTTCCTCTTGTGATTCTCCTAATGATACTATTGAGGATTCAAATTATAAAGAATTAGTTAGTGAGTTTATCGAACCTCCCATGTCAGCACGACCAGGAGCCTATTGGTGTTGGTTAAATGGCGATGTAACAAAAGCTTCTCTTACCAAAGATTTAGAAGAAATGAAGGCTAAAGGTATGGGAAGAGCTGAAATTTGGGATGTTTCTACGATATACAATAAAGATGGAATGGCTGGAGAAGGCCCTCAATTTTTAGGTGATGAATCGGTAGATTTTATAAAGCATGCCTTATCTGAAGGAAAGCGATTGGGAATAAAAATTGGAATGATTGCTTCAAGCGGATGGAATGCAGGAGGATCTTGGGTAACACCAGATTGGGCAACAAAGGCATTATTTTATTCTGAAATTGAAATAAAAGGAGGGCGAAAAATTCAAATGGATTTGCCTTTTCCAGAAGTAACAGAATCATGTCCTAAAGATAAGTCGGGTAAACCGTTATGGCATAAAGAAGTGAGTGTGATCGCTGTGCCAACGAATAACGGTAAGAAAATAAACAATCAGGGTGATATTATTATATTGAATAATCAATATGATGGTAAAACACTTAATTGGGATGCCCCGAAAGGAAATTGGACTATAATTAGATTTATCTGTTCTAATACAGGTCAAACACTTGTGATACCGAGCAAACATTCAGATGGATTATTTATTGATTTTTTAGATCCAAATGCTACAAAAAGGCATTTAGGCTACATTCTTAATCGATTGGGCATTACAAAAGAGAACGCTAAAGAATCGGGTTTGTCATACTTAGAATTTGATAGTATGGAGTTGGATCATGCTACACCATGGACAGATGCTATGGACAGTATCTTTCAAACCCGAAATGGATTCAACGTTTTGCCATATTTACCGGTATTTGCTGGCTGGGAACTGCCGGAGGGGAATGACGAATTTCTCTATACATTTAAAAAAACGGTAAGTGACCAACTTATTTTTAGTCATTATACAACGGGCAGGGATTTTCTGAAAGAATATAGCATGGATCTTGTTGCAGAAGCAGGAGGTCCTGGACCACCAATTTGGAATAGCTGCCCTGTAGATGCTTTAAAGGCATTGGGTAATGTTAGTATTCCGAGAGGTGAATTTTGGATTCAGCATAGAAATATGTTCTTGATTAAAGAAGTAGCGAGTGCTTCGCATATATATGGTTTAGAGCCTGTGGATGCAGAGTCTTTTACAACATGGAGAAGGTGGAAAGATTCTCCGCATGAATTAAAGCATTATGTAGATCGTGCATTTTGTGAAGGGTTAAATACCATTACATTTCACACATTTGCCAATACTAGACCCGAACATGGTTTACCCGGAAGGTCGTATCATGCAGGTTCAGATATTAATTCAACGACAACTTGGTGGGAATCTGCCAAACCCTTTATGGATTATTTGTCTCGCACCTCATTTATGTTGAAACAGGGTTTATTTGTTGCAGATGTTGCTTATTATTATGGAGATAAAGCTCCTAATTTCTTTCCTGAATTTCATGATGTTCCTGTTAAACCCGAACTAGATGGTCTTAGCCCAGCTTATGATTATGATTTGGTTAATACAGATGTGGTATTGAATAGAATGAGTGTAGAAAATAACCGTATTGTTTTTCCTAACGGAATGAGTTATGGGCTCTTGGTGTTACCCAATCGTAAAGACATCCCTGAAAAGGTAATTAAAAAAGTTGAGAAAATGATTGTCCTTGGAGCCAAAGTGTTGGTTCAAAATCCAAAAATCGCAAAGAAAATTAAAGGGTCAATTCTTAAAGAGTTGAGTATTGATGAAGCTTTGAAGGAACTTTCAATAAATAAAGATTTTAGTGCAAATACGGATAAGTTAGATTTTATTCATCGAAAGATAGGAAATACAGATATGTATTATGTGAGAAATAAAACAAAACAAGCTGTTTCAGAAGCATGTAGTTTTAGAATAGAGAAGGGTAAGCCTGAGTATTGGAATCCAGTTACTTCAAAACAGTATCGTATTTCGAATTCAAAACATATTGAGAAAACCACTCAAATTAAAATAGATTTACCAGCACACGGATCGTGTTTTATTATTTTTACAGATGGAGTTGAAAACAGTAAACTACCCAGTTATGCAATGAATAGTAAGAGTAAGTCAAGTGAGATTACGACTCCTTGGGTGGTGAAATTTCCTCCAAATTGGGGAGCTCCCAATCAAATAGAATTAGAGAAGTTAGCTTCTTGGAAAAATCACGAAAATGAAGGTGTAAAATACTTTTCAGGAACTGCTGACTATCATAATAATTTTTCAATTTCTAAAGAGCTTTTAGATTCTAAAAGCCCAATTCACCTTGATTTGGGGGAAGTGTTGGATGTAGCAGAAATTTCAATCAATGGCAAATCAGCAGGCATATTATGGACAAAACCTTTTGTGCTGGATATTCGAGAGTTTGTTAAAGAAGGGAACAATGATTTGCAAATAAGTATTACAAATATGTGGATAAACCGTTTGACAGGCGATATGCAATTACCTCTAGATAAAAGATATTGCAAAACCAATCAACTTGAAGATGCATATAAAGGTGCCTCAGATTGGACTGGTGACGAGGCATACAGCGTTCAAAATGCAGGTTTGATAGGGCCGGTAAAGCTACTTATTGGGCAATAGCAAACTACCTCGGGGCAAGCCCACGAGGCATTAATAGGAATTCATCTTTTACATTTCGACGCAAACGTCGAAGTATTAAACCCACTGGTGGGAATAAATAGTTGACTTTTAATTCAAATGATATGGGAGTAAACATGAATAATTCTAGACTTAATATTGGTTTGTTTGGTGTAGGACTGGATACCTACTGGCCACAATTTAAAGGTTTAGAAGAAAGGTTAAAAGGATATTTAGATACCGTAAGAGGCTATGTGTCGCAAAAAGGAGTCAATGTAGTAGACGGTGGGTTGGTTGATTCGGTTGAAAAAGCATGGGCATCCAATACCCAATTTAAAAAAGGAGAGGTAGATGTTGTGTTTGTATATATTACAACCTACGCATTAAGTGCTACAGTTTTGCCTGTAGTTAATGATTTGAGAGTACCCGTAATTGTTCTTAACATTCAGCCTACAAGTAAGCCTGATTATGCTTTTATTAATTCATTGCCAGACCGTGGAGATAGAACGGGAGAATGGCTTGCAGGCTGTCAAGCATGTTCGGTGCCAGAAATAGCGAATGTTTTTAACCGATCAGACATACCTTACCAGATCATCACTGGATATTTAGGGGAAGAGATTGTTCAAACAGAGATAACAGAATGGTTAAGAGCATTAAAAGTTCAAAAAGAACTTAAGAAAACCACTATCGGACTGTTAGGACATTATTATGATGGCATGCTAGATGTTTATTCAGATGTAACAGATTTGGCAAATACTTTTGGTGTGAATTTCAAACTGCTAGAGATGTGTGAGCTTGTTGCCTTGAGAAAATCAGTGGTCGAAGAAGAACTTAATGCGAAAACAAAACAATTTCATGAAGAATTTAATATCGAGGATGACTGTGAGGAGGAGGAAATAAGAAGGGCGTGTTATACCGCTGTGGCCTTAGATAAGTTGGTTTTAAACAATAAGCTTGGTGCGATGGCCTACTATTACGAAGGAAGTGATGGCAGTGAATATGAAAATATAGTAACCTCGTGGATAGCTGGAAATTCTCTACTAACAGCACATGGGGTACCTGTTGCTGGAGAATATGAAGTGAAGAATGTTATTGCCATGAAAATAATGGATTTGTTAGGGGTGGGAGGCTCATTCTCCGAACCTTATGCTATAGATTTCGATGCAGATGAGGTACTTTGGGGGCATGATGGGCCTGCTCATTTTGCCATAGCAAAAGAAAAAGTGAACCTGGTTCCCTTAGCTGTTTATCATGGAAAACCGGGCAAAGGTCTATCTATTCAAATGACCGTCAGAACAGGTAAAGCAACCTTACTATCCGTTGTACAAGACAAAAGTAAAGGGGTGTTATTTCAATATGCTGAAGGTGAATCAGTAAAAGGTGAAATTTTCGATATTGGCAACACAAACAGTCGCTACAAATTTTCTAAATCGGCTAGAGACTTTATGTCTGATTGGAGTTATGGTGGGCCGTCACATCATTGTGCAATTGGTTTGTCTCATATTGGTGGAATATTGGAAAAGCTTGCATTTGTATTGACTATTAAAACCAATAAAATTTGTTGATTTTTCTTTAGAGACTGTTTTTATACTTACACGCTTTTATCTAATCCGATCCAAATTTTCATCAATATCCTTGTTTTTATATGAAGGGTCTTTGATTTTTCCCAAAGAATATTTTATTGAAAGAGCAATCTCACGCCCATCGGCAAAATAGGTGCCATTGGCCTCTACCCCATTGATGGCATAACTTTCCTCAAAATTCATTGCTTTGGTAATATCATTGAACCGCAGGGCGCAATGCAGCTTCTCAAAAAAAGTCTTGGTGATTGCCGCATTGAAAACCAACAAGGCATTTCGTTGAAAAATACCCTCGTTTCGTTTTGTCAATGCCCAACCACCGAATGATACTGTAGTATCCTTACCAATTTTAAATTGTTGATCGGTATAAAAATACGCAAACGGCTTGGTGTTTTTTATTTGGGCCAGAGGGTCTTTAATTTTCCTGTTAGATAGGGTAATCGAATTCGTTGATGTCCATTTTCCTTTAGTAATGGGCGTGGTTAGCGTAATATCAAAACCAGATTCTTCAGCCAGATTATTAAGCGAAAAAATAGCCTTGTCGGCTTGCTCATCATAACCTATGGTATAATACATAGGGTTCTTCGCTCGTGAATAGCCTACATAAAGCGAATTGTTCTTTAATTGAAAATTCATCGATAATTCTTCTGTAATAGTAGGCTTCAAATTTACATTGCCAGCACCTTCTAAAAACGGATTGATAAATACACTAATAGAACTCGCTTTCGAATAGTTGGGCCGAACAATACTTTTTGAATAATTGACCGTCAGGCTTTTGGCACTATCGAGTTCAAAATTCAACATGGCCTTTGGAAAAACATGGGTGTTATCTCTATTTACCAAGGGAATGTCTTTAGTTTGCACTTCTCCTTTTACGCTATTGTTTTCGACTCGAATTCCAGCATTAAAGTTTATTTTTTTATCGATATTTCCAGATAATTGCGCATAGGCTGCAACCTTTTGCTCTGAATAGTCATAGTCAATATCTGTACGAGTATCCGATTCTAAAAATTGAATTTTAGTTAGTGCATTCGCTCTAGCATCGCTAATGTTTGCGCCCATTTCAAATTTCATTTCATTTTTAAAAATTTTCTCCATATCCAATCTATAAGCCAGCACATTGATACGGTATTTTTGTTGTCGGTCTTGAGAATTTACAAAACCTACGTTGTTATAGTTATTTGATATGCTTGTATTCAGTTTTTGAATAAATGAAGAATATTGTAGGCCAGTAAAAAGATTGCCCGTTGATAGCACCTTTTTGTTGTAATTTAAATTGGCACTGACAAAGTCTTTACGATTATCGTTTCCGGTTTTTGTCAGTATAAAATCTTCTTGAAGACCCTGTTTCAAATACGTTTGAGTTTCAATAGGAAAATTATCGGTCTGCAATTTAACATTGGTATTTACCGACAAATAATCGGTATCATTGAATTGATAAAAGACTCCGCCACCAGTATTAATCTGAACCCTATCGTTATTATCAATCAAGACATAATAATTCGAAGCGATATCACTTTTAGGAATTTCGAAAGCGAAACCATGGCTTTCCCAAGTTTGTAAATCGTTGTAAGCGAAATTCGCCTTTACCGTTACTTTCTTCTTTTTGAAACTCCCGTTCAGGCTATTGTAATTGTTGAAATTTTGTTTGAAGGATAGCGTTTCAGAAAGGTTCAATTTCACCCCTTCCGTATCGCTTATTTTTCGGATAATCAAAAGCACGGCCCTACCATCCGCCTCATATTTTGAAGAGGGATTCCGAATAATTTCTATGGAACTGATATCAGCCACTGAAAGTGCAATGAACTCTTCCATCGAAATGCGTTGATTACCGATATAGAGCAAGGGTGCTCCTTTACCAATTACAGTTACCGATTCTCCATCAGGACTTACTTGCAAGTTGGGGAGTTTCGACAGTAATTCCATCGGATTAGGACTAGAGGCAAACACAGAGTTTGTAACATCTATTTTTAGGTTACCGTTTTTATTGGTGATTATAGACTTGGCGGCGATTACTTCGACCTCGTTCAAATTTGTAGTGCTTTCATTGAGTTGAATTGTTAAGGATAGATTTTCATTTAACTCTAATACCTTTTCTAAGGTCTCAAAACCCAAGCAAGAAATTCGCAACCGATAACTTCCTGAAGGAACGCTTTCCATAGAAAAACTACCCTCTAATATCGAAGTGTATTTAAATAGTGTATCATTTTCTAAAGGAAACAATAAAACATCTCCTATAGAAATGGGTTGGTTTTGAACATCGGTTATCTTTCCGGAAATGGTATGAGTATTTTGAGAATATGCTGAAGTACCCAAAAGAAATAGAAATACCAATGTCAGTTTTTGCATTGCCCAGGTTTAGTTTGGGAGTAATATCCGTTTACTCTATCAAGATTTATCAGAATCCAGTCTATAAGCGAGTACATTGATTCAATAAATTCCTTTGCCTAATTTTTATGTTAAATTCAATTCGTTTGGGTTATTGAAACAAAACGTATCTAGGGGGAGTAAGCCCATTTAGTCTCATATAAACAAGCATTTGTCCTCTGTGGTGCGTTACGTGGTCCGCTAGTAATAAGAAAATTTGTCGCTTCGTTCTATTCAATCCGAAATAGTCTAGTTCGTCATCAAATTGAGTTGTATCAAATTGTTTAATTAACTTTATGGTTTCATCAAATGTTTTGTCAATTGCTGCAATCATTTCTTCTTTCGATTTATTGGCAACCTTAAAAGTAGTGTCAGTTTTCCAATCCCTAGATTCTCGTCCACCTAATAATGACTGACTATGCCAATCTATCGCATATCCTATATGCATTAAATTTTTGGCAAAGGTCATTGACTCTGGTGATGCTTTAAAGTCATATTTGTCCTCTGGCATTGTTTCTGCGACAAGAATTAAATACTTACGGGAATTTTCCAAGCGTTCTAAATAGTCCTTAATAAAATTATCCTGTTGAGCGAATAGAGGTGATTTAACAGTACTAAACAGCATAACGGTAGTTAGAATAAGTATTTGTTTCATAATATTTAAGTTTCGTTTAGGTTTGGGAGTAATCCCATTTTATTGGTTAAACAGATTTATTATCCAATTAAGACAATCTTCGGTGTCTAATATCGACCACGAATGTGGGTGTCGTGTACCATCTAGGCGAATTCCTTTCCCCTGACTAATCTTTACGTTCGCATTGGTATTCCCTAGCACTTTCAATTGATTAATCATGGCAACAATATCAGTCCCGTTCCAATCGTATAAATCTCTATGACGTTCATTCAATAGCCATTCCACATCTAAATCGGTGTACAAGCGAATGGGCATATCTTTTAAATATTTCGCATTACCTCCATTTTCTGCGCCATAGGAATAAATGGATGCCTCAACATATTTTTCAGGAAAATTCTTGGGAGATCCGCCATAAGTTTTATTATAATACTCCAATATGTGTTTAGCCTCTGCCATTCCGGCCTTGGAGAAATTTCGTTTCAACTCTCGTTCACAATACGCATAAAAATGCGCCTCATCTAAGGGCATATCAAGGCCAAAAATCCCTTTGGGAAGCAAAAAAGTACTCCCAGGGTGTTGCACAGCTCTTTCCGCATAGGTCAAGGAAATCATTCCGCCATTCGAAAGTCCACCTAAAACAAAATTATTTTTTGAAACACCATGCTTAGCGATAACTTCTTGAAATATCTTATCCAAGAGCTCAATTTCAGCTTTTCCGGTATCCGTTCCCCAATTGATGGAAGGCACTATGGTTAAGATTCCTTGTTCAGCGGCCATTTTATGAAGGGTAATGCTTTTTAAGGTGTCTTCGGTTAGTTCGGCTCCCATCGGTAAAATAACAATAACGCCAATAGGTGCTTTGTCAGGTGCAATCTCATAATAATGTAGTTCTGTGGATGTACCATCGTTGATATAGAGATTCTCTTTATCTATTATATCAAGTGATACTTTGTTTATTTCCTGTGCGTATGTAAAACATACTAGGGGAAAAAGAAGAAGTGCGAGGCTATTTTTCAAGGTTATAGATTTTGAAACAAAATAACCTGATAAAAAATTAAAAAAGCAAAAACAAGGGTCTGATTTAAGTACTAGTACCCCTATGAATTTTGCGTTTTCTGCAACAATTCTTGGCGGCTAGATACCTGTAACTTACTATAAATATTGGTAATATGCGTCTTTACTGTACTCAAACTAATAAAAAGCTCATTGGCAATCTCTTTGTTGCTCTTGCCTTCTAAAATCAACCCTTGAACATTTTTTTCTTGCTTGCTCAAATCAACTTGAACGTAGCCTCTTTTTCGCTTTAGATGGAAGACAAAAAACAACAGCCCTGCAACCAAAAGACCCAAAACCCAATTGATGGCCTTGCTCCGTTGATAATTTTTTTCGACTAGCTCATTGGTCAAAAAAGCCAATTTTTTTTCCAAGAAAAAATAGTCAGAGCGAGCAAGGTCGCTTGATTTCAACTCTTTTAACAACGCTAGATAATAGGTAGGGTTCTTGGCTATGTCTTGGTCCAAAAGGTCTTTATTTTCCAATTGCCTGATTCCAATAAGCTTTACCATCAATATCTTTAAAGAATCTTTGGCGTAAGATGTCATTTGTGTCATATAGGCACTAGAATCTATCACCGCCACATCTGAAAAACCCTGCTGTAATCTTGCTTCAAATTTTCGTAAACGTAACCATTCGGCATTCGCAGGGCTCGAATTGGTATATGTTGAGAATAGCCCCTTACCCATTTCAAAACGGATGCTATCTTTATTCGACAAAACAAACCTTTGCTCCTTTACAATAGTATCATTAATTATTTTTTGAACCCGATTCACATAAATTCTGTACATCGTATTCTTCTCAGAAATGTGTTTTTTATGAAACGAAAAGAAGCCATCTTTTTTGATGGGTGAAATGGCCACTTCGGTTTTTTGATTGTCAATTTTGACCAAATGTACTTTCTGTTCCCACACACCATTATCTTCAATATTGATATGACCTGATATGGCGTTTTGGGCATAACTACCTATACCTATAAACAGCAGCACCAAAAAGAAGATTTTTTTTGTCATAATTGGGTATAGAAATTTACTGCTCTAAGTTAATGGTTTCTATGTCCAAAGTCAATAGGCAAATAGATTGGGGTACTGAGCCAAACGATTACTCTTTTTTTAAAACCAATAGCGCATCGTCTTTAAGGTTTCCGACAAGAATCAAATCTCTATAAGGTGCGGCAACAGTAGAGGCCGATATAGTGGTACCATCATCCAAAAATATTTTATCAACCGTAAAATCACCTTTGCCCTTGTAGTTTATTTTCACCACTTCTGAAGGCGAAAATTCTTTTTTTCCCGCCATATATAATGTAAAAGTCAGTAAACTTGGGTGGGCACCGATCCACAGATTGCCTTCTGCGTCAAATTCTATATTATCAACGCCCGTACCACAGGGAATGTCTTCAATAAATTCTAGCGAACCATCTGTTTTTCTAGAATAAACCTTCACTAAGAATTTTCTCGGCGAAGCGACAAAAAGCAAATTACGTTTTGGGTCAAAATTTATACCGTTGGCATAGCCGATACCAGTTGCTACTTCTTTATAATTCTCACCATCATAGTAAACTACATTTGATGCGGAAAGACCTCCGTAATCCTCAAAAATCTTACCAATACCCGTATAGGCATGATCATTGGTAAAGTAAAAACGATTCTCGTCAATGATAACAACATCATTGGGGCTAACCATTGATTTATCAGTGAGTGTTTTTTCATAGACCATTTCTTTACCCTTCATGCTAAAAACCTCTAAAGAATGGCCTTCTGTCGTGTGGTTCACCGCCATGACCTTATATGTATTGTCTATTTTATACATAGAAATACCATGTGGAGCAAAAGGTTTATGAAATGATGTCGTGAGATTGGTCACTTGATATTCTCCACTATTCATATCCATATGATACAATTCACCATCACCCGCTTCAAGAACCATCGTCTCTCTTTTGGTAGAAGAGATTAATGCAAAACCATCAATAGTACTGACTGTAATATCTTCAGTGCCAAAAAGAGGCACCTTCTTCACTAGTTGGCCATCAAATTCATTTTCTATGGTTCTAAAATAACCAGTAGTGATCACCATATTGACAATAAAGGCAATAATACCAATAATGAGAACAAGAATTGCTTTTTTCAATATGGACATATTTAGTGGTATTAGTATTGCCTGGTTTTTAATTGGCTGTTTTTACGTTGTTATTATTATTTCGCTATTCAATTCCAATATCTTTTTAATAAAAGATTCATTGGTTTCGGGGCTGATATAAATTTCATTGTACTGGTCGTACTTTATAATTAAGCCCTTTCTCGAAGTAGCCGGCCTAAAGCCAACCCAAAGGGTTTTTCCTTTTACTATTTCAGTAATTCTATCAATACTGATCTTTCCGCTGAACGGACCACTTCTATATACAAAACCATCTTTGCCCAATTCGTAATTCGTTCCGAAATACAACCAAAATAAGAGTATGGCCACCATAGCAATCAAAATTAACCCCCAATTCTCGCTCTTTTCGATTTCTCCCTTAATAAACCCAACAATCGTGATTATTATCACGAAAGCATTCAACCCTAGAAGTACTATGCTAAAAAAGATATCCTTCTTACTCTCAAACTTCATTTAATCCGGTATTTGCAAAAAATTCATGCTTTTTTGAGTTACACTCACATGTACTTTAATTTCTAAGCTCCATAATCATCGTCCTACTTTTAAAGGTATCATAAATAATTTTAAGCTTGGTGACTTGATTCGATTCATTGAATTCAATGATGTCAACAACGTCAAATTCAACCAATTCGTTATTTTTCATCGTCCATTTAAAATTGAAGTACAGGGCAATTGAATCGGAGTCTTCTTCTTCAAAAATTCCTTTGAGTTTCAATTCAGAGTTCGTTGTATCGTTACCCAGTTCACGATAAAAATCATCGGCTTTCATTTCTCCGTACAAAGGGGAGTCTACTATTGCGTCTTCAGCGAACAAACCCAATAGATCTTTTAGGTTTCCTCTTTGAAGAAAATCTATATACGCTATTGAAATTTCTCTTTTTGATTTCATACTATAAACACTAAGACAAGCCTGAGATTACCCCCTTATCATCAATACTCATATTCTCTGAGGCTGGTGTAGCTGGTAAGCCTGGCATACGCATCATTTTACCCAATATGGGAATTAAAAACCGTGCCCCTGCCGCAATCTCAATTTCACGAACGGTAATTCGAAAGCCCGTGGGTCGACCCACTAACGCATCATTATCGGAAAATGATTTTTGGGTCTTTGCCATACAGATTGCAAAATCGTTAAAGCCCAAACGGCCAATTCGGCGTAAATCGAGTTCTGCCCTTTTGTCGTAATCTACACCATCGGCACCATAGATCTCTTTTGCGATGGTCTCTATTTTTTCTTTGACAGGTGATTGCCAATCGTAAAGCGGTGTAAAACTGGCCGCCTTGTTCTCAACAACATCAACAACGGCCTTGGCAAGCTCTTGCGTACCTTGACCACCTTCTGCCCATCCCTTTGAAGGAACGGCTTGAACACCCAAGGCAGCACATTTATCGATGACCAATTGAGTTTCTTCTGCGGTATCGCTTACAAATGCATTGATCGCCACAACAGGTTCGATATTGAATTTTCTGATATTCTCAATGTGTTTTTCAAGATTTTCAAATCCCTTTTCAACACGGTCCATACTTGGCGTATTGTATTCTTCTTTAGGCGACCCACCATGATGACGTAACGCCCTGATCGTAGCTACCAAGACCACACATTTCGGACTCAGCCCTGCGTAAGCGCATTTGATATTCAAGAATTTTTCTGCACCAAGGTCAGCACCAAAACCTGCTTCGGTAATCACGTAGTTTGATAGGGAAAGTCCCATCTTAGTGGCGATTATCGTATTGGTACCTTGCGCAATATTGGCAAAAGGGCCTCCATGAATAATAGCGGGGTTGCCCTCTAATGTCTGTACTAAATTGGGTTTTATGGCATCTTTTAAAAGGATGGCCATCGCATTTTCCGCTTTGAGATCACGTGCAAAAATGGGTTTTTTATCAAAGGTAAACCCAACAAAAATATCGCCCAATCGCTTTTTTAAATCAGAAAAATCTGTGGCCATGCACAAAATCGCCATCACTTCGGATGCCGGGGTGATATTAAACCCATCTTCTCGCGGAATGCCATTTGCAGTACCCCCCAAACCAATGGTAATTTGGCGCAGTGCCCTATCGTTCATATCGATAACACGTTTCCAAGCAATGGTTCTTCCATCAAGTCCCAGATTCTTGGTTTTACTTTGAAGGTTATTATCTATCAATGCTGCCAATAGGTTATTGGCTTTTTCAATGGCATTAAAATCGCCCGTAAAATGCAGATTGATATCTTCCATAGGGATTACTTGAGAGTATCCACCACCTGCTGCGCCACCTTTTATACCGAATACCGGCCCTAAAGAGGGTTCGCGCAATACCACGGTTGCCTTTGTGCCGATGGTATTCAAACCTTCGGTCAAACCAATGGACACGGTTGTTTTACCCTCACCTGCCGGTGTTGGGGTCAACGCGGTTACCAAAACCAAATTGTTCTGTTTTATTTGGTTTTCATCAATTAGATCCAAAGGTAATTTTGCCTTGTACTTACCGTACATTTCCAATCGGTCCTCTTCAATATTTAGTTTTTCCGCAATATGCTTGATGTGTCGTAGTGTTGTTTTTTGTGCAATTTCAATATCTGAAAGGTGTGCCATATATTAATATATTTTTAATTTGTTCAATCTCTTTTAAATTCTTTCTTGGTTGTTGGTTTTTGACGCTATGACCACTTTTGGGTTATGACCGATTTCAAAATTACAAGAATTTGCTATAAAACACATTTTATTGGCCTGGGTATGCAGTGCATTCGCCTTTTCGGTCAGTTCTTTGTTTTTTATGGTCACTACAGGGTTTAAAACCACCTCTTTAAATCGACCGCTTCCATCTTTGGTCTCTTCCATTATCGCAGTGGCATTATCAACATAATCGGTCACTATTATTTTATGAACCGAACACAAATGCAAATACCATAGCATATGACAAGAAGATAACGAGGATAAAAATAGGTCTTCAGGGTTATACCGTGACTTATCGCCCAAGAACGATGGGTCTGAAGATCCTAGAATGTCATCATATTTTCCGTTTGCCGAAATCGAATGGCTTCTGTTATACGATTTGTAATTAAGGGTGCCCTCGCCCTCATTGCCTGTCCATTCCACTTTAATCTCGTAGGTGTGTGTTTTCATTTGATTTTTTACTCTGTTTTTTTATTCTCCTATTATTTGTCACCTCGACCACCACTATATTTATATCATAGTAAATGTAATAAAAACCCTGATGTCTTCTTGTTTCACACACTTATTTCATCAACACCAACCACCTCATCTAATACCTCTTGCAAAACCTCCCCTTGCCCCTCCCAAGGAGGGGGACAAAACTATGTATTCGCTTTTTTCATATCAACCAAAACCTCAACCACCTCATCCAACACCTCCTGAATATTGGGGTTCGTACAATTTACCAGAATAGCGAATACCATTTTCTGCTCGGGATATACAAAAAAATTGGAGTAACCCCCGACTCCGTTGCCCACATGGCCGTAGTACGGTCGCCCTTTTTTATCTACGCTCACCTGCCAACCCAAGCCGTAATAGGTGGGTTCGCCTTTGATGGTCTGAGAGGTTAAAAATTGTGATAAAACAACCTCATTTAAAATTATTTTATTCAGATAAGCCTGACCTAATTTGGCAATATCCTCAGTAGTGGAGAGATAGCCCCCGCTCGCCAATTTATAGAAATTATTTACGGGTATGGCCTTGCGAAAACCTAGTTTGCTTTTAGAGTAAAAGATCGTTTTATTGCTATCGACTTGGTCACTGAGCGTAGCCGAAGGGATCACTTCGGCTACGCTCAGTGGTCGTTCAGGATGGGTGTTTATCATGCCCAAAGGATCTAATACTTTTTCTTGTACATAGGTTTCAAAAGGCATACCGCTTGCTTCTTGCATGGCCAAAGATATCAAGGCCCAGTCAAAACTGTTGTACAGGTAATCTGTACCTGGTTTAAAAAGCAGGTCATTGTTCTTGAATACCTTTATTCCAGATTTGATGCTATGAGGTTCGTTTAGGCCGTATTCTTTTCCCCAATAACCCCGAATACCCGCAGTATGGCTCGCCAATTGGCGAATGGTGAAATCCCATTTCTTTTTAGGGAAATAAGGCACGTATTCATAGATAGAGACATCTAAATCAATGTGCCCTTCAGCCACCATATAGGCCAAGGCAGTGGCTGCAATGGGTTTAGATATGCTGGCAATCCTAAAAACGGAGGTTTTGGGGCCCACACCAGTCTTCTTTTCCAAATCGACATAGCCGTAGCCCTTTTCGAGCAATGTTTTTCCTTCCTTTAAAACGGTAATCGCCAAACCGGGAATTTTTCTATCATCTATCAACGATTGTAACAGCATTTCGGCCTGTTCTAATCCTTCCAATTGGGCATAATCTCCCGACATCCTTTTTTTTGTGAAGATGTTTTTAAAAAATGTAAAAACAGGGTGTGCCATTTTTAACCTATAAGGATACAGCAAATCTAGTGTTATTTGTCATGCCTAAAAATCCCTGCCAAGCTTACAAACACATGCAATACCATTTGAATCTAAAATACGCAAGATTGGAAAAGTATTTATTCCCTTTTCGATCTACATTTGTTATAACAATACAGAGCAAATGAAACCTAAGAAAACGACCAAAGCTTATTATCAAGAAAAACTAAATCATATCACGACATATATACATAATAACCTAGATACAAAAATCGAACTCAAAACCCTGGCCGAACTATCCCATTTATCACCTTTTCATTTTCACAGGATCAGCAGGGCTCTTCTAGGGGAGCCCATAGGAACCTATATCGTTAGAACACGTTTGGAAACGGCTGCTAAAATGATTCGTCATACAAACCTGTCTATTGAAGACATTGCCTATAAAGTGGGATATGAAACCCCGTCTTCCTTTTCCAAAGCATTTAAAAATCACTTTGGAACAACAGCTGGGAATTATAGAAAAGACATAACATTTAAAATAAAAACCATAAACATTATGCAAACTTCATTGAACATCAAGAAACCAAAAATCATAACCGTAGAAGACAAAAGCTGCATTTATTACAGCATGACAGGTGCTTATAACACAATGAGTTATGGATCTGCTTGGGCCGCATTATGGCAAGAGGTCAAAGCACAAAAACTATTTACCGCCGGAATCGAACATATAGGACTACCACATGATGACCCGAATGTGACCGACGAAAACAATATTCGCTATGATGCCTGTCTTGTCATTCATAAAAATGCAAAGCCTTCAGGAAATATTGGCACAAAAACACTCAAAGGCGGTAAGTTCGCCGTTTTTCATTACCAAGGGAGCTATGCAAATTTCCCTCAAGTATATAATCATATTTTCAATACTTGGTTGTTGGAAAACGATTATGTATTACGGGATGAAACGGTTAGGGAAAAATACTTGAACAACCCTGATAAAACAGAAGAGAGCAAGCTTAAAACAGAAATTCATCTACCTATTGAATAGTATTGCTTGTAATAATAGCAAAAAGTTATTTTCAATTCCTAAAAATCAACCGCCCATTGAAAAGTTCTTGAACATTGACTTCAACAGGGCGGTTATAACCAATCACGTCACCCGTACCACGAATTACACCCCTCAACGATTGCTGCGGATTTATAAATATATCATTGGAGCCTCTATGATCTAGTACAATATTTTCTGCTATCAGTGCTTCCGCCTCAATTCTAGAATCTCCCGCAGCAATGGTAAGGTTTAGGTTTTGTGTTGCTCCCCTTAATTTAAAAAAGGCGATTCCGTTGACTATGATCGTTATGTTTTCAGAATCGAGTTCAAGGTCAAAACTGCCATCGGTGGTCTCACTTTCAGGGTTGATAAAGCTCTCTGACAACAAAGTCAGGTTTTGATAGGCCAAAACCCCATCACTTTCAATCAGCAGACCTGTACTACTACGCATCTCTGTAATATTGGGAGCCGTGACATAAATTTTTGTGAGTCCGTAATCACGAGAATAATTGCAATCGTTGGTATTTCTCAGCAACAACCGATCACCTTCGATGGTAACTTCGATTTCATCACGAAGAAATTCGCCTGTTTCGACCTCAACCTTTGTTTCTGTACCCTGTTTTAAAATCAGTGACACATTCTCAAAAACCGTGATCTTTTCGAAATCGGCGACACCAACCTCATCTCTTACAATATTACCTGCATTTTGAAAACAATCAGGGGCATTTTCACTGTTGCATGCAGTTAAAAGGGTAAAAAGCAACATCGAAAAAACCTTCCTTGTAAGGGATGGAAATCTATCGAGCCCCATAGACAGGTAATCTTGATTTTTATGTCCGCTATTGTTTCTACAACCCATACTATCTATTGTTACCATCGTATTCCAAATCCAAATTCTACTGCCTCTGCAGCCGCCCCATGTGACTTTAAGGTAACCGACCCAAAGACCTTCTCACCAAAATAGCGTTTCATTCCAACACGGTTATACATTTTTCCTTCAAAATCAAAAGGGTAATAAACATAATACCCCAATTGGGTGACAATACTCATTTTATTAATAAACAGTTCATGGCCCACAAACAGGCCCACACGTTTAAAATCGGTATCGGCATCTACCCCGTTCTCTGGAAACGAAACCGATTGATACCGTATCAATTCCTTTAAAAAATTAGAGAAAAACATATCGGCACCCACCTGAATGGCACTTCTTCTACTCAAACGTTTATCGGCATAACCTGATAGCACCACAAAACCATATTGTCCCAAATCGATTACATCGCTTTCGTTCAAGCCTGTTCGTAAGGCCAAATTATAACGAAGCGGCTCGGTAACCTTTTCCTTCTCTCTTGTGATATAATCTATAGGTTCATCATCGCCCAAGGTATAGGTCAGGCCCGCGTTAAAAGCAAGGGTATTGGTAGAAGTATTGGGCGCTTTGAAATTACCGTTCGAATAATGTACGACCGATAGTCCAGCTTTGAAACCTACATTTTTAAAAAAATTCTCTTTATGAAAGTTCAACATCAAAAAGGTAGAACTGAGAAAATGCGAACCATAGGCATTATTTCTAAAGTTTAGGTTTTTATCATAGGGGTTCGTATTGTAGGCCACCCCTTGCCCAATTCGAAATTGTAGGTTGCGCTTAAAAAAATAAAAATTGAAATGGGCGTACAGGCCAAAATTCTTGCCCAAAGTGCCATTGTTCATATCTTGATAAACAAAAGAAAGTCCTTGATCGGGATAATTGTAGAGTCCTTCCCATTCATTGGCGCCAAAAGTCTTGCGATTAATACCAAGAATAAAACCAGCCGGATGTTCAGATATCAAATGCGTAATATCAGGATTATGCAAAATAATAGACCCATAAAATGGACTCAAATCAAGCGCGTATACTTTCTCTTTCCCTCCTTCTTGAGAAAAACCACATACAACCGAAAAAAGAAAAAAGAAAAAAACCTTTGGGTTCATGGAGTGTAAAAATAGAAAAAAGTAGGCAGTTGCAGAAGAGCTTTTAAGTTACTTCTGAACGACACTCAAAATGCTATGTGTCAAAACCTAAAAAACCGACTTCGCTATGGCCTGAATATTATCTGATTTACCCATTGAATAATAATGCAGAACAGGTACCCCAGCAGCTTTCAACTCTTTTGATTGCTGTATGGCCCATTCAATGCCCACCTGCCGCACCGCTTTATTATTTTCACAAGCGTCAACGGCATTTATTAAATCTTGCGGCAGGTCAATACGAAAAACCTGTGGCAATAATTGCAAGTGACGTTTTATGGCCATGGGCTTTATACCAGGTATTATCGGCACCGTAATACCCGCTTCCTTGGTCGCCGCTACAAATTCAAAATACTTTTTGTTGTCAAAGAACATCTGCGTCACTACATAATCTGCCCCGGCATCCACTTTTTCTTTAAGTCGTACTAAGTCCGATTTTAAAGAGGGGGCCTCCAAATGTTTTTCAGGATATCCTGCCACGCCAATACAAAAATCTGCGCAATCATCGGTCTCAATGACCTCATGTAAATATTTTCCAGTATTTAAGTTTTGAATTTGCTCCACTAAATTCAATGCATAGGAGTGCCCCCCTTTGGTAGGTTCAAAATATTTTTCCTCGCGCATGGCATCGCCACGCAATGCCATAACATTATCAATTCCTAAATAATGGCAATCGACCAAAAGATACTCGGTTTCCTCTCTCGTAAAACCACCACAAAGTACGTGGGGCACGGTATCTACGTTGTATTTATGCTTAATAGAGGCGCAAATCCCAACGGTACCTGGGCGCATACGGGTCAATTTTTTATCTAACAGACCGCCTTTGTCAATATATATATACTCCTCTCGCGAAGTTGTCACGTCAATAAAAGGTGGGTCAAACTCCATCAAAGGGTCAATATTACCGTACAGTTCTTTAATGCTCCGCCCTTTCACTGGTGGAATAATCTCAAAGGAAAACAAAGTCTCCCCAGCTGCTTTTTTAATATGATCTGTTACTTTCATAGGCCTCTCCCCTGCCTTCTCCAAAAGAGAGGGCGCTTAGTTGGGTTCTGATTTTAGATTATTAAATTTTATTAATCACTTCTCTCTATTTTTATGGCGTTACCCAAGGGTCGGGCTACCTACCTGCGAGGCAAGTCCGCTCTATTTTTTTAATTTGTCACCCTGAGCGCAGTCGAAGGAAGACAAATTAAAAAAGATGCCGCTACTATCCCTAACGCGAAATACCCTAACCCTTCAGTAATTTCTCAAACCTACCAGGTCTTGAAGACCTGGTAGGTTTACTTGCATGAGATTCCCCTTCGAGGGCTAGGAGGCTTCAATATTCGGTGCTAGCCACTTGGTCGCTTCTTCCAAAGTTATGTTTTTTCGAGCGGCATAATCTTCTACCTGATCTTCTTTTATTTTTCCGAGTCCGAAATAGCGGGCTTCTGGGTTACCGAAATAATAGCCTGAAACCGACGCCGCCGGCCACATCGCTAAACTTTCAGTTAGTTCAACACCAATACTTTCTTTCACTTTCAACAACTCCCAAATGGCCAATTTCTCTAAATGATCGGGGCAAGCTGGGTAGCCTGGTGCCGGGCGAATGCCTTTGTACGACTCCTTGATCAGATCTTCATGAGTCATGTCTTCATTCGCTGCATACCCCCAATAATTGGTGCGTACCTCTTTATGCAAGTATTCAGCAAAGGCTTCTGCTAAACGGTCGGCCAAGGCTTTAATCATTATAGCACTATAATCGTCAAGATTTTTCTCATGTGCCTTGGCTATATCTGCTGTGCCAAAACCGGTACTTACACAAAAACATCCTATATAATCTTGTTTACCTGAATCTTTTGGAGCGATGAAATCGGCCAAGGCAAAATCAGCTATACCCGCTCTTCGCTTTAATTGTTGACGAAGGGTTCTGAAAATCCACCTCTGCCCTTCGGGCATCTCCCCCGAAGGGGGAGAATGCTTCTGTTCTAGATTATTCTCGACTGCGCTCAAAGTGACATCAGATATCGACACCTCAATATCATCATCGTTTACGGTATTGGCGGGGAAAAGTCCGAAAACTGCCTTTGCCTTTAATTGCTTTTCTTCAATTACTTTTTTCAACATCGCTTGTGCATCAGCAAAAAGTTCGGTCGCCTGTTCACCCACTACCTTATCAGTTAAGATATCAGGATATTTTCCGTGTAGCTCCCAACTTCTAAAAAAGGGTGACCAGTCGATAAAATCAACCAGTTTTTCAAGATCCATATCAGCGATGATATGGATTCCTAATTTATTAGGTTTTGTGATTTTGGCCCTTGACCAATCAATGGCGTATTTATTCGCTCGTGCCTCGGCAAGCGACTTGTATTCTTTTTTCTTTCTACGAGATAAAAATTTCTCACGAAACGTCTCATAGTCGAGTTTTAAATCAGCTTTATAGCTTTCTGAACTATCTTTTCTAAGCAAATCACCTACAACAGTCACGGCACGTGAGGCATCGTTAACATGAACAACAGCCTTACTGTATTCGGTATCTATTTTTACTGCAGTATGTGCTTTACTCGTGGTAGCACCACCAATCAACAGGGGCACTTCAAAATTTTGGCGTTCCATCTCTTTAGCCAAGAAAACCATTTCATCAAGAGATGGGGTTATCAAGCCACTAAGACCAATGACATCAACTTGATGCTCAATGGCAGCATTGATAATTTTTTCAGGGGTGACCATCACGCCTAAGTCAACAATCTCATAATTGTTACATGCTAGTACCACACTCACAATATTTTTTCCGATATCGTGTACATCACCTTTTACAGTCGCCATTAGTATTTTTCCAGCCCCCGAGTTCGCTGGATGTGATTGTGGATTACGGAGTTTCTCTTCTTCAATATATGGCAGCAGATGAGCTACTGCCTTTTTCATCACCCTAGCCGACTTTACTACCTGAGGCAAGAACATTTTTCCGTCTCCAAAGAGTTCGCCCACTACGTTCATACCCGTCATTAAGTTCACTTCAATAACTTCAATGGGCTTACTGGCTGCTAACCTAGCCTCTTCAACGTCTTCAACAATATACTTGTCAATACCTTTTACCAAGGCTCTTGTTATTCTATTCTGCAATGGTTCTTCTCGCCATGATAAATCTACTTTACTTTCCTTGACCTTACCTACTACGGTCTCTGCAAAATCTAAGAGACGTTCAGTCGCATCCTCTCTACGATTTAAAATAACATCTTCTACCCGTTCTAATAGGCCTTTGGGTATGTCGTCGTAGACCTCTAACATGGTGGGATTAACAATACCGATATTCATGCCCGCTTTTATCGCATGGTACAAAAAGACTGAATGCATGGCCTCACGTACAGGGTTGTTTCCTCTAAAACTAAAAGAAACGTTACTAACCCCTCCACTCACACTACAATATGGTAGATTATTTCTCACCCAATGCGTGGCCTCTATAAAATCAAGGGCATTTCGTCGATGCTCGTCCATACCTGTAGCAACTGGAAATATGTTCAAATCAAAAATAATATCTTCTGGAGCCAAGCCTACTTTGTTGACCAATATATCATAAGAACGTTTTGCTATTTCAATTCTACGGTCATAATTATCTGCCTGGCCTTCTTCATCAAATGCCATAACGATTACAGCGGCACCATAACGTTTTATCAACTTGCCATGATTAACAAACTGTGCCTCGCCTTCTTTTAAACTAATTGAATTGACGACACATTTACCCTGCACAACCTGTAAACCGGCCTCGATGATTTCCCATTTAGAGCTGTCTATCATAATGGGCACACGAGAAATATCGGGTTCGGCGATAACAAGGTTCAAGAATTTGACCATGGCCTCTTTACCATCGATCAGGCCATCATCCATATTAATATCAATAATCTGGGCTCCGCCCTCAACTTGATCACGAGCTACGGTTAGGGCTTCTTCAAATTTTTCTTCCTTGATAAGGCGAAGGAATTTTTTTGAACCAGCAACATTGGTCCGCTCCCCCACGTTTATGAAATTGCTTTCAGGGGTAACTATCAAGGGCTCTAAACCCGATAGCTTTAAGTATCGCTGTTCGTTTCCCTTTCTCCTAAAAGAAGGGGTATTAAACTCTTTATGATTGTTTTTTTTCTGTACCACGTTTTTAACTATAATGCAAAATTGTTGGAAAAGGTTCGTAAAAATGATGCAGCTTCTTTTTCCAGATTTGATATTCCGGTGATTCTCGAAAACCAATTTTATGATCTTCCAGCGCTTTCCAATTCACCAAAAGAATATATTGATCCGCTACTTCAATACATTTCTTTAATTGATGCGAAATATACCCATCCATAGAAGAAATAATTAAGGAGGCTTCTTTAAAAGCCATCTCAAATTGTTCTGACAAACCTTCTTTTATTTGTAATACGGCAACTTCTAAAATCATCCTTGTATATTTTCGAAAATCAAGTTTCTAGGGCTAAAATTCTTTACGACCTCTACAATCGCACTGATATGCTCTGGGGTAGTGCCACAACAGCCACCAACGATATTCACCAATTCCTTCTCCACATATTCCTTTATTTGTGCTGCCATCTGCTCGGGAGTCTCATCGTACTCACCAAAGGCATTGGGTAGCCCTGCATTGGGGTGTGCCGAAACGGCAAAGTCCGTTTTTGCGGATAGCACCTCTAAATGCGGCACCAACTGACTTGCCCCCAAAGCACAATTAAAACCCACTGACATAATCGGAATATGCGATACCGAAATCAAAAATGCTTCTGCCGTTTGCCCTGATAATGTTCTACCAGAAGCATCGGTAATCGTACCGCTGACCATTATCGGCACTTCTAAATTACGTTCTTCTTTGACTTCTTCAATAGCGAACAGGGCAGCTTTAGCATTAAGGGTGTCGAAAATGGTCTCGACCAAAAGAATATCGGTGCCACCGTCTAAAAGTCCTTCTACCTGTTGCTTGTAAGCAAGGCGTAATTCACCAAAAGAAACAGCTCTAAAGCCAGGATCGTTCACATCAGGTGACATACTTGCGGTTTTGTTCGTAGGACCAATGCTACCGGCCACAAATCTTGGCTTATAGGGTTCTTTTGCCGTAAACTCATCGGCAACCTTTTTAGCGATCTTGGCAGATTCGTAATTCAATTCGTATACCAGTTCTTCCATATGATAATCGGCCATAGCTATGGTCGTACCAGAAAAGGTATTGGTCTCTACAATATCTGCCCCTGCGGAAAAATATTTTCGGTGCACTTCGGCAATGGCCTCTGGCTGGGTCAATGACAATAGGTCGTTATTACCCTGCAAGGGGTGTTTCCAATTTTTGAAACGCTCGCCCCTAAAGTCTTCCTCAGTGAATTTATAACGCTGGAGCATGGTGCCCATCGCTCCATCCAACACTAAAATACGTTTTGTCAATATATCTTGAATTCGACTCATTTTTTTAACTTTTTAGGCCTATTAGATTTTCCTCCTAAAGGGCGAGCTAGTTCTAACTTTGCAGGTTGAACAATATAAATCGTATGGACATTCATCGAATACCCAGATTATTTTATCAAGTGTGTGGAAGTAAAGACCTATCGTCTTTCTTTTTGTTATCTGCCCCAAAAATCATGGGATAGAACGTAGCACCTTCTTTATAGGAAAAGGGTTGCCAAGGCTTCAAAGGGTCTAATCCCTCCACCTTTCTTGATAACGATTTCAGATTGCTGATGAACTGCAACAAAGTAACATCACATCTCTTTGAAAACCAAAGAATATGGATAATTTTTAACGAAAAGCCGTGAAAAATTCAAAATTCGGTATAAAAAAGTGCAACAAATCACTTTATTGATCTGTTGCACTCGATTTTGAATTTGGCTTCGGCTACCCTCAGCCACCTTAGCATAAATAATGTTCAGCCACCAATATTGTTTTTTTAATTGCACACGTTAGTAATCGATGTATACTTTTCAACGATACTCATCTGTGGTCTTTCTTCACCGTTCACTGGATCGCTTTCCTCACCGCTACGGGGGTCAAGGGCCATTTTATCGGTTCCCCACCAAGGGCCAGCGGCCCAGTATGTACCATTAATACAATTGTCTTTTAAATGCGCAAGGAAATTATCTAAGGTTACGAGCCATCTTGAATCGTCATCAGGTATGCCGTATTCACCAATAAAACCTCTTTTGTCATTGTCTTTGAGCCAATCAATAAAAGGTTGAACACGTTCAACGCCAGAGGTAGGTGTAGCTCCTTCTTCGTCATATGAGTTACCATAAAAACCACCGGCATTCTCATCAAAATACACATGGGCCTCGTAGATTATTCTATTGCTGGGATCAACAAGGTCTTTTAAATCATCACTGGCCTCTACCCATCTTTCGGCCGAGCTCCAACTATCACCACCCACCAAAATAGTGGTTTTGGTATCTTTAGACCTTATACCATTTATAATTTCCTGAGCAATCGAAGACCAAAGTGTACTGGCCAACATATCATGTGGTTCGTTCATAATACCATAGCCCCAAATATTGGTTTCATCTTTAAATTCATCTGCTAAATTTGTCCATAGATCTTTAATATCGGCAATGCCAACACTATTAGATCCTATTATTTCATCAGCATCGTTAATACGATACCTACCATAATTATGCAGGTCTAAAATGACGAACATATCTCTCTCGGTCACCATTCTAACGAAGTCTTTTATTCGACCCAATTCTGCGGCATCAAGATCTCCTTCAAATGAAAATTGGAGTCTTTCCCACCTAAATGGCAGTCTAATCAGCTTTAGACCCTTTGATTTGTAATAATCCAATTCCTCGGCATTCGGATAGGTATACTGCTGATTATAGACCCCTGGCATATTTTCTTCGGCAAATTCGGCTCCTGCCAAATTAACCCCAAAAGGCAATTGGGAGTTTTGGTTATTGTCAGAGTCCTCAGAATTGGTTGCATCAATTATCAATTGTAATTCTGTCAGTGTAGTTGGTGCTGGGTTCGCATTTGCAATGGCAACTTCATAATCTTCTTGTGATTCTGTTAGATTATTCAGACCGATTGCAGCCAGATCTTCTAAACTTGGAGAGCCATCAGCTGGAGAATTACTATCAGCAACAACACTTTCGAAGGTGATAGAGTCTTTATGCTCATCAGTAGTATCATCAGTACTACATGCAATTAAAAAAATAGTTGCCAGAAACAAAAATAAGTTTTGCGTTTTCATTTTGTGGGGTTTTATTGTTCATACAAAGAAAAATGGGGTAATCGACGTCGATTATAAAATGAACAACCCCCGAACAAAATACCCTACTTCTAGAACAAAACCTCTTTCTAGAGGTCAGCAGATAAGTACATAGGCAATATTAATCGCAGAAATCTGATTTACAGTTATTTATGTTTTTTAATTTTATCCGTTCGAGCGCAGTCGAGAACTATACGCAATTTTAAAAAAGGTCTCGACTGCGCTCGAACGGACAGTTAGCCAAAAAACCAATGAAAAAAGCAAGCAACTAATCTCTTTATTTTTCAAAGTGGACTCTTTTTAGCCTTTTTCAACCAATTTTTGAGTTATTTCATTCATTTTCTCCACTTTTTCTTCAAAATCTCCTTTTATGGTTTTTCGATATTCGCTCAGGTTTTGAACCATTCTACTAATATCCTCCGGAATGACATCTTCAAAAAATTGGCGTAACCTTTTAGCCGTGGTCGGAGATTTTCCGTTGGTGGAAATTGCGATTTTTACATTTCCTTTGGTAACAATACCGCTCATATAAAAATTACAATATGGTGGGTTATCGGCCACATTGACCAATTTATCAAGCTTTCGACAGTCATTGTAGACTTGAATATTTATTTCTGGAACATCTGTCG
Source organism: uncultured Maribacter sp. (assembly GCA_964515285.1). Classification (GTDB taxonomy): domain Bacteria; phylum Bacteroidota; class Bacteroidia; order Flavobacteriales; family Flavobacteriaceae; genus Maribacter_C. The sequence goes on along the minus strand of CAZEUV010000012.1, from coordinate 16,125 downwards.
CGGATATTACTATATGCTTGCCTTGAAGATATTTTTTATGGTACATGTCTGTAATAAGCTCTACCTTATGTTCCTTAGCCAATTCTAATGTTCTCTCCCTAAACATGGGCGATACTATAGTTACGCTGGTATCTGGACTGGATTTGATCAAAAAGATTAATTTTTCTTCCGCCACATAGCCACCACCTACAATAAGAATCGCCAATTTGGATGTCTTAAGAAATATAGGGTATAAATTGTTCCGTTCCATAATCAATAGACCAATTTCTGTTTCTCTGCAAGACCTGTCAGGCTTTGAAAACCTGATAGGGCCAACATTTCTTTTCTATGCCGCACGACTTCACCAATAATAATGATTGCGGGATTCACCAGTTCTTTCTGCCCAACTTCTTTTTCTATGGATGCGATGGTAGCTACACCTACTTTTTCGTTTTTCATAGTACCATTTTGAATGATGGCTATGGGGGTTTCTGATTTTCCTTCCATTTTGAAAAGTTCTACAATGGCAGAAAGTTTGCCCATCCCCATTAGAATCACCACTGTGGCACTTGATTTAGCAGCCAAATGGACATCTTTGGACAATTTGTGTTCTTTCGTAGTACCGGTAATGACCCAAAAACTTTCCGCTGCACCTCTTTTGGTCACCGGTATGTTCTGAAACGCCGGTACTGAAAGACAAGAAGAAATTCCGGGGACCATGGCTACTTCGACCCCGTGTTTTATTGCATATTCCATTTCTTCTGCACCACGACCAAAGACAAATGGGTCGCCTCCTTTTAATCGAACCACATGATTGTGGTATTTTGCCCTGCTTACGATCAATTCGTTTATTTGATCTTGTTGATACGAAAAGCATCCCCGCCTCTTCCCTACAAAAATATGTTCTGCGTTCGGGGCATATTCCAAAAGTTCAGGGTCTACCAAGGCATCATATAACACCACATCGGCATTTTGCAAGGCGTTGATGGCTTTTACCGTTATGAGTTCGACATCGCCAGGACCCGCACCTACTACGGTTAAAAGCCCCCTAGCCCCTATAGGGGGAATTCCTACTCGAACGGATAAGTTCATATTGCTTTTTATCATGAGCTATACTTCAACTAATTCCTGTTTCCTATATACTTCCACCGATTTTAAAAACCCTTTTGTATCTTCTAAATAGCTTTTGGCGAAAGCTTCTGTCGGCTCATTTTTATTGAGCTGCAATACCAAATATTCAAATTTGGTATTTAAATCTATTTTTCCAGATGCTATGAACCTTTCGTCAAAATCCCTGATAATACTATTATGGGTATTAGTCTTTGTTTTTTCCGCAGTTAGCAATGCCTTTGCGGAATTTACCATGGAAGAGTACGAGTGGTATATACTCGCTGCCCATTTCCCCCTTTTCAAAGTTTCTTGTGCATTTTGGATTTTCTCCTCGCTCTCAAACAAGAGCGTCACTATCAGGTCGATTACCACTCCGGCACATTCACCGATTCCAATAGCTTTTTTATAACGTTCGGTCGCCCCCCAATCAATGAAATCTTCTTGGGTCAGATTTTCAATATCAGTCAAAGGTTTTAGAAAGTCATAAAAGTACATTTCGCCTTTTGCTTGATAATAATCGGCAAATGAAGCCCCATTGCCATGGGCATCGAAATCATCTAAAATCAATCGCAATGCTTCAGGGCCTCGCTTACTAGGAACCTTCACTACTTTATCGGCAAAACGACCCCTGCCGTTTCCATCATTGCCACCACCCAACAAAACCTGAAGTGCCGGAGCTACCAGTTTATCCTTGGTTCGGATGCTCATGCCCTGAAAGCCAATATTGGCCATATTATGCTGCCCACAGGCATTCATACATCCGCTGATTTTTATGACCACATCAGGGTTGCCAATATATTCTGGATATTCTGTTTTTATAACTCGCTCTAATTCCTCTGCAATACCCGTGCTACTCGAAATTCCCAAATTACAGGTGTCTGTACCTGGGCAGGCGGTAATATCCAAAGCTTTGTTGTACCCAATTTCGGTAAATTCGATTTTTTTAAGCTCGACATAGAAAAACGGAACCAGTTCTTCTTTTACATACGGAATCAAAATATTCTGCCGAAGAGACAAGCGAATTTCCCCTGCAGCATATTGCTGTACCAATTCTGCCAACAATCGTGCTTTATCAGTATAAAAATCACCCAACAAAACCTTGATTCCTATAGCGACATAACCGCTTTGTTTTTGAGGAACCAAATTGGTCGATTTCCATTGCTCAAATTCCTTTTTATCGACAATTTCAACCTCAGGCACTGCAACATCGACTATTTTTATTTTAGGGTACGCATCAGTATCTATTGAAATTGTTTGCTGCGGAACTGCTTTTTGTTCTTCTTCGAGCAGTTTTTTGAATCCATCCAAACCAATATCCTTCAGTAAAAATTTCATGCGTGCCTTTGCCCTGCTTTTTCGTTCACCATAACGGTCAAAAACTCGAACCACACCATCCATCAACGGAATGATCTTATCTGCAGAAAGAAAAGAAAACAATTCATCGGCATGACGTGGCTGCGAACCCAATCCGCCACCCAATAGCACTTTAAACCCTTTTACCCCATTCTTGATTTTGGCGATAAAACCCAAGTCGTGCATATACGACAAGCCAGTATCAGCATCGCTTGAAGAAAAGGAGACTTTGAACTTTCTACCCATTTCTTGACTGATCGGATTTCGAAGAAAATATTTAAACAATGCTTGGGCGTACGGCGACACATCAAAAGGTTCATCAACATCGATACCTGCGGTTTCACTTGCGGTTACATTACGCACTGTATTACCACAGGCCTCCCGTAAGGTAACATCGTCTTTTTCGAGTTCGGCCCAAAGCTCGGGCGTTCTGTCCAAGTCCACATAATGGATCTGTATATCTTGACGGGTGGTAATGTGCAAACGCCCAGTGGAATATTCATCTGAAACATCACAAATTCGTTTTAACTGCTTTGAAGTTACTTTTCCGTAAGGCAATTTTATACGAATCATTTGAACACCTTGTTGGCGTTGCCCATAAACACCACGTGCCAAACGAAGGCTGCGGAATTTCTCTTCATCTAAATCCCCATCTTTAAATTGGCGGATCTTTGCCTCCAACTCCAAGACATCTTTTTCTACTATCGAATTTTCCAATTCTGTTCTAAAACTTTGCATAAGAAAGCCCCTCCTAACCTCCCCAAAGGGGAGGAACACTTGCTCGGGCGGAGTAAGTATTTTTATTTATTAATGTTCTAGTTAATAAACCCTGCCCCCACGGTGTTGTTCGATTGGGCATCTATCAATATAAACGACCCATTGGTTCGGTGATCTACGAACGCATCATAAAAAATGGGTTTGTTCAGTTTGAAGGTCACCTTGGCAATATCGTTCATTCCCAAAGCGGTAACCGTTATGTCAACACCCGAATAATCAGGCTGAATTTTATGATGGATAACCGCCACTTTTGCTAGTGCTTTATTCACCCCGTGCTGTACAACATATTTATTGCCAAGAGCCAATTTTTTAGAATCCATCCATGAAATTGTCGCTGTAAATTGCTTTTCAATGATTGGCATATCGCCCTCTTTCACCAACATATCTCCCCTACTTACATTAATCTCATCTTCTAAGGTTATGGTAACCGATGAACGCCTAGAAGCTGTTTGGTGCTTTTCATCATAAAAATAAATCTCTTTGATTTTTGATTTTGTTTGTGATGGCAAAGCGATTACTGTGTCGCCTACGCTCAATTCACCGCCGTAAACCTTGCCTGCAAACCCTCTGAAATCATGATGCTCATCCGTTTTTGGGCGAACAACATATTGCACGGGAAATCTTGGTGTGCCAATATTAGATACGGCAGCCAAATCTAAACTCTCTAAGTGTTCTAGCAATGTTTCCCCTTTGTACCAAGGCATGTTGATCGATTTATTTACCACATTATCACCTTTCAATGCGCTCACGGGAATAAAGGTTATTTTTTGCTCTTGATAATCTCTTTTGGCCATTAGCTCTTCAAAGACAACTTTGATGGCGTTGTATTTTTCTTCTGAAAAATCTATCAAATCCATTTTATTTATAGCGACAACTACTTCTTTTATACGCAGTAGGTTGTTGATGAAAAAATGTCGATTTGTTTGCTCGATCACTCCTTTTCTGGCATCGATCAAAATAATGGCAGCCTGTGAGGTTGATGCTCCTGTAACCATGTTTCGGGTATATTCTACATGACCGGGCGTATCGGCAATGATGTAACTTTTTTTTGCTGTTGAAAAATAAATATGGGCCACATCTATGGTAATACCCTGTTCTCTCTCCGCTACCAGTCCGTCAGTTGCCAAAGAAAAATCTAGATAGTCATACCCTTTTTGCTTACTGGTTTTTTCAATGGCCTCTAATTTATCACTGGTCAATGATTTTGTATCATACAGAATTCTACCTATTAAGGTGCTTTTTCCGTCATCGACGCTTCCTGCGGTTGCTATTTTTAGTACTTCCATGGTCTCTCCCTCCGCTCTCTTCTTTCTGAGAAGACGCTATAGGATCTTGTTTTTAATTTGTTGCTAAATGATAATCTTTAATTCAATCTAAATGATTCCCCGACGGTTCTGCCTCGGGGTTTCCAATTTACCTCTCCTTTAGAGAGGTCAGAACTGTTATTTTCGCCCCCGACGGCTCGGGGCTGGGTGAGGTAAAATACAAAACACCTACTGCGACTGAAAACTGCCAACTTTTAAAAATATCCCTGTTGTTTTCTTTTTTCCATTGCCGCCTCTGACCGTTTATCATCAATACGCGCCCCTCGTTCAGAAATCGTAGATGCCCTGATCTCTTTTACCACAGTGGCAATATCTGAAGCATTGGAAAGTACCGCTGCAGTACAGCTCATATCACCAACCGTTCTAAACCGTACCATCAGTTCTAAAATCTCTTCATCTTCTTCTTGGTACACAAAATCTGAATGTGACCAAATCAGTCCGTCACGCATAAATATCTTGCGCTTATGGGCGAAATAGATGGATGGGATTTCCATTTTTTCTTTTTCTATATAGGACCAAACATCCAACTCTGTCCAATTGGAAATAGGAAAAACCCGTACGTTCTGCCCTAATTCAATTTGGCCGTTCAGCATATCGAACAATTCAGGGCGTTGATTTTTTTCATCCCATTGTCCGAAATCATCACGTACGGAAAAAATTCTTTCTTTGGCTCTTGCCTTTTCTTCATCTCTACGTGCACCACCAATACAGGCATCGAATTTGAACTCTTCAATAGCATCTAAAAGCGTCGTCGTCTGCAAAATATTTCTACTTGAATATTTTCCTGTTTCTTCTTTCACTCTTCCGTCATCAATGGCATCTTGAACATTTCTAACAATCAGCTTCAAACCTAATTCTTTCACCAATCTATCTCTAAATTCAATGGTTTCAGGAAAATTATGCCCTGTATCGATATGCATTAACGGGAACGGAATTTTTGCTGGCCAAAATGCTTTTTGGGCAAGTCGAACCAACGTAATCGAGTCTTTTCCGCCAGAAAACAACAATACCGGTCTTTCAAATTGCGCTGCTACTTCCCTAAAAATATAGATGGCTTCGTTTTCTAACGGGTTTATATGTGATGTATCTTTCATAGATGAAAATTAGGTTCAAATTGTCAAATTTCTACTGGTCATTTTAAGTATGTATCCCACACTCTCTATTTTCAAGTACTTTGGTGGGGTCAAAATAATGATGTTCGTTAGCTAAGTTTCTTTCTTTCAAATAGGCATCTAACTGCGTATCGGTCCAATGATAAAACGGACTCACTTTCAAGATGCCCTCTTTGCTCAGACTTAAAATATTCAAGGTATCACGCAGGGCTGTTTGGCCTTTTCTCAGGTTGGTAAACCACACATCGGGTCGGTACTCTGCCATTGCCCTTTTGAAAGGCTCTAACTTCACCTGTTCAGTAAATAGGGTATGCTTGGCGTCACCTATTTGAGGCACACCCATAACCACATCTCTATATGCTTTTGTCTGCTTTGGTACGTATAATTTAATGTTTAATTTTAATTTTAAAATCAGTTCATCAGCATGTTTATAGGTATTCGGAGTGTTATACCCTGTATCACACCAAATAACGGGAATATCATTTTTTACAATAGAAACAGCATTAAGAATAACCACCTCATACGGTCTGAAATTTGTGGTCACTACCGCCGTTTTAGCATTTTTTATCGCCCAAGAAATAATTTCTGTTGGCGGAATGCCCTTGAACTGCGTGTTCAAATTTTCAATTTGTTTTTGCGTAAAACCCATAATCGTTTTCTTGATTTTCACTATTATTTACCCCAGCCAATTGTATTCCAAATGCGTTCATGAAAAAAGTATAGACCCATTTTTGTGAACAGCTCCACTATTCCGATAGAAAGAGCCACTGTTAAGGTTCCTGTCACCAGCCACGAAATTAGGATCGTGTCAAGCGTGCCTATGATTCGCCAGCTAATGGACTTCACCATACTTCTTTTTGGGTTGTCAGATTTTCTATCTGCCCAATATTCGTTTTTTGTTTTTTGTTTGTTCAGAATAAACTGGTCGGCAATCATACAATCTTAAAATTACATTACCCTACTTATTTAGTAGAGTGTTCAAAAATAGGAGAATATTTCATATGAGTACGTGAAAAATCAATAAAAATTACACTTACCCTATAGATTTAATAGATTATTAACAAAAAACATCGTTTTTAACTTATTTTTCATTTAGTGCAAATGGGATTTATGGAATTTTAATTGAGTTTGTTCTTGAAACGGCAATCAGTTCACCCCTCGTTAAACTGAACAATTTAACGGGGGTGATATAGCAATGTAGCCCTTCGACTGCGCTCAGGATGACATGCTGAACTAGGTAATGGATAATGAATCGCTTCGCTCGCGAAGACGTATCTAAATCTTAACTTAGATTGGTATGAGAATATCAGCCAAGGTATTGTTTCTGTACACTGCTAAAGCACTATCTCGTACTTGTAGCATCAGTTTATTGACCGAACATAATTTTTCATCAGGACAATCATCACATTTTTCGTAGAAATTGAGGCTCACACAAGGCATCATGGCAATAGGACCTTCTAAAACACGTATCACATCGGTCATTAATATTTCTTCGGGGGGGGGTATCAAATAATATCCGCCACCTTTTCCTTTCTTAGAACCCAAGAACCCCGTTTTGCGAAGGCTCAATAAAATACTTTCCAAAAATTTTTGAGAAATATTTTCCTGCCTTGCTATTTCAGAAATCTGTACTGGCCGCTTGTCTTTCTGTTTTGCCAAAAAGGTAAGTGCTTTGAGTCCGTATTTTGTCTTTTTGGAGAGCATCTTGCTAAGATAGGGAAAATTAGAAACCTGCAAAGCCTTAGCGACCTAGTTGTTTTCGGGTGGTTTGCAAGACGCCCCTGTTTCTACCCCAATGCCAGTTCAATATCGCCAATAATATCATTAATATGCTCAAGCCCGACGGAGACTCGCACCATACCATCGGTTATTCCCGTTTCTTCACGTTCTTCAACACTTAATTTACTGTGCGTTGTAGATGCAGGATGCGTAACAATACTTCTAGAATCACCCAAATTTGCAGATAAGGACAATAGTTTAATCGAATCAAAGAATTTACGTCCTTCCTCTATACCACCTTTTATTTCAAAGGCTACCACGCAGCCACCTGCCTTCATTTGCTTTTTGGCAATTTCATAGTTAGGGTGCGATTTCAGAAAAGGATATTTTACCCAATTAACTTTTGCATGGTCTTCTAAAAACTCGGCTAGTTTCATGGCGTTTTCACAATGCCGATCTACTCGAACAGCCAAGGTCTCTAAACTTTTAGACAACACCCAAGCATTGAACGGCGATAATGTTGGGCCGGTGATTCTTGAGAAACGATATATTTTGTCTATTAATTCTTTATTGCCTACCGTAATTCCCGCTAGTACCCTACCTTGGCCGTCCATCAACTTGGTACCCGAATGAATGACCAAATCAGCTCCAAATTTAATGGGTTGTTGCAAATAGGGAGTTGCAAAACAATTGTCGATAACTAAAATTAAATCGTGCTTTTTGGCAATGCTTCCCAATACCTCTAAATCTAAAACATCAACTCCGGGATTTGTTGGTGATTCTGCATAAAGAATTTTCGTATTGGGCAAGATCATCTTCTCAACCTCGTTCAAGTCATCGATTTTGAAATATGAATGTGAAATATTCCATTTGGGAAAGAAGTTTTGAAACAACGAATGGGTCGAACCAAAAATGCTACGGGCAGAAAGAATATGATCACCACTCTCTAACAAGGCGGCGAATGTAGAAAACACGGCCGCCATGCCCGATGCAAAGGCAAAACCATCTTCAGCGCCCTCCATTTGGCGCACTTTTTCAATGAATTCAGATGAATTCGGATTTGAATACCTTGAATAAATGTTCCGCTCTTTTTCTTCTGCAAAAGAGGCACGCATATCCTCAGCATCTTCAAAAACATAACTTGATGTTAGATAGAGTGGTACGGAATGTTCTAAAAATTGTGAGCGTTCAAGTTGTGTTCTAATCGCCTTTGTTTCAAATTTGTTTTTATTTTTCATTACTATATTATTAACCACATTGGCTTCGGCTACGCTTAGCCACCTATTGCTTCGGCTACGCTCAGCTACCTATTATTAATCATTGACTCGAAACTGGCTTCGGCTACGCTCAGCCAACAGCCAAAAAAGTTGAGGGCGACTGAGCGTAGCCGAAGTCAACATTGGCACAGACTTAAATCATTCTTTATTTCGCTCTCTAGATAGCTTATAATTGGTTTCATTTAAACATTCTGCCAAACCATTTAATTTACCCAAATCGCCTCTAATAAGTGCCTCCTTCTTTTCTCTTCTCCACCCCTGTATTTGTTTTCGCGATAAAAAGCTTTATCAATTCTGTCGTATTCTTCTGCATACACCAATTTTACCGGTAATCTTTTTTTAGTATGGTTAGCTCCCCTACCATCACTATGCTCTTTAAGACGTTTGTCCAAATCTATAGTACTACCAATATAATAACTGCCATCCGAGCATTCCAGTATGTACATATAACTTTTCATCTCAATATTTAAATTCGTGGCTTCGACTAATCAATCTCAATTAATTTTATTTCCTAAAACCAAAATCGATTTCGACTACGCTCAATCTCCGTATCAATTTTAAGTTGACCGAGCGCAGCCGAAGTCATCCTCTTTCGGCAATTCTTAAAATATCGCCAAAAACACCTCTTGCTGTTACCGCAGCACCAGCACCTGCCCCTTGAATCACCAAGGGGTTTTCACCATACGATTCTGTATAGA
>CAZEUV010000012.1:0-6675 GCA_964515285.1 uncultured Maribacter sp. | reverse complement strand
CCAGCACCTGCCCCTTGAATCACCAAGGGGTTTTCACCATACGATTCTGTATAGATCTCGATAATTGAATCAGAGCCTTTGACCTGCCCCAAAGCACTTTCTTTGGGTACTGAAATTAATTTTACATCTAAAAGCCCCTTTTCTTTTTGAAGATTGCCATGTAAATCACCAACATAACGAAGCACGTGATCAGGTTTTTGATTTTTTTTGATTTCATTAAACGTATCATCCAAAACACCGAGGTTTTTCATAAAGTCGGTTACTTTTCCTTTTCGCAATACCCCAGGTATTAGATTTTGTATCTTGATGTCAGCGAACTCATTTTGCAAATCGAGCTCTCGTGCCAAAATCAAAAGTTTTCGTCCTACATCATTTCCTGACAAGTCTTCACGAGGGTCAGGCTCGGTAAACCCCTTTTTGATCGCATCTTTTAAAATAACCGAAAAAGGCATGTTGATCTCTGAAAACGTGTTGAAAATATAACTCAATGAACCTGAAAAAACGCCCTTGATCCGAGTTATGTTCTCGCCTGATAAATGTAATAATTTAATAGTATCGATCAGCGGTAAACCTGCCCCTACGTTCGTTTCGTACAAATACTGTTTTTGGTTTTTGATAAGCTCATCACGAAGTAATTGATAGTAATCATACCGCAGCGTATTGGCTATTTTGTTAGAGGAAACCAAATCAAAACCGTTCTCGACAAATTTAAAATAATTCGCTACAAAATCTTCGCTAGCAGTATTATCTACGAGAACCAGATTTTCTAGATGATGTTCTTTTGCAAACGAAAAAATATCATCTATTTGATATTTAATTCCTTTTTTTGTTATTGCCGTTTTCCAGTTTTTTGGAACTCCTTCGGTGTCGAACAAAACTTTTTTAGAATTGGCCACGGCAAATACGTTCAAACGGATTCCTTTTCGATTTTCAATGGGTTTTGATGATTTCAAAATCTGTTCGATCAATGTACCACCAACATTCCCGTGTCCGAAAACAGCAAGGTTTACTTTTTTACTGATTCCGAAAATTTGGCCGTGCATAACGTTCAATGCCTTTTTTAAATCTGACTTTTTGACGACCAAACTGACATTCTTGCCCGTTACCGTATTGTTAAAAAGAATAGGTGCGATCTGATTTTTTATCAGCGCATTGTAGGGTTTGTGAAAAGAACTGAGATCTTGCCCTACGATCGATATTACCGATACGTCGTTCACCACGGTGATCATATTTATGTCCTTAGATTGAAAATCATTTGCAAACTCTCTTTGCAAGACAACTTTCGCCCTTGGTGACTTATCAGCATCTACTACCAAACCAATACCTCTTTCTGAGGATCCCTGTGAAATAATGCTCACATTGATGTTATTCTCGCCCAGTACTCTAAAAATACGGGCATCGATACCAACTTTTCCTAAAAGTCCTCGCCCTTCTATATTCACCAAGGAGACATTTTCAATCACTGAAAGCGATTTAATTCCTTCTTTATTAGTTTTGGCACTTATCAACGTACCCTCATTATTACTATTGAACGTATTGAGTATTCTTAAAGGGATATTTTTTTCGATAAGAGGTATAATCGTTTTCGCATGAAGAATATTTGCGCCAAAACCAGCGAGTTCATTGGCTTCTGCATAGGAAAGTCTGGAAATTCGTTTCGCATCGGGCACAAAATCAGGATTGGCAGTAAATATTCCATCCACATGGGTATAATTCTGTAGCTCTTCTGCATTTAAGAAATTAGCGATCAAGGCGGCAGTATAATTACTGCCGTTTCTACCTAAAGTCGTAGTTTCATTATCTAAGGTTGAACCCACAAATCCCGTAATAATTGGTACGGTGCCCGAATCGAACTTAGCGAATTTACACAAAACGTTCTCTTTAGAGATCGCTTCCAACACTTGGGCATTGCCAAAAGAATCATCTGTTTTAATCAGTTTTCTAGAATCTACGTATTGGGCTTTTATTCCTTTGCCTATCAATAATTTTGCGATTAGTTTTGCAGAAATCAATTCGCCATAGGCCAAAACTTTGTCTTTGATTTTTTCACTATAATCACCCAACAAAGAAACTCCTTCGAACAATTTGAATAGTTCAGAAAACTCTTCTGAGAGATCGACATTTTTATACTTATGGGTTTGATACTCTTCAAAAGCCTCAAAGTCTTTGGAATACACTTCTCGCTTCGCCGCCTTCTCGAGCATGGCCACCAATTGATCCGTCGCTTTTTCACGAGCAGAAAGAACAACGGCTACATTTTCGCCATTGCCCACCTTTGTTTTTATTATTTCAAGTACATTGCCCAAGCCCTCTCCATTACTCAAAGACTTTCCCCCAAATTTTAGCACTTTCACTCTTTGGGATGTTTCATTTTTAGTGAAAATACCGTATAGCAGTTTTTGTATCTGTTCGAATTCGATTAAAAAAGCATCGTGCCCGTGAAGTGATCGTACTTCCCCATAGGTTACATTACTCTTTGACTGCGCTAATTGTTTAAAAGTTTCCCTATTTTCTTTGGCCGTAAAAAAAAGATCAGAATCAACACCGATGATATGAATATTGGCATCACTATTCTGTAGATTGGTAAACGTCTGCTCTCCATTTCTATTAATATCAATCGTTTTAAGCAATTGGTTCATCAATTTGTAGGCAGACAATTGAAAACGTTCTTGTAATTTCTTTCCATGGTGCATTAGCCAACTTTCGACATTAAAAACCTGAAGTTCTTCATTGGTACTGCGTTTGAAACGTTCTTTAAATGATTCGGGGGTTCGGTAACACAACATGGCATGCATACGGGCATCGTGTACCGGTTGCTTTGAATTAACCAAGAACTGTTCTTGAATTTGACAATTGGCAATAAGCCAATCGGTAGATTTCCAATCAGATGCAACTGGTATCAAATGCTCTGTAATTTTCGGGTTCAAAGCGGCCATCTCCCATGCTATACCTCCTCCTAAAGAGCCTCCGATTATCGCAAACAATCTTCTGACTTTTAACCGTTCAAGCCCCAAGAGAAAAATTTGGGCCATGTCACCCGCAACAAAATCTTTATAGTTATCAATGACAAATGTGTCATACCCATTGCCCGGAATATTGAAACAAATTACCGTATACTTCTCGGTATCGATACATTTGCCATCACCTATCAGGGCAGACCACCAACCATCATCACCAGTCACGTTCGAATTACCCGTTAATGCATGGTTGACCAACACAATAGGTGCTTCATGCAACGGTTTTCCAAACAATTGATACGACAGTTCAATGTTTTGCGATACACCATTAATCGTGGTATACTTGTTTATTTCAAGTTGATATAGCATAATATAATTACTGATTTACACCCTAAAGATCTTGATAACCCCTAGAGCTATACAATCTACGAAAAAACCGATTTATCGATCGTTGCAAAAGCATTTTCTAAATCTATCTTTAAATCTTCTAGGTCTTCCAAACCGACTGACAAACGAATCAAATCTTTGGTAACACCGGTAGATTCTTGAGCTGCATCGTTCAATTGTTGGTGGGTCGTACTCGCTGGGTGTATGATCAAAGATTTTGAATCACCGATATTGGCCAACAAAGAGAACAATTTGGTCTCATCGGCAATCTTTTTAGCCGATTCAAACCCACCTTTGACACCAAAAGTTACAATACCACTCTGGCCATTTGGTAAATATGCCTCGGCCTGTGCGTAATACTTACTGGTTTTCAAACCTGGATAATTCACCCAAACAACCTCGTTACGATCTTGTAACCATTGAGCCAAAGCCAAAGCGTTTTCACTATGCTTTTTCATACGTATCGCCAAGGTCTCAAGACCTTGTATGATTTGCCAAGAATTGAACGGACTCGCAGCCCCACCGAAATCACGCAAGCCTTCAATGCGAACCTTTGCTATAAAAGCAGCAGCACCCAAGGCCTCATGGTATACTAGACCATGGTAACCCGGGGAAGGTTCTGTAAATTCAGGGAATTTTCCATTGCCATAATCAAAAGTACCAGCGTCGATTATAATACCGCCCAGAGAGGTCCCATTTCCGTTGATATATTTTGTCAATGAGTGAATCACAATATTCGCACCGTGTGCTATCGGATTCAACAATGCGGGCGTAGCAACGGTATTGTCAACGATAAAAGGCACTTTCGCCAATCTGGCTTCCGAAGAAATCGCTTTTAAATCTAAAACATCGAGTTTTGGGTTTCCTAAGGATTCCACAAAAAACGCTCTAGTATTTTCCTGTACGGCTTTTCCAAAATCACTTGGATCCAACGGATCCACAAAGGTAGTGGTAATGCCCAATCTAGGAAGCGTATTGGCCAAGAGGTTATAAGTTCCCCCATATAAACTATTAGAGGCTACAATATGGTCGCCGGCACGTAAAAGCACCAAAAGGGCAGTAGATATGGCAGCCGTACCCGATGCCGTTGCCACAGCTGCAATTCCTCCTTCCAAAGTAGCTAAGCGCTGCTCTAGAATATCATTTGTAGGATTGTTCAGGCGTGTATAAATAAAGCCAGGTTCTGCCAATGAAAACAAGTTGGCAGCATGATCCGAATCATTGAAGACATAGGCAGTATTCTGATAAATAGGAACTGCTCTAGTACCACCATGCACGGTAGTATCATGCCCTGCATGCAATGCGTTTGTTGAAAATTTTTGAGTACTCATGATCTAAGGTTTTTTAATTATTAATAAATGATTAAAAAGCCAAACCTACATTGCCGACAATGCAATGAAGCTAACACCCACTATGCATTAGAAAATCTATTACGGCCTGAAATCACTGCAAAATATAACGCTTTGCTGCTTTTTGAAGTTTAACCATAGCGGTGCTATGCTAAAACTACTAAAAAACTATATTTTATTGTGCTTTCAAACCTCATCAAGACCCTCTAATGCATAGTGGGCGTTATGTCAAAAAGTTATGAAGAAAGCGAAAATTACGGAAGTAATCTATATTCGTTATCTATTCTTCGTCCTGATAAACAGGTGCTAAAACGAATTCAGCATAAAGATAGAATTTAGCACCTTCTTTGTATGTAACAAAGGGTTGCTAAGGCTTCAAAGGGTCTAATCCCTCCACCTTTCTTGATAACAATTCAATACGTGTTTGAACTTTGAATGGGCAAATATAACAACGGAAAAAACGATTTTCCAAATCTTTTTAGAAAAATTAACGATTCGCCCTTGCTAGGCCGCAAAGCCATTTTTGACTAAAATGAACATTTTTCACAAATTGAAAGCAGATTTTATATCATCTACCCTATCTAATTTTTCCCAAGTAAATAACTCTACTTCTTTCTCTACGCGACCATTATACGGGCTTTCAAAGACTTTAGTAATGATCTTGGATTCTTTGCCCATATGGCCATATGCCGCCGTTTCTAAATAAATAGGGTTTCTTAGCTTAAGTCTTTCCTCTATAGAAAAAGGACGCATATCAAACAATTCTGTCACTTTTTGCGCAATTTGGCCATCGGTCAAATCTACATTTGTCGTTCCGTAGGTATCTACAAAAATAGAGGTCGGTTCTACCACGCCGATTGCATAGCTGACCTGAACCAAGATCTCATCTGAAACACCTGCAGCGACCAAATTTTTAGCAGCGTGTCTTGCGGCATAAGCAGCACTTCTATCTACCTTACTTGGGTCTTTTCCACTAAAGGCACCGCCACCATGGGCTCCTTTTCCTCCGTAGGTATCGACAATAATTTTTCTTCCCGTTAAACCTGTATCTCCATGTGGGCCACCAATTACAAATTTTCCGGTAGGGTTGATATGATAGGTAATTTGTTCATCGAATAGAGCCTGAATAGTTTGATCTAGCTGTGCCTTTACTCGTGGTATTAAAATAGATACGACATCGCTTTTTATTTTTGCCAACATTTTTTCATCATCGGCATCAAATGGGTTGTGTTGCGTAGAAACAACTATCGTATCGATTCGTTGAGGCACATTGCTGTCAGAATACTCAATGGTCACCTGTGATTTTGCATCTGGTCTGAGGTAATCCATTTCTTTACCTTCTCTTCTCAAATCAGCCAATACCTGTAGAATTCTATGCGAAATATCCAAGGCCAAAGGCATATAGTTATTTGTTTCTTTGGTAGCATAACCGAACATCATACCCTGGTCACCAGCACCTTGTTCTTCTTTTGAACCACGATCCACACCTTGGTTAATCTCTTGCGATTGTTCGTGAATCAATGAAATTACACCACAAGAATCTCCACTAAACTGATACTCCCCTTTAGTATATCCTATTTTATTGATGACCTCTCGGGCAATATTTTGAACGTCTAAATACGTATTACTTTTTACTTCACCTGCCAAAATAACTTGGCCTGTAGTGACCATGGTTTCACAAGCCACCTTGCTTTCAGGATCAAATGCTAAGAAATTATCTAATAAGGCATCGCTTATTTGATCGGCAACCTTGTCTGGGTGTCCTTCACTGACCGATTCAGATGTAAATAGATATGACATATAACTTTAATATTATGAAAAAACATGACTGAATCAATACTTAAGAAGAAGATATGTTATCTTTCAATATCAACTGCTTTAGCATTTTTAATGGAGGTTGCAATCAGTCAAATTTTTCCTCTGATTATGATACTGCAAATTATGAAAATTGTTTGGGTTCATAACGGTTTTAACAAAATTTA
>CAZEUV010000011.1:0-50467 GCA_964515285.1 uncultured Maribacter sp. | reverse complement strand
GAGCCCTCAGAACATAACCACCTGCTTTGCAGGTGGATTTCTAAGGGAAATTAAATACCTTTGGGTATCATCACTAAAAAATGCCTACTAGACGACAAAAGATTTTTACTCAATTCATAAAATGGCGATATAAGAATATCTCTAACAAGACCTTTACGCACATTATGAGCGTAGTGGTGGGTCTATTGGCAGGTCTGGCCGCGGTTACTCTAAAAAACCTTACCTATTTTATTGAGTCCTCTTTAGAAGAGGGTATCATCTTTTCGAGCAATCAATTGTACTTTATACTACCCATTATCGGTCTAACTTTGGTATACCTGTACGTAAAGTATGTACATAAAAAGAAATTGGAACATGCGATTTCTTCAATCCTTTTTGCGCTTTCCAAAAAAAAGGGCATCATCGATCTGAAGAAAATGTACACACCTCTGATAACGGCACCCCTTACGGTCGGCTTTGGTGGTTCGGTTGGTTTGTTGGGATCTGCAGTAGCATCGGGCTCTGCTATAAGTTCAAACTTAGGACGTTTCTTTCATGTTAATGCCAAGACTCGTTCATTACTAATCGCCTGTGCTTCGGCAGGCGCCATTGCTTCTATCTTTCAATCGCCCATCGCCGCTATTATTTTTGCGGTCGAGGTTTTTAGTATGGACTTTACCATGCTATCAATGCTGCCTTTACTGTTGGCATCCATTTCTGGAGTATTGACCTCTTATTTCTTTTTGGGTAATGAAGTGCTTTTCAATTTTTCATTGTCCGATAACTTTGAGATAAAAGACACGCTTTTCTATGTTCTGCTTGGCGTTGGTACTGGTTTCGCGTCTATCTATTTTACCAAGATGTATTTTGGCATATTGAAATTGTTCGAGCCTTTGAAGAGTCCGAAATATCGATTATTGGTCGGTGGGGTGGCCATCGGTATTATGCTGTATTTTATTCCCCCATTGTATGGTGAAGGTTTCGGATTCATCAATAATCTTTTGGACGGAAACCATACCGCTGCATTGGGCACGACACCATTTGATGCCTATATGGACAATATTTGGGTGGTCATCGCACTCTTATTCGGTCTAACGGTTTTCAAAGCAGTGGCCATGACCACGACTTTTGCTGCTGGTGGTGCTGGTGGAATCTTTATTCCCACTATGGTTATGGGTAGCGCCCTTGGCAATGTCGTGGCAAAAGTAATCAACAACCTTGGGCTTGGCTTTGCCGTCTCTGAAAGCAATTTTACCTTGATTGGTATGGCAGGTCTTATTGCAGGGGTGTTGCATGCCCCTTTGACCTCTATTTTTTTGATTGCTGAGATCACCGGCGGCTACCAACTCTTTGTGCCCTTGATGATTACTGCGGCAATTTCTTACTTAATTACCAAAAATGCACTGGATCATACGATATATACCCGTGAGCTAGCAGAAAAAGGAGCATTGTTGACCCATGATAAAGACGAAAATGTTTTGACCGTAATGCAGCTCGACGATGTTTTGGAACAAAACTTTAAAACCGTGCGCCCAACCATGTTCTTAGGGGAAATGTTACATGAGTCGGTTTCTAAATCTACACGAAACATTTTTCCAGTGGTAGATGATGATGGGGTATTGGTAGGTATTGTACTCTTAGATGATATTCGCGAGTTTATGTTCGACACCACACTGTACAGAACAACTACGGTTTCCACTTTTATGCATGCCGCCCCGGAATATATTTTTTATGGGAAGGACAGTATGCAAAAGGTGATGAAAAAATTTCAGGAGAGCGGCGCATGGAACCTTCCGGTAATCAAAGATGGGAAATATTACGGCTTTGTATCAAAATCGAAACTGCTAACAGCCTATCGCCGTGAATTGATTAATTTCACCAAATAAAAAATTTCGAAGCCCACTATTCTCAAAACAGAGCCTTAGCGGTATTTCGCTGATTTTATATTGATTATAATTACCGTCTCGAATCGTCGGGATTGTATTTTACCTCACCCGAAACTGCATAAATAAGCAGTTTCGACCTCTCCAAAGCCCGCCTGAACGGCACGGGCAGGGAGAGGTAAATAGGAAACCCTCCTTCGGCAGGAAGTCGGGGAATTTATAGATTAAATGAAATACATTATAACGATAATCGTACTTGCATCAATAGCGTCTATTGTTTACGGCTTTACCTTAGAAGAATCGGAAGAACTATTGGCCAATAAGTTCATTGGCTCAGGTACCGTTGGATTATTTTTAGTGGCCATGCCCCTTTTCTTGTATAAAGAGAGTAAGGAAAAAAACGTAAAAGATTATATGTTGACCGAAGAGAACATTCGAAAAATGCAGGGGAAAGAACCTAAAAAAACTGAAAAGCCTTAGTTTAGATTCCGTTTTTGAATAAAGAATCGCTTTAATAGTTCAGCCGCTTCGCTTTCTAAAACACCGCCCGTTATTTCTGTCTTTGGGTGCAATTTCGTGCCTAAGGCTCCGCAGCCCCTTTCAGGATCTTTGGCCGCAAAGATAATTTTAGAAATCTGGCTCCAATACAAAGCCCCAGCGCACATTTGGCAAGGTTCAAGGGTTACGTAGAGCGTACAACCCTTTAAATATTTTCCTCCAAGAAAATTTGCCGCTGCCGTAATCGCCTGCATTTCGGCATGTGCGGTAACATCGTTCAATTGCTCGGTCAGGTTATGACATCTCGCAATAATCCTATCCTGCACCACGATAATCGCACCAATGGGCACCTCTCCTTTTTCAAAAGCAACTTCGGCCTCTTGTAAGGCCTTCTTCATATAATACGTATCATCGTAGGGTTCAATCATAAATTCAAAAATACAACTTTAACAATACGAACAAAGTAATCTAAAATAGAAACCAATACTCTCGATCCAAGAGTGCGAGGTGTGCTTCTCAAAAAGCCATTTTTAATTTAAAGACAAGCTTCGAGGAGTTAAACCCTCAATGAGGGATTTAACGTACATTTGTTCTCTGCAATGACAATCTTAAAAAACATAAACTCACCTAAAGACCTTCGCAAACTCAAGCCAAGCGAACTGCCCCAACTCGCCCAAGAATTACGAGCCTTTATCATAGATATCGTTGCGACAAAAGAAGGGCATTTGGGTGCTAGTCTTGGTGTAGTCGAACTCACTATTGCACTGCACTATATTTTTGATACACCAAATGACAAACTGATCTGGGATGTTGGCCATCAGGCCTACGGACACAAAATATTGACGGGCCGAAAAGAAATCTTTGATACCAACCGCCAATTAGGTGGCATCAGTGGTTTTCCGAAAATGGGTGAAAGCAAATATGATGCTTTTGGCACGGGGCATAGTTCTACTTCTATTTCCGCTATTTTGGGTATGGCGATCGCATCCAAATTAAAAGGGGATTTCAACAAACAGCATATCGCGGTCATCGGCGATGCCTCAATAGCAAGTGGAATGGCATTCGAAGGCTTAAACCACACAGGTGTTACCGATGCCAATGTACTCATTATACTAAACGATAATGCCATAGGTATTGACCCAAGTGTAGGTGCATTAAAAAAGTATCTTACCAATGTAAAAAAGGGCACTGCCAAAGACGAGAATATCTTCGAGTACCTCAATTTTAAATACTCTGGTCCCATTGACGGCCATGACCTCAACGTCCTTTTACAAGAATTGGAGCGGCTTAGATCTATCAAAGGGCCAAAATTGTTACATGTAATAACAACCAAGGGCAAAGGCTTGCAAAAGGCTGAAGAGAACCAAGTTACATATCATGCCCCGGGAAAGTTTGATAAACTTACGGGAGAACTTCATAAAAAATCCGCCTTGAGGCAGCCTCCGAAATATCAAGATGTTTTTGGGCATACCTTGGTTGAACTTGCCCGAAAAAACAAAAAAATAGTAGGTATTACCCCTGCCATGCCAACGGGCAGTTCGTTGAAATTCATGATGGAACAAATACCCGATAGGGCTTTTGATGTAGGTATTGCAGAACAACATGCTGTTACGTTGGCCGCTGGTATGGCTGCCGAAGGATTGATTCCTTTTTGTAACATTTACTCCACCTTTTTGCAACGTGCCTATGATCAAGTAATTCACGATGTAGCCCTACAAAATCTGCCCGTCATCTTTTGTTTGGATCGTGCAGGCTTGGTGGGGCAAGATGGTGCGACCCATCATGGCGTTTATGATATTGCATATCTACGCTGTATACCCAACTTGATCATCTTTGCGCCTATGAACGAAACCGAGTTGAGAAATATGATGTATACGGCCCAATTGGGTTTAAAGCATCCTATTGCGATTCGGTATCCTAGAGGAAGGGGAGTGCTTCAAGAATGGGAAACGCCTTTTGAAAGGATTCCCATTGGGATATCTGAAGAATTAAAAAAAGGCACGAAAATCGCAATCCTATCCATAGGTCATATTGGTAATATGATATCCGAATTAATACAAGAAATGAGAAATAGCGAAGAAATCGGACATTATAATATGCGTTTTATAAAACCTTTGGATACGGGTCGACTTAAAAAAATATTTGGCAGTTACAAACACATTGTTACAATAGAAAACGGATGCAAGACAGGGGGTTTTGGCAGTGCTGTACTAGAATTCGCCAATACGCTAAAAGACCATCCACCCATAAAGATATTCGGAATCGAAGACCGATTTATCGAACACGGCACCATTGAAGAGCTACACAAAATAGCCCAAATAGACATTTTGACCGTAAAAGAATATATAACCCGTCTCATTAATGAACAGTAAATTCACACAGTACATTTTCATTTGTATGCTACTGGCATGCACTTCAATGGCCTCGGCTCAAGATACTATCACGTCAAACCTTCGGGCAGACTCCACCAGAATAGATACTATTGTTATTCGAAGAACTCATTTTAAGATAAAGAACATTCCCCGTGGGGTACATCTGATCAACCCGAAGGTTTCTTTTAAACACACCAAGTCTTTGATCAAACCTTTTAAACGTTTTCGCGTACCCTCTTTTTGGGAAAGGATAAATCGACTGGGGGTGCATATCAGTGAAGTGGCATTTGTAAACTGGAAAGCAGGTGGTAACAATTCTATTTCTATTGTTACAAACGGCAAATTTGAACGCAATTATAAATTTAGATATGTTCACTGGCAAAACATACTGGATCTACGATATGGCGCAAACATTCAACAAGGTCAAAAACCCCGTAAAACCGATGATGCTATTAGGTTTAGTTCTACTTTTGGCTATCGACGGGATACGGTCAGCAATTGGTACTATTCGGTCAAGGCCAATTTCAATACACAATTTTACAGTGGTTTTAAATATCCTGATAGAGAAAATCCTATTTCACGTTTTATGGCTCCCGGCTATGTATTTCTTGGGGCGGGTACATCGTACATTCCCGAAGGGAAGAAATTCAATTTTTATATTTCTCCCCTGACCCTTAAGGCCACTTTTGTACTGGATCAGGATCTGGCCGACAAAGGTGCTTTTGGTGTAAAAAAAGCGATATTAAACAGCGATGGGGATATTTTGCAAGAGGGTGAGAACCAATTTATTGAACTGGGATTTTTAATCACAAATAGTTGGGAAACCACAGTGGCTAAAAATGTTGAAATGCAACATAGAATAAGTCTTTATACCGATTATCTCGCCAGTTTTGGCAATGTGGACGTCGATTGGGAACTCAATTTCAACTTCATTGTGAACGAATTTATAAACGCAAGTATTGGAACCCACATCATTTATGATGATGATATTAAGTTCGATACTCAAAAAGATGCAAACGGTCTTATCATCGCCCCTGGAAAACCTCGAATACAGTTCAAACAACTATTGGGAGTGGGAGTTGCTTACAACTTCTAAAGCTGTTTGCCCATGATCTTGTTATGAATATGCACCGCCATACTATCTGAAAGGCTGGCTATATAGCAACATGCATTCAATAAAATATTATAAAGCAAAATATCTGTTCGCTGATAAAATTCTGGTAGTGTCTGTAACATCAGCTTATCATAATTAGTGGCACTACCCTCTTTTTCATGAACCAAAGCTGTAATGTAGACATCTAAAATATCAAAGATGACCTTATACCCAGCGATCTCTTTTTCAACCACTTCTTGTGATCGGTATATCTTATTTATGCTCAATGAAATTATATCGGTTATTTGGGCAGCATACTTGCTTTTATCCATTAAGGAAACCTCAAATTTACCTTTAAGTATAGCTTCTTCATTATTGACAAATATTTGAATAGCATCGGTTATCAATGTATTGATCGCCAGCGCCCTTAGATAACTCAATCGATCCTCTCTGTACTTAAGAGCATTGTACTTTTTGGTATTGATACTGTCCTTTACCAGTTTGATCAAATACTCCAACGCATAATCTTCTGAGATCAGTCCTAGATTTATTCCATCTTCAAAATCGATTATGGTATAGCAAATATCATCAGCCGCTTCGACCAAAAAAGTCAATGGGTGTCTTGAGAAACTAATATCTTTTCCAGTGCGGGTCTGTAACAGCCCGAGTTCTTCGGCAACATCTTGAAACGTGTTTTTCTCAGATTGATAAAACCCGAATTTCTTATCGGCAATATGTTTTGTAGGTTTTTTTGGCAGCGATTCTTTCGGGTATTTCATAAAAGCCCCCAAAGTGGCATAACTGAGACGGAGTCCTCCGTCAACACCTTTTCGTGTTTCGGTCAGTAGTTTAAAACCGTTGGCGTTACCTTCGAAATCGATAATATCTTGAAATTCCTTTTCTGATAAATGCGATTTGTATTGTTGTCCGTTGCCACTCTTGAAATACTCCCCTATCGCCTTTTCGCCACTATGACCAAAAGGCGGATTGCCTATATCGTGCGCCAAGGAAGCTGCAGCCACAATAGCTCCAAAATCATTGAACCGATACCCATGTACCTCTTGTAAATGAGGATGTTTTTCCAAGATTTTTTTTCCTGCTATCCTGCCCAAACTTCTGCCTACGACCGATACTTCGAGACTATGGGTAAGCCGGGTATGTACAAAATCGGTCTTTGAAAGTGGTATCACCTGCGTTTTATCTTGCAAACTGCGAAAGGCCGAAGAAAATATAATACGGTCATAATCGACCTCAAAGCCCAAGCGGGTCTCGTCTTGCTCTTTTCGCAATCTTTTATGGGCATCGCCATCGCGTTTTAAAGAGAGTAGTTTTTCCCAGTTCATAATCACTTAATATTGATGTTTGTTTGAAACCTTCTTTTTTTGCTCCCGACGGTTCGGGGCTGGGTGAGGTCACAAGATACGGCTTTTTGAAAGCTGTAAAATGTCAAGAAAGGTCTTCTGCCTAATAAATTTCAATCAAAAAACTCAACTTTACCATTTGAGACATCGTAAAGAGCACCTACGATTTCAATTTCTTTATTCTTTTCCATTTCTAAAAGAATAGGACTTTCTTTCCTGATTCTGTCTATTGAGAATTGTACATTGACCATTGATACTTCTTCAATAGCATTATCATTCATAGTACCTCTCTCTGCCTTTATAACATCAACAGCTGGTTTAATCTTGTTCAGTAAAGCGCTGATGTTACCCATCTCTACATTTTTACATGCTGCGGTAACCGCACCACACTTGGTATGGCCCATAACCACAACAATTTTAGATCCCGCAACTTTACAAGCGTACTCCATAGAACCTAAAACGTCTTCGTTAATGATATTGCCAGCGACCCTTACACTAAAAATATCACCGATTCCCTGATCAAAAACCAGTTCAGTAGGAACTCTAGAATCGATACAACTGAGAACAACCGCGAAGGGGTATTGGCCCTTGCTGGTTTCTAAGACCTGTTCTCGAAGGTTTCGCTGTGCTTTTAGATTTTGAACAAACCTTTTATTTCCTTCTACTAAAATTTTATGTGCATCTTTTGGTCTCAGGTTATTTTGTATATTTCTTGTTTGGGTTCTCATTTTCTATTTTTTATTTTTCGTTTTTAACATTTTCTTTTATCCAAGCTAAACTATTGTCAAAGCTATCAAAAAGTTGGTCTTTTGAAATTAAGTCAGGAATAATATCTATGCGCTCAAGCAGGTACCTAGGCTGTTTCAGTACGTTTACCAATAGTATTTTTTTGCCTTGATTTGTCAAATCGATCAAAACATCTTCCAATGCATATAAACCTGATTGGTCTATATATTGCATTCGTCCCATTCTAATAACAATAATTGTGGCTGTATCTGGTATTTGACCCATTAGTTGTTGAAAATCACTGGTAGAACCAAAAAATAAAGGTCCTTTAATGTGCTTGATAAAAACTTCTTCTTTTAGATCTTCAGGAAAATCGATTTCATCAGACCAGGCTTTTTCTTTTAACAACGATTTTACATCAGAACGCTCAGCAGTTAAATCTCCGATTTTTTTCATAAACATTAATGACGCTATCACCAAACCTATTCCAACAGCGTAAACAAGATTCCAAACCGATGATAATACCAAAACCACTATCATTATTACTACTTCAGGTCGTGGCATATAGGGAATCGCTTTTAGGCCTTTATAATCCATAACACCAATACCTACGGTAATCAATATACCTGCTAAAACAGCTGCAGGAATTTGGGATGCGATTGGGCCCAATGCCAATAAAATAAAAAGCAATAGAACACCCGCCATCATTCCTGACAATCTGGTTTTACCTCCTGCATTGATATTCACAACAGTCCTGATCGTCGCCCCTGCACCTGGAATTCCTCCAAAAATAGCACCTATACTATTACCAATTCCTTGACCAATTAATTCTTTATTGGGTTTATGCTTTGTTTTGGTCATATTATCGGCAACCACCGAAGTCAACAAAGAATCTATTGCCCCTAAAAGTGCCAAGGTCAGGGCTGTAAAAATAAAAGGTGAAATACTGCCAAAACTAAAGTCCGTGAAAATTCCAAGATTAGGTATGGGCAAACCACTGGGTATTTCTTCGATAGGCCTATAGTCTAGCTCAAAACCAATTGCTATCACCGACATTACTAGGAGCGCAACCAGAGTACTGGGCACAACTTTCGTTATTCGCTTAAAACCATATATAATAAGTATTGTTCCCAAAGCTAAAAGAAGTTCTAACCAGTTAATGTTCCCTAGCGCTCTTGGCAATACTTTTAAGGCCCCCAATACCCCTGACGCATCTTTGGCTGCCAAGGTTTGCGATTCTTTTAGAATTTGCACCTCAGTTATCCTTTCCGCTCGAACAACTGTTTCTTTAAAATCTTCCAAAACCAAGATGCCTTCACCTGCTTCCTCTTTTAAGATATTGTCTAAAATAATTTCTTCTGCGTAGGGCTTAAATTCAGTCACATACTCGGTGTCTTCTTTGGGGTAGTAACCAATAGAGGGTAGTATTTGGGTAACTAAAATAATGACACCTATAGCGGTCATAAAACCAGAAACAACGGGGTAGGGTATATATTTTATATATTTCCCCAAGCCAATCATCCCTAAACCTATCTGCATTAAACCTGCTAAAAGAAATACCGTTAAAATCGCTGGCAAGGCCTTGGTTATATCACCGTCGAAAGTTGCAACCATACCTGCAATCACAACCATACTCACTGCGGTCATAGGTGCGGTAGGCCCTGAAATTTGGGTGTTGGTTCCACCAAAAAGTGCAGCAAAGAAGCTTACAAATATAGCACCATAAAGTCCTGCACTTGGCCCCAAACCAGAGCTGACCCCAAAAGCTAGAGCTAATGGCAATGCAACAATTCCAGCAGTAATCCCACCAAACAGATCTCCTTTAAAATGTTTAAAATCAAATAGTTTTTTCATTACTTTAAAAAATTAAAGATTAACTGCTTGTAAAATTCAAAAATACCGTCTTCCTCTTTTCCCGTATCTGTTAAAGCCGGTAAATGCTCCGCAAAATATTTTTGTTGGTGCGCCCCTTCTATTACTGTAGAAATGAGCATATGAGCGTATTGAAAACCAGGAACAATCTCCAAAACAATATCGCTCACTCTTTTTACCACTTCTTTATATGCCTTAAAACAACCTTTTCTGTTCTCCTCATCTACATTTTTGGTATGGTATGCCTTTATCGATTCAGAGAAAATTATTTCGCTCAACAGTACTTCATTTATATAGGTAAATGAGTTATCGATCAAAACGGGTTTGGTCAATATCTCAATAGACTTTACCAATCGTTCTTTAGGAGAAGCGACATTCGTTGTCGCAAATGCCAGTCGATATTCTGTCCAAGACCAATACCAACTGGTAAGGTACACCAGTAGAGCATGTTTGTTTTTAAAATAACGGTATACGGAACTTTCAGGAGAATTTATCAACACGCCAAGTTTTTTAAATGTAAAAGCCTCAAAACCTATTTCACTAATCAGTTCAATACTTTTTGATAGTATACTACGTCCCAATTCAGAAGAGTCGGGATTTTTAAAATATAGCTCAGGGTTAATTTCTATATGTATTTGTAAGTTCTTCATAAGAGCGGTTAATGTATTACTTTCAAATATAATAGTAATACTATCATATATGCAAATTATTGCTGTATTTTTTAAATATGATTCCTATCTGCGTGCATTCACACCAAAATCTTTGAAAAAAATAACATTCAGTAAACATTAACTTAACATTCGTAATGGTAATTTGCAGGGACAAAAACCAATACGCAATGAAAATCAAAATCCTTTCTCTTGGATTGCTCCTATCTATTTCCTTCTTGTCATTTTCACAAGAAACGAATGCGCCAAAATTTGGAAAAGGTCTTTTTAACCTAGTTGGAAAAGATAGCACTTGGAGCATGAAAATTGCCACCCGTATGCAATTTTTAGCCATTGCCGAATGGGAAGAAGGAGCTAATGGAGGGCTTGTAGATCCTCAACAAAATTTTTTGGTGCGCCGTGCCCGCTTGAAATTCAATGGTTTTGTGTATTCTACAAAACTCAAATACAAAATGGAACTGGGATTATCAAACAGGGATATTTCAGGTGCTTCTCAGTTCACCAGCAATGCGCCTAGATATATTTTAGATGCCGTTGTGATATGGAATTTTTATGAAAACCTTGAGCTTTGGGTGGGTCAAACCAAACTACCTGGAAATATAGAGCGCATTATATCTTCCGGTAATCTACAACAAGTAGATCGTTCGCTGCTTAATAGCAGATTTAATATAGATCGGGATCTCGGCATTCAATTAAGGCATCATTTTAACCTAACCAAAAATTTCTTGATACGTGAAAAATTTGCAATATCACAAGGAGAAGGTAGAAACGTTACCACCGGAAACCTTGGCGGACATCAATATACAGCGCGACTTGAATTTTTGCCTTTTGGAAAGTTTCAGGGTAAAGGAGACTATAAGGGCAGCGATCATAAACGCGAAGAAAAACCTAAATTAATGGTATCGGCAACTTATAACGTAAATCAAAATGCTGTGAAGAACAGAGGTAGCCAAGGGTCTTATATGACTAATGATGAAGGGTTTTATAAAACCAATGTCAATACCTTCTTTTTAGATGCCATGTTTAAATATAAAGGATTCTCTTTTATGGGAGAATATGCAAATAGGGAGGCCAAAGACCACATTGCCAAAAATTCAGATGGCACCGAAACGGGTGATATTGTACAGATCGGAGACGGGTTAAACCTGCAGACAGGGTATTTATTTGCCAACAATTGGGAAGTTTCCGGAAGATATACCAATATTAATCTTGATCAAGCCATTACAGGTAGAAACCCCGAGAGACAATACACATTGGGACTATCTAAGTATATTGTGGGGCATAAATTAAAAGTTCAAACAGATTTGAGTTATCTATCAGTTGATGGTAGCACAGATGAGTTAATGTATCGTTTGCAATTAGATGTTCATTTCTAAACCAAATAAAATAACTGGCTAAACAATATACATAACTGATTTAACCGATTGATAACATTGTGATAACCTTTGGTATTTTTAATCAAACTATGTTTACCACATAGAATTTATAACCTTTGAAATATGGATAATATTTACCTATTAATAGTGATTGCATTAGTCGTCTTGGCCGTTGCTGATTTGGTTGTAGGCGTTAGTAACGATGCTGTAAATTTTTTGAACTCGGCCATTGGCTCAAAAGCCATATCATTCAAGACCATTATGATCGTTGCTAGTTTAGGTATTGCGGCAGGCACCATTTTCTCTAGTGGTATGATGGAGGTCGCTAGAAAAGGGATTTTCAACCCAGGAGAATTCTATTTTGACGAGATCATGTTCATTTTTATGGCCGTGATGATTACTGATATTCTATTGTTAGATTTCTTTAATACACTAGGAATGCCAACCTCTACCACGGTATCCATCGTATTTGAACTATTGGGTGCCGCCGTTGCCATGGCCTTAATCAAAATCGGTGCCAATAATGGTAACCTCGCTGATGTCGTAAACTATATCAATACCACAAAAGCCACCGAAATTATTTTCGGAATATTACTGTCAGTGCTAGTTGCCTTCTCTATAGGGGCACTGGTACAATGGGTTTCTAGACTTCTACTATCGTATCAATTCGAAAAAAAAGCCAAATGGGCAGGTGCGCTGTTCGGTGGTGTTGCACTTTCTGCCATCACCTATTTTATATTGATGAAAGGGATAAAGGGCACGGCCTATGCCAAAGAAAGTTTTGACCTTATTGGCAGTGTCACCATAAAAGACTTTCTAGAAGCAAAATGGATCGCTATCGTTGCCGTAAATTTTGTGGTTTGGTCATTTCTCTCTTACCTCTTGATGAATTTCACCAAAGCTAACATCTATAAATTGATAATAGGCGTGGGTACTTTTTCTCTGGCACTTGCCTTTGCTGGCAATGATCTAGTGAACTTTATAGGCGTACCTATTGCTGCATGGCAATCGTATGAAGCTTGGGTTGCCTCTGGAGTTGCAGCATCAGAATTCAGTATGGATATACTTGCCAAAAAAGTGCCCACGCCAAGCCTGCTATTATTTGTCGCTGGAATCATTATGGTGATAACACTATGGTTTTCAAATAAAGCTAAAGCTGTAGTAAAAACCTCATTAGACCTTGCAAGTCAAGGAGAGACCGAAGAACGTTTTCAACCCAACTTTTTATCACGTGGTCTTGTACGCGGGGCAATGGGCATGGCCGAAATGGTTTCTTATATTTTACCTGAATCGTGGCAGGCTAATATTGAAAAACAATTTCGAAAACCTGTAATCACTTTAGCTAAGAACAAAGTGCATGAACTCCCCGCTTTTGACATGGTAAGAGCCGCGGTCAACCTTATGGTGGCAGGTATATTGATATCTATTGCCACATCGTATAAACTACCCCTATCAACTACCTATGTCACATTTATGGTCGCTATGGGCACCTCTTTGGCAGATAGGGCTTGGGGTGCAGAAAGTGCTGTATATAGGGTAGCAGGTGTGCTCAATGTTATAGGTGGCTGGTTCGGTACAGCAATTATTGCCTTTATTGCTTCTGGCACCATACTGGCCATTATAAGTTTTGGCAAAGGTGCCGCCATTGCGGTCTTGTTGTTTGCTGCAATCTTATTATTGGCAAGAAACTATATATCACATAAAAAGAAATCAAAAGAAACAAAAGCCGAAGATAGCTTGCGAAAATCTGAAAGCAGTTCAATACAAGGAGTAATCGAAGAAAGTGCTAGCAATATCTCTAAAGTACTCAAAAGAACCAATAAAATCTATACCAATTCAATAAATGGTCTTGCAAAACAAGATTTGAACCTCTTAAAAAAGAACAAAAAACAAGGGGCAAAACTCTCCAACGAAATTGATGATATGCGTGATCATATTTTCTATTTTATCAAGAACCTTGATGAAAATAGTGTAGGGGCGAGTAATTTCTATATAAATGCGCTAGGTTATTTGACCGATATCGCTCAATCGTTAGAATACATTGGTAAAGTAAGCCATAAACATGTCAACAACAACCATAAAAAACTCAAGTACAATCAAATAAAAGAGCTTAAGGAAATAGACTTGAAATTCGAAGAGATATTCAATAAGACACAGATGGCTTTTGATAATCGCTCTTTTGAACAAATCGGTATCATTTTAAACCAAAAACAAGAATTGTTCGATATGGTCTCCGAAAAAATACAAAAGCAAATAGCTCGAACACGTACAGAAGAGTCGAGCCCAAAAAATACCACTTTGTATTTTTCATTACTGTTAGAAACAAAAGACCTAATGACCGCAACAATGAACCTGTTGCAACAATATTATAATGAACACGATAGTTCTGTTGCCCCGGCAACCATTGAACAGTCAGAGGAATAGCCTTTTTAAACCAAAATAAGTACCTTGGTCATTGTAAATTACAACTTGTCATGAGATACTTATTTTTGTTTGCACTATTACTGGTCTTCAATGAAAGTGCCAGTCAAGATTTAACAGGAGACCAGCTTTTACAAAAAGCAATAGACTATCACGACCCCAATGGTTCATGGCAATCTTTTAAAGGAAAGCTTTCCATTACTATGAGCACACCTGACGGAAAAGAACGGGTAAGCGATATCACCATAAACCTGCCCAAGCAATATTTTCATCTTACTGCAACGAGAGATAGCATTACCGTAGAACAAACCTTGACCAAAGAAGAATGTGAATTCAAGCTAAATGGAAGCTCGAAAATATCAGAAGAAGATAAAAAAACACATCGATTGACCTGCAAACGGGCTAACATGATGAGAAATTACTATACCTATCTCTACGGCCTACCCATGAAATTGAAGGACCCAGGCACCATTATAGATTCCAAAGTACAGAGGAAAATATTTAAAGGAAAAGAATATTTGACCTTAAGGGCAAACTACACCAAAGAAGTCGGTGAAGATATTTGGTACTTTTATTTTGACCCTAAAACCTTTGCTATGGAGGTCTACCAATTCTTTCATGACGAAACAAGAAACGATGGCGAGTATATTCTCTTGACCGAGCAAGAGGAAATCTCCGGTATTAAAATGCCAAAGACCCGGGCTTGGTATACCAACAAAAAAGACAAACACCTAGGAACGGATGTCTTAACAAAGGGTTCTTCATTATAAAGCTTTTTCACGAAAAGCATTCCCTCCAAATCTGCCGTTCGTCGAAAAGATTATACCTATATTCAAATTCAAGCGTTTAAGAATGTATCCTAATCATTCTTAACATGCGTTTCCTTAAATTTTCATTCGTATTCCTTACTATTGCACTACTGCTCAATGCCTGCAGTAAAGACACGAACATTATATCAGGGGACGAACAACAAGAACAAAGTTCTGACAATGCCGCCCGACTTGCGGCAAAAAAACTGTACGAAGATCACTATGTCGCTTCAAAGAGCCAAACTTCTGATATAGCATGGTCTGGCGATGAGCCTTCATGCAATGCCGGAAGCGTCTCACAAAGCACCAAGGATAAAATTTTCAAACGTTTAACTTACTTCAGAAAAGCAGTTGGCCTCAATAATACAATTGAGGAAAATGCAGTTAAAAGTGAAAAAGCCCAAAAAGCCGCATTGATGATGTATGCCAATGGCATATTAGACCATTTTCCACCAGAAAGCTGGAAATGTTACTCTACCGAAGGTAAACAAGCTGCGGGCAGTTCACTATTGACGCAATATAAAAATGCAGAGGCAATAGATTCATATATGAGAGATTATGGTGAAAACAACGGTCCCGTAGGCCATAGAAGATGGTTGCTTTGGCCAAAATTACAAGAAATAGGAATAGGAAATACCAATGCGACCAATGCCATTTGGGTATTGGGCAATGCCGGTACACCACCAGAAGATGCGCCTGAATTTATCGCTTGGCCTCCAAAGGGCTATTCTCCAAAACACTTGGCATATGAAAGATGGTCCTTCTCCATTGCCAGTGCCGATTTCTCCGTTACTACCATAAGCATGAAAAATCAGAACAACCAATCGGTCTCACTTTCAATTGAAGAACTCGACACACAATTCGGAGATCGAACAATCGTTTGGAAACCCTCAATAAACACCAGTGCCATTACAGAAGACACTTTATATACGGTGACACTGAAAAATGTTGGTATAAATGACCAAATGCAAGAATTCGAATACGAAGTAACACTCTTTGATGTAAATAATCAGTAGTTCTTTTTTTTTATGTAAAAAGTCACATTATCGAGAAATCCATAGTGTTCAACGAAAATTCCTTCTTATGTGATTTTCTTGAAAACAATTACGATTAATAATACTATATTGTTCATTCTAATTGAAAATGAACGAGCCAAGCCCCCAAATAGGAAAACCAATTGTCGAGCATAATCTTGAGGTGGGAAGATTTATTTTCTATGCGAATGTTCTAGTGGTCGAATTCAATGAGGGAGTACATGTTAATTTTGAAAATTCAGCATTCCCTATTCAAGTTGCACTTCAAGTTTACGGTAGTGACAAGCCTATTGTATACATTTCGCATCGACTTCATTCCTACTCAATGGACCCTGTAAGATATCGCGAAGTTGTTAAACTATTTCCTAATTTCAAGGGTTTTGCCATAGTGGCTCAAAATAAGAGAAGGCGTATGTTGGCAAATCTAGAACGGTTGTTTATAAAAAAACCCATTCATGTTTTCGATAATTTGGAAAGTGCAATACTTCGGGCCGACAAAATCGTTGACACCGATTAGAGCTACAAGAGATAAGGTAACAAGGCCGATATAGTTTTACTTACTGAAATAAATTTCGGTTGCCTTTATCAATATTTTTTTCTTATATTTATTTTAGACTGGCTCCAACCATTGGTTACTATTGGCCACAAACAGTTGAACTAAAATAAAAATCCATGAAAAAGTCTACGATCGTTCATTTACTGATGGGGCTTACGGTTTTTTGGGCAGGGGCGCAGGAAGACCTGCTTTTAAAAGACTTTCAACCCGTTTCAATATATAACATTCCAAAGACCAAAATCGAAAAAGCGAAATATCCCGTTGTTGATTTTCATTCTCACCCGTATGCCAAATCAGAGGAAGAGCTTGGGAAATGGATACAGATGATGGATACCTACGGAGTAAAAAAATCAATTATCCTTACCTACAAAACCGGAAAGGCCTTTGACAGCATCAATGCCATATATTCAAAGTACGGTAATCGCTTTGAAGTTTGGTGCGGGTTTGATTATACGGGGTACAACGAAAAAGGATGGAGCAAAAAAGCCGTGAAAGAACTAGAGCGTTGTTTTGAGGAAGGCGCGAAGGGAGTTGGCGAATTGGGCGATAAGGGAGAGGGACTTGTGTATTCAGAACCAATACCCGCCTATGGTATGCACATTGACGATGAACGTATGCAGCCGTTATTGAAACGCTGTGGAGAACTTGGAATGCCCATTAGCATTCATGTGGCGGATCCTTATTGGATGTACCTCCCCATGGATAAACACAATGACGGTTTGATGAATGCCTATACGTGGAGAATAGATACCGCAAAAGAAAACCTGTTACAGCATAACGAATTGGTAACCACCTTGGAAAATGCCGTAAAAGAAAACCCAAAAACTACTTTTATTGCTTGCCATCTTGCCAATTGTAGCCATGATTTGGGTATTGTGGGCAGGCTTTTGGAGACCTACCCTAATCTATATGCGGATATCTCTGCACGCTATTCGGAAATAGCGCCAATACCCAGGCATACAAAAGCCTTTTTTGAGAAACATCAAGACAAATTGGTATACGGAACCGATATGGGTCTAGACCCCACGGTTTATGAAGCCACTTTTCGAATTCTAGAAACCAATGACGAACATTTCTATATTAAAGAACACTTCTCTTACCACTGGCCCTTGAACGGTTTGAACCTTAGTGATGAAACCTTACAGAAATTGTACTACGAAAATGCCAAGAAAATTCTAAAGTAGAAAAGATAGCATTGGGTATATAGAGAATTGATTATCTATAAAAATTCATCTCGTCTAAATACTTCCAGACCGTATCGGGCAACATCGCTCTTATGTTTTTTCCCGCCATGTGTTGATTGCGAATAAAAGTCGATGAGATTTCCATGACGGGCGCATCTACTCTATGTATTTTAGGATGGCCTTCAAATTGATGTTCTATTTTTTCGTGAGTTATTCTAGGATATACATACAGATCATAATTCTCTAAAATGGTTTCGTAGTTTTTCCATTTATGAAATCCCTTTAAATTATCGGCTCCCATAATAAGGCAAAAATTATGGTCACTGCCATACTCCTCATCCAAATGAATCAAGGTATTTATCGTATAATTGGGCTGGGGCAGGTCAAATTCTATTTTACAGGATTTTAGTTTTGGGTAGTCTTTCGTTGCCTCAAAGACCATCTGATATCGATGGTGATCCGCCAACATTGTTTTTTTAACCTTAAACGGACTCATGGGCGTAATCACAAACCAGACCTCGTCAAGATCTGAATATTCGACCATATGGTTGGCAATGACCAAATGCCCAATATGAATTGGGTTGAAGGTGCCGAAATATAGACCTGTTTTTTTTTTCATGACTTTTTAACTCCTCCTATGGGGGCTGGGGGGCTCACAAATTCCGAGACCAGTTCGCATGCCTCTTCTAAGGCTACATCTAAATCATAGTTCTTTATGACTTTATCGAACTGTGGGGCAGTTGCCAATTCTACCGAAGCCTTGGCGATACGCATATTTATTTTATCATCACTTTCAGTGCTCCGTTTTTTCAACCGAATCTTAAGTTCATCAACACTAGGCGGTTTCACGAAAACAGCAAGGGTCTCTTTTGGGAATTTTTTCTTTATTCGCAATCCACCGACGACATCAATATCAAAAATCACATTTTTGCCAGCTGCCCAAAGTCGGTCTACCTCACTCTTCATAGTGCCATAAAAATTATCTCTGTACACTTCTTCCCACTCCAAAAAATCATCGTTTTTAATATGTTTTTTGAATTCAGAAACAGACATGAAATAGTAATGTTCCCCATTTTTTTCATTACAGCGCCGAGGTCTTGAAGTAGCAGAGACCGAAAACGCTAGATTCAATTCCGGTTGTTCCAAAAGATATCTAACTATAGTGGTCTTGCCGCTGCCCGATGGAGCCGAGAATATAATAAGTTTCCCTCCTTTCATTACAATACATTCAGCATTTGTTCCTTGATTTTTTCAAGCTCATCCTTCATTTGCACGACCAATTGTTGCATAGGCGCATAATTGGCCTTCGACCCGATTGTATTGATCTCACGACCTATTTCTTGAGAGATAAAGCCCAATTTTTTGCCGTTGCTATCTGCTGAGTTCAAGGTTTTTGTAAAATAGTCCAAATGATTGGCCAAACGTACTTTCTCTTCGGTAATATCGTATTTTTCGAGGTAGTAAATCAGTTCTTGCTCAAAACGGTTGGCGTCAACCTCGACCTTTACGTCTGTAATAGCCTTGTCTAAACGTTCTCTAACATCGGTTTGTCTATCTGGATCCATTTTAACTGCTTCGGCCAACAGTGTTTCTAGTTTTTTAATTCGGAACAAAAAATCTTTCTCAAGAACGCTTCCTTCTTCTGAACGAAATGTATTAATCTCTGAAAGAGCTTCTTTTAACGCCAATTGAATAGTAGTATATTCAGCTTCGTCAATGTCTTCACGTTCTGTTTTCATAGTGTCGGGCATACGCAATGCCATTTCAAGCAGCCTAACATCATCGCTTTCGGCTATGGCCCCCAATTGCTTCATATACTTACGAACAATATCTTCATTGATTTGAGCAGAAGTTTCGCTCCCCGTAGATTCGATATACAGCCCAAAATCGACCTTACCCCGAACCAATGAACTGGCAATGGTTTTTCGCAGCTCCAGTTCTTTTTCACGATATGCCGAGGGCATACGGGCATTTAAATCCAGATTTTTACTGTTGAGTGATTTTAGCTCAACTGTGATTTTTTTTGAAGAAAGTTGTATCACGTGCTTTCCGAAACCTGTCATTGATTGAATCATGTGGCATTTTTTGACTTTGGCAAAGGTAGTTAAATTTCAGGCTTGCTTTAAGTTGCCTTTTTCATTAGAGGAAGGTGCTTGATTTATTTCCTTTACTCAAAGTGTACTGGTCGAGAACCTACCCTACAACTCCCTCACCCAAATATTGCGATAGCTAACACGACTATTGTCACCATGGTCCTGTAACATTAATGGCCCCTTACCGTGAGAAGGATTCTTGGGCCAACCTATATAGGGGGTCGTGCCTTTGATTTCAACATGATCCTGCACTAAAATACCGTTGTGAATCACGGTCATCGTACCCGACTTTGTTTTGCCACCTTCTTCATTGAACTCGGGGGCGTGGTAAATAATATCATAGGTATTCCATTCGCCTGATGGCACCGATGCCATGGCCAAAGGTGTATGTTGTTTGTAGATAGAAGCTACTTGCCCATTTACATAGGTTTCATTATCGTTGTTGTCCAACACCTGTACTTCGTACAAGCCAGAAAGGTAAACACCACTATTGCTCCTGTTTTGCCCATCACGTTGAACCGATGCGGGCGAACTCCACTCGATGTGCAATTGTACATTGCCAAAAATCTGATTGGTCTGAATATTTCCAGTTTTGTCGTTTACGGTCATACTTCCGTCTTTGTTCACATGCCATTTTGCAGCAGTACTGTCTTTTGTTGTGATCCATCCTGACAGATCACTTCCATCAAAAAGAACGATGGCATCACTCGGAACACCGTTTTTTGCTTTGGGGTCTACCTTCGGCACAATAGGTTCGTAAAACTCGGTGCCTTCGGGTTTGGTAGGTTCCGTTCCCATATATTCTTGATGAACAACAATAGTCTCAGTATCTTCTTCATCAGCGATGGGTATACTTTTGACTTCTTCTTTACAGGCAAAAACAAATGCCACCAACAGTAGTAAACAGAAATATTTCATCTTCTATGCTATTTAGTTTGGTACTATAATTCTTTGATTTTGATATTTCGAAAAGAGACGATATCACCATGGTCTTGCAACCCTATTTTTCCTATAGTGAATTTTCCAAAACCCTCCCAATCGGCAAATTTAGATTTAGCGACCTTGGCATCCCATGCCTTATCATTTACAGAAAAAGTTACTATCTCTTCTCCATTCAGTCCTATACTGCCCTCATTGGTTTTATGATTTACCATGATTACGCAAAGATTCCATTCGCCTACTGGTTTTGTTACATCATTTGAAGGTCCTACCATATCGTATAAAGATCCTGCTTGATGGGTGGTGCCGACTTTGGCATCAGGGTGTTTTTCATTGTCCAACACCTGTATTTCCGGGCCTGTTTCAAAAGGATATTTATAGTTGTTATCTTCTTTGATTCCCCAAAAGATACCACTATTGCCTCCTTCAGAAATTTTCCACTCCAAAGACAGCACAAAATCAGTATAATTATCGACCGTATTGATGTTGTAGCTTTCATTTTTAGGGCGATTCTTTGGTGGGTAAAAAACCATGGCACCATCTTCAAGTTTCCAATTTTCAGAGACTTCTTCGGTCAAATAGCCTTTCCAGCCATCAAAAGAGGTGCCATCGAACAAGACTGTCCATCCTTCTTGGGCATTTTCACCTACTTTGGTTTCAGCCAATACCTCGGGTGCGTGTTCTTTGGCGTTTTTTTCAACCTTGTCTTTGCACCCAAAGACCAGTACGGCAATCAATGCTGTTAGAATCAGATTTTTCATATTGTAGGTATATTAAATGAGTTTGTTTTTTGCTCTACACTTTAATCCCTCATTGAGGGTTTAATTCCCTTAGGCCTGCCTCGAAATTGAAAATGGTTTTTTCGGAAGCATACCTCGTACCCTTAGGTCGAGGTTGTTGATTTATATTCCCAATATTTTTTTTAGCATTTTCTTATCCACGGCGGAACCTGCAAAATCGTCAAAGGTCTTCTTGGTCGCTTCGATAATATGATCTTGTATGAAAATTGCTCCTTCGCGTGCGCCCTGCTCAGGACTTTTGATACAGCATTCCCATTCCATCACCGCCCACACATCGCATCCGTATTGCGTCAATTTAGAGAAAATGGTCTTAAAATCAATCTGGCCATCACCCAAAGAACGATATCTGCCAGCGCGATCGCCCCAATCATTATAGCCTCCGAACGCACCCTTTTTTCCTGTGGGGTTGAATTCGGAATCTTTCACATGAAATGATTTTATGAACTCGTGATAATGGTCTATGTACTCGATATAATCTAATTGCTGCAATACAAAATGACTTGGGTCGTATAGTATATTCACCCGTTTGTGATTGCCCGTGGCCTTTAAAAAGCGTTCGAAAGTGTCACCATCGTGCAGATCTTCACCAGGGTGAATTTCATAACAGACATCAACGCCTTCTTTATCAAAATGGTTCAAAATGGGCATCCACCGTTTTGCCAATTCCTCAAAACCCATTTCCACTAACCCAGGAGGCCGCTGTGGCCATGGGTGCCATGTATGCCACAATAATGCTCCGGAAAATGTTGCATGTGAGGTAAGCCCCAATCTGCGACTGGCCGTGGCAGCTTTTTTAACGGTTTCTACCGCCCATTCCGTTCTGGCTTTAGGGTTGTTCTTTACATTATTGGGTGCAAAACCGTCGAACATCAAATCATAAGCGGGGTGCACGGCTACCAGCTGGCCCTGCAAGTGGGTTGCAAGTTCTGTGATTTCCAATCCATAAGAATTTACCTTTCCCTTTAGTTCGTCACAATAGGTCTGGCTTTCGGCTGCCTTGTCCAAATCGATTAGAAAGCGTTCCCAGGTAGGAATCTGTATGCCCTTATACCCTAAATCCGATGCCCATTTACACATGCCATCCAACGAATTGAATGGTGCCTTACTATCTACGAATTGTGCCAAAAATACTGCTGGCCCCTTGATTGTTTTCATTTCTTGAGCTTTACTATGGGTTATTGATATGCCGTTTTAAATAAAATTAAGAATTAAATCCTATATTTAGAGTGAAATTATTCCCCCCAACATTTCTTTCAATTAGAAGTTATAAATATAGGAATAACATCAGTACAATAATAAAATAATAGCATGAATCAAGAGAACATGTACGACGCCATTGTTGTAGGAACAGGTATTAGTGGCGGATGGGCTGCAAAAGAGCTGTGTGAAAAAGGTTTAAAGACCTTGGTGCTCGAAAGGGGTCGAATGGTCAAGCATATTGAAGATTACCCTACCATGAACGATGACCCGTGGGATTATCCGCTAAAAGGAGCGCTTTCTACCGAGGACAAAAAAAAATACCATGTACAGGCACGAGTGAACTGGGCCCCAAAAGAAGATGTCAAGCACTTTTTTGTAAACGACCTTGAACACCCTTATGTAGAGATTAAGCGTTTTGACTGGATACGGGGCTACCAAGTGGGTGGGCGTTCATTAACGTGGGGCCGGCAAAGTTACCGTTGGAGCGATATTGATTTTAAGGCCAATAAAAAAGAGGGAATAAGTATAGATTGGCCCGTTCGCTATAAAGATATTTCACCTTGGTACGATAAAGTAGAGGAGTTTATTGGTGTAAGTGGTGAAAGTCTTGGATTAGAGCAATTGCCCGATAGCAAGTTCCACCCTCCTATGGATCTAAATTGTGTTGAAGAAGATTTAAAGGAATCAATTGCTGAAAATTATAATGATGGCCGATTAATGACCATTGGCCGTGCGGCAAACATTACTGATAAAGATGCCAAAATACAAGGGCGCGGGGTTTGTCAAAATCGAGATCGATGTTGGCGGGGTTGCCCTTTCGGGGGATACTTTAGCAGTAACTCATCAACGCTACCGGCAGCTGAACGTACTGGAAACATGACCCTGAGACCAAACTCTATCGTACACGAGATAATCTACGACGACAAAACCAAAAAAGCGACAGGTGTTCGGGTAATCGATACCGAGACCCATGAAAAAATGGTGTTCAAAGCAAAAGTCATCTTTCTTTGTGCTTCCGCCATGGCTTCTGTAGGTATTTTGCTGCAGTCGAAATCAAAACGTTTCCCTAACGGTATGGGCAACGATTCCGATGCCTTGGGGCGTGGCATTATGGACCACCATTACAAGCTGGGCGCCACCGCCAAAGTAGACGGGTTTTTAGATAAATATTATAAGGGAAGAAGGGCCAATGGTTTTTATATTCCAAGATTTGTGAACCTAAATGCCAAAACCAAACGAAAAGGATACCTTCGCGGATTCGGTTATCAGGGTACTGCGAGCCGTCAAGACTGGTCTGCTGCAATTGCCGAAATGGGTTATGGCAAAGACCTAAAAGAAGAAATTCTAAAACCGGGACAATGGCAAATAGGTGTTACCGGATTTGGAGAATTTTTACCTTATGATGATAACCGTGTCACTCTAAGCCCCACTGAAAAGGATAAATGGGGATTACCACAATTGGCCTTTGATGTGGAATTCAAAGAGAACGAATACAATATGCGAAAAGACATTATTAAGGAAATCGTAGAAATGTTCAAGAAAGCAGGGTACAAAGATGTACAGCCCTATGAAGAATCTTCAGGTCCCGGCTTGGGCATACATGAAATGGGCGGTGCCCGAATGGGCCATAATCCAAAAACCTCAGTACTTAATAAAAACAATCAGTTACACGCTGTACCCAATGTATATGTCACCGATGGCGCCTGTATGACATCTTCAAATTGTGTAAACCCATCATTGACCTATATGGCTTTTACGGCAAGGGCAGCAAGTCATGCTTTTGAACAATTCAAAGCAGGAAAATTTTCTTAAAAAACAATGACAATATTAGCTATAACATAAACGTTTAATGTAACTATGGATAACGCTTCAGCTAGAAACTTGTGGGGAGATTACTTAGATGCTCACTTAGAGGATGCCTTTCACGAGGCTCCGAAAACCTTATATTTTTGTGATAACGAGGTTGACGCCAATGAATGCACTAAATTGGTCAAAGCCGGGGTTAAGAAAGCAACTTCAGATTCTCTATTAGGCCTTCAATATAGAAAAGAAAGATTACCCAAAATAGGTGACTATACGGTCGTTACCGATTGGGAAGGTGAGGCGCAATGTATTGTAAGAACTACGAAAGTAATATTAAAACCCTTTTTTAGCATTGATGAAAAATATGCGCGAATGGAAGGTGAGGGCGACAAATCTTTAGACTATTGGAAAAAAAACCATTGGGACTACTATACACGTGAACTGGAAGAATATGACCGTGTACCGCGGGAAAGTATGATTATTGTTTGTCAAGAATTTGAAAAGATTTTCGAACGGTAAAACAAAATACTTTTAATCAAAGAAGCCGCTTCTTAAGCGGCTTCTTTGATTAAACTACCATTTCTATTTCATCATCTTCACCCAAATATTTTTGCTCTTGTGTGATTCTACGGTAGCTTCAATAAAATTCATGCCACGTACCCCATCTTCCATCGTTGGGAATTCGCCATCATTGTATCGCTTGCCCCTAATGGCCTTTGCTACTCCTAAGTAGATATTCGCCATTGAATCAAAAATTCCCTCAGGATGGCCCGCAGGCAACTTTGAGCTATCTAACGACAGTTTTGAATTGTAAGCATGACCTGGTTTGTACACCTGCAAGGGTTCTGTATCGCTCATTTTGTACAAGAAGTTAGGTTTTTCCTGTTCCCATTTAAAAGCTCCTTTTTCTCCGTAGATAGCAATGGTCATTCCGTTTTCTTCGCCTGTAGCCACTTGACTGCTGCGAATGACCCCCTTAATATAGTCTCCCATACGAAGGAGTACGGTACCGTCCACATCCATCTTATTATCCTTATAAAGATAATTGAGGTCGCATAGTAATGATTTCACTCTAAGGCCCGTCGTGTATTCTAACATATTGAAGGCATGCACTCCAATATCGCCCATACAACAACTGATTCCTGATTTTTTAGGGTCTAAGCGCCAAACGGTACTACGTTTTTTCTTATTGTGAATGACGGCATTGATCCACCCCTGATAATATTGAACGTCAACCTTGTGTATCTTGCCCAAGGCACCTGCCTTGATCATCTCGCGCATTTGACGAACCATGGGGTATCCGGTATATGTGTGGGTCAATGCGAAAACGGTTCCTGCTTTTTTATGTATTTTTTGCAAAATTTTCGCCTCTTCAAGTGTTGTGGTCATCGGTTTTTCACAGATAACATGAAAACCATTTTCCAACAACTTCTTGACCATGGGAAAGTGTAGAAAATTGGGTGTCAAAACCGAACAAACTTGAATACGTTCATTTTCGGGCAACTTCATCTCCTCTTCTATAAAGGCGTCAAAATCAATATAAACCCTATTGAGCGGAATATCGATCTCTCTAGCAAAAGCCTTGTTCGCTTTGAAATCAGGATTAAAACAAGCCCCAGTTATTTGGTAATTATCGTTGATATGAGATGCGACCCGGTGCAAAACCCCAATAAGGGAATCTCCTCCACCCCCTAATACTCCTAATCTGATTTTTTTTGGCATGAACTGTATGTTTTAATGTTAGGTGATTGTTTTACTAAGAGGCCTCAATATATAAAATAGCTAAGATTTATAGGTGATTTTTTCATTTTTAAAGAATACCGCGAACAAAACGAAGACCAAAAATGCAAATGCGGCCGGATATAACCAGATAGACTCCCAGTTATGTGAGCCTTCGGCCAATACGTATTGGTCGGTGATTTTTCCCGCAACCCAAAAGCCGATTAGCATTCCTATGCCATAGGTGGCCAAGGTTATCAGACCTTGAGCCGCACTTTTATACTTTTCTCCAGCTTTACTATCGGTATAAATTTGGCCCGAGACAAAAAAGAAATCATAACAAATGCCATGAAGGGCAATACCCGTGAGAAGCATAAAGGCAAATTCACCTGTATTGCCATACGCAAATAAAACGTAGCGAATGCCCCATGCCAACATTCCGACCAATATGGTCTTTTTGATTCCGTATTTTTTAAAGAAAAAGGGCAGCAATAACAAGAACAAAATTTCTGAGCCTTGTCCAATTGTCATTTTAGCGGTAGCGTTCTCCATACCTATTTCAACTAAAAACGGATTCGTATTTTGATAGTAAAATGCCAGAGGTATACATATCAGAACAGAGGAGACAAAGAAGATAGAAAAGTTTCTGTCTTTTAATAGCTTTAGGGCATCTAAGCCTAAAATACTCGAAATAGCGACCTTTTCCCCCTTATCTACATTGGGCGGTGTTTTGGGCAACATAAAACTAAAAACACCCAAGATCGC
The DNA here is from genome assembly GCA_964515285.1 of uncultured Maribacter sp. Classification (GTDB taxonomy): domain Bacteria; phylum Bacteroidota; class Bacteroidia; order Flavobacteriales; family Flavobacteriaceae; genus Maribacter_C. The sequence continues at coordinate 23,316 of CAZEUV010000011.1, read as the reverse complement.
CGAAACTATGGCAGTCATCATAAAGGTATTCTTCAACATGCCCTCTTTTATTCCTGATTCGGAGTCCCAATGAAAGAAATAGCTTATTACCACCCCCGCAATAATCCACCCTATGGTTCCAAAAACCCTAACGTACGAGAACTCTTTGGCCGGATCCTTCATTTGATTGAACGATACCGAATTCACCAAGGCAAGTGTTGGCATATATAATATCATATACCCCAATAGATACGGATAGAAAACAGTAAAATCAGCAGTATTCGCCATTTGGTACATCAATACGGCTCCCAGAATATGCAAAACACCCAAAATACGCTCCGCATTAAAATAACGGTCTGCCAACAGGCCGATTATAAAAGGTGCGATGATAGCCCCCCAAGACTGGGTTGAAAATGCCATTCCGATTTCACCATCATTTGCTCCTAAATTGTTTCCTAAAAAGGTGCCCAAGGTCACGAACCATCCTCCCCAAATAAAAAACTGAAGAAACATCATTATAGATAATTGCACTTGTGTTTTTATATTCATGGTATTCTAAAGTATCGCATATTAGATATGTAGCTAGTACAAATGTGGGCTCTGGGTCGTTTTTGCAATTTGCTCACGAAAATGTACTGCGTATAGATAAAGTTCGAATTCTAAATCATTTCCTTTGCTGCTTTGAGCATCAATTCTTTGGTAGCGATAATACCCGCTTCCTCGTCAAGTACGCTGCCTTCATATTCTACACCAATAAATCCCGTATACCCTGCATCTTTTACTATCTGCAGCATTCTTACATAATCGATTTCGGCTTCATCACCATTGGCATCAAAATCATGTGATTTTGCGCTTACTGCTTTGGCATGAACCATTAATTCGGTTACTCCTTTGTATATATCATAATTTTCGGCACAGCCTGAACCATAATCTTCAGGGTCGTTTCTTCTAATGCAGAAATTGCCAAAATCGGGCAACGTACCACAATTATCCATATTGACCGTAGCCATGACCTCGGCAAGCATGGCTCCGTTAGAAGACAATCCGCCATGATTTTCGACGATGATATTGATGTTTTTATCCTTGGCATAGGTTGCCAATTGTGTAAGGCCGTCTACCGAGTTTACTTTCCATTCTTCTAGAACATCGCTTCCTGCAAGGTTTACCCGTATCGCATGGCACCCCATAGCGGCAGCGGCATCGACCCATTTGAAATGTCTTTCTACGGCTTCTTTACGTTCTTTGGCATCGGTTACTGCCAAATTCCCTTGGCCATCGATCATAATCAACAGATTCTGCATACCATGCTTTTTGGCCTCGGCATTTGACTTTTCAACAAAAGTAGTCATCGCCTCTTCAGAATATTCTCCATCCTTGAGATCGGAAGGATACAATTGACTTACATACTCCAACCCTGTAAACCCCCAATTTTTCGCCTTTTCGGCAAAAGTATAGGGGTCCACTCCTTCGTCTTTGATCATTTTATGTATAGACCATTGCGCCAATGATAACTTAAAGAAAGGTTCGGCCATTTGGGCAGAGGCCTCAATCGAGTTTGTATTCTCCAGATCTGTTTTCTTGGTTTCCTTACAGGCATACATCCCAAAAAGTGAGAGTACAATACCTACAAGTGAACTGTTTCGAATAAATTTTCTTCTTTTCATGCGCTTAGGTTTATTATTTATATCTGAATGATTTTGCCAATATCTTTTTTTGTGAACTTTTCATAGGTAAATAAAAAGCTTTGCTAGTCAATAAACCTACGTGAGAACAACCATTTCGCAACATATTTTCTAAATTACTTTAGGCATCCACAACAAGAATGGCCACTAAATGTAGATAATTAATTTTATATTTAATAAATTTAGAGACTAAACAATTTTGTACATGAACAAATTCTATTACAATGAAGAACAAGAATCGTACGATGCGATTGTTGTAGGCACAGGTATTAGTGGAGGCTGGGCCGCAAAAGAACTCTGCGAAAACGGTTTAAAGACCTTGGTCTTGGAACGCGGCAGAATGGTAACGCACATTGATGATTACGAGACCGCAGATATGGATCCATGGGATTTCCCAAATGCAGGAAAACCGACAAGGGAGGATATCGCAAAACAAGAAAAACAAAATAGAACCAATTATACCACAAAGGCCGCAAGTGCCCGATGGTTTGTAAACGACTTAGAGCACCCTTACAACGAAATCAAACGTTTTGATTGGATGCGCGGTTATCACGTAGGCGGACGATCACTGACATGGGGGCGCCATAGCTACCGATGGAGCGATATTGATTTTACCGCGAACAAACGTGATGGCATCGCAGTTGATTGGCCCGTACGTTATAAGGATATTGCCCCTTGGTATGAAAAGGTCGAAACCCATATAGGCGTTTGCGGTGAAGCATTGAATCTTCCCCAACTGCCCGATAGTAACTTCTTGCCCATGATGGAGCTTAACTGCGTTGAGCAACATGTCAGAGAAAAAGTAGCCGAGAACTTCGATGGCCGTGTAGTGACCGCTGGTCGTACCGCCCATCTTACCGGAACAAAAAAATTTGATGGCCGTAGCCATTGCCAATTTAGAAATAGATGCATACGAGGATGTCCTTTTGGTGCTTATTTCAGCAGCTTATCCTCTACCTTGCCCGCTGCCGAGCGAACGGGCAATATGACCCTAAGACCTGATTCAATTGTGCATGAAGTCATTTACGATCCAAATACAAAACGGGCGACCGGTGTAAAGGTCATCGACCGGCTTACCAAAGAAACCCATGAATTCAAGGCCAAGGTGATTTTTCTTTGTGCAGGCAGCATCGCATCAACCTCTATTTTAATGCAATCAAAATCAGATCGGTTTCCCAATGGTATGGGCAACGACTCCGATCAACTAGGGCGCAATATCATGGATCACCATTTAGCCGTTGGTGCACAAGGCAAGTTCGACGGTTTTGAAGACAAGTATTATAAGGGGCGCAAACCCAACGGAGTCTACATACCACGTTTCAGGAATTTAGGAGGGAACACCGACCGAAAAGAATACAAACGTGGCTTTGGTTATCAGGGTGGTGGACATAGAGGCGATTGGGAAGAAACCATTGCAGAACTATCTTACGGAAAAAATCTTAAGGATGCCATTCTCAAACCAGGAGGCTGGACTTTTGGTATCGGTGGTTTTGGAGAAGTACTTCCGTACCAAGACAATATAATGACATTGGATTATGATAAACTGGATGGCTGGGGATTGCCTACCGTCACCTTTGATGCAGAATTCAAGGAAAATGAATGGGAAATGCGCAAAGACATGAAGCAATCGGCAGTAGACATGCTCGAAAAAGCGGGCTTACGAGATGTTGAACCTTTTGACAAACCCGGGGCCTTAGGTCTCGGAATTCATGAAATGGGTACTGCCCGTATGGGAAGAAACCGTAAAACATCGGTCTTAAACGGAAACAATCAAATACACGACGTACCCAATGTATACGTAACCGACGGGTCTTTTATGACCTCCGCCAGTTGCGTAAATCCCTCATTGACCTATATGGCATTTACAGCAAGAGCGGCCAACCACGCCGCAAAAGAACTTAAAAAAGGAACTATATAATGGATAGAAGAAAAGCACTTAAGAATATGGGGCTATCGCTCGGTTATGCCGTAGCAACACCCACTTTATTGAGCATCGTACAAAGTTGCAAAAAAGAAAACGTTTTGACTTGGACACCTGATTTCTTCACTAAAGATGAAGGTTCGGTTCTTTCACACCTCGTCGATATCATTCTGCCCAAGACGGACACCCCTTCGGCGACCGATGTTCAAGTCAATATATTCATTGACAAATTTACCAATGAAGTAATGGAAAAAGAGCAACAAGACTTGGTGAAAATGTCTATGGAGCGATTTCTGGAGAAGGCATTGAAAGATTCGGGCAAAGAAAAAGCAAGTGATCTGACACCAGAAGATCTAGAACCGGTTTTAGCGACTGGTTTAAAAGTCGCTAAGGAAGACGAAGCCAAAAATTCTGAAGCGATCAACACCTATAATGAGGCGATTGCCGATGGAAAACCTGCACAATTAAGTGATGAGGTAGCTCGATATGCATTTGCTACCAACCTTAGGGGTATGACCATTTGGGGCTATAAATCATCTGAATTTGTAGGTGAAAAGGTATTGGCCTACTTACCAGTACCCGGTGAATATATCGGTTGTGCCGATGCAGAAGAACTAACAGGCGGAAAAGCTTGGTCATTATAAACTCGATACTTTGAAAAGAAGAGGCTTTATACAAAAAACCACCTTTGCCAGTGGGGCAATTACTTTGGGCGGAGCATTTTCTTATGCTTCAAACCCATACAAACAAGTGAAGCATAAATTCAATCTAAAGTATGCGCCGCATTTGGGCATGTTCGAACAGCATGCGGGCAAAGACCCTATTGCCCAGCTCAATTTCATTGCCGATCAAGGGTTTACCGCCTTTGAAGACAATGGTATGAGAACTCGTGATGTTACAGTTCAGAAAAAAATGGCACAGACCATGAAAGACCGTGGCATTGAAATGGGTGTTTTTGTGGCTCATGAGATTTATTGGAAAGAACCCAACTTAGCCTCTGGTGATAAAGAGAAACGAACAGAATTTTTAGAGTATATCAAAAAAGCAGTCGATGTCGCAAAACGAGTCAATGCAAAATGGATGACCGTAGTGCCTGGCCATGTCGATTTGAGACTATCAATGGGTTATCAGACCGCACATGTGGTAGAATCATTAAAACAGGCCTCTGCGATTCTTGAACCACACGGATTGACAATGGTCTTAGAGCCCTTGAATTTTTATAACCATCCGGGACTTTTCTTGACCGGATCACCACAAGCTTATGAGATCTGTAAAGCAGTGAACTCACCGTCGTGCAAAATACTTTTTGACATATACCATCAACAGATCCAAGAAGGAAACCTTATACCCAATATGGAAGCTGCATGGGACGAAATCGCTTATATACAGATTGGTGACAACCCAGGGCGTAAAGAACCCACAACGGGCGAAATCAACTATAAAAATGTCTTTAAGTTCATTCACAGTAAGGGTTTTAAAGGTATTCTAGGAATGGAACACGGAAATTCAAGACCCGATAAAGCTGGTGAACAGGCCGTAATCAATGCTTATGAAGAAGTTGACAATTTTTTATAGTCTATAAATAGGCATTCTTTTTCCCTCATCTATTTAGATCTACACTTAGATGTTTACCAACCTAAAAACCCGACAGGTACAGTTGTACTACTTCATTTCAACGAAAACAACCAAAAAAAACTTAAATATCGATTTTTCCACTATTCGAATAAACCTGAAGATATTCTGCTCTAACAATTTTGAACATTTCCCCTATTCGATTGTGTAGATCCTCTGTAATCTTAAAAACAAAACCTTTGTACCCTACATGCATGCTCATCGTATAATCTAGCTTTCCATAAATTAGAAAATAGTTTGGATTATTGGCCATTTCATCAGAATCCATTTCTTCATAGGGCTGAGCGGCAAAATTTATTTCTTCTGGGCTATCGTTGGGCATAGAGTATTCGACCCTAAAACATATAGCTTCATAGTCTTTGACATATTCGATTATACCTTTTTGCTTCATATACACGCGTTAAAAGATATAAGTACATACTTTGGTCAGAAAGGGGTATTACACTATAAATATAAGGTGTAGAATTTAAAATTTTGGTTTACAAGGTTTTTTCTTCAGGATATTCTCTCTGTACAAAAGATTATATCGATAAACGGTGCATTTTATCCGATTAATAAAAAACTGGATGCGCTTCATCGAAAATTTTGACACTTTTCGATATACTACACACTAGCTATATAAGAATCGCCTTACCTCTACCGTTCTCAATAAATGACCTCATATATATACACCATCGCAGCCTACTTTGTATTATTGCTTCTTTCAAAGTTAGCAATAACGCATCTTGGCGAAAAGAAAATCAAAAAAGCTGAAAAAAGAACCACTTGGAATATTAATCTATACCAACTAAGACAAAGCTTGATGAGCGTTTGGTTCTAGCCATAGTATCTTATATTTTTATTTCTTTTAGGCTTAGTATGACACCAAATAGGTGCTTTAACCCCCTATTTGTGCTTTTTAACGATACTTTATCACTGAATTTATAATTTTCGTAATCTTTTTACGTTATATTTACCGTATCTTCACAAAGAAGTATTAGGGCATGGACAAATATCTTATCATATTACTCATATATATAGTAGCATACGGTTTTTCAATTGCCGTAAGGCCTTACATAGAAAAATAGCACAAGTTGATTATTCGACTCTGAACATCCTAAAGAACGCTTTAGGGTGTTTTTTTTATGCTTAATTTGAAAGTTTTACTAGATAGATTTTTGCTTAAAACAACATTATAATCCTTTTCTAAAAAATCAACAACCGCGGCCCAAGGATACGAGATATACTTCGAACCATTACCGGCACGCACACCTGAACGGTACGGACAGAGGCGGGCAAGCCTCGAGAAATTAAAACCTCTGGGGGATTTAAAAACAAAAAACCCAACAAAATTTGTTGGGTCGATTACACATAATCTTTTGATCTTATTCGCAGAATTCACTTGGTCAAGAAGCGAAATGGCAAAGTCAGGTTATGATCCACACATCAAGCAATCATCATCTGGCTGACCTTCTTTGGCCTTTGCAATCATCTCTTTCATTTCTTGCGGGGTCATTGGTTCAATATCCACTTCTGTCTGTGTAGCTGTGATCGAAGTAGCTTCTACTTGCATCGCAACGGCTTCCGCTGCTGTTGGTCGTGCTGCAGACACTTCTGCTTCTGCCGCTATGCTGGTAGGCATTTCCTTTTTCTTGGTATTGTCCAAGGTAAACTTTATGGCATCTACTGCTGACTTCGTTCGTAGATAGTACATGCCTGTTTTCAGGCCACTCTTCCATGCATAGAAATGCATCGATGTTAATTTTGAATAGTTGGCGTCTTCCATAAAGAGGTTCAACGACTGACTCTGATCAATAAAGTACCCTCGGTGACGGCTCATGTCAATAATATCTTTCATGCTCAACTCCCACACTGTTTTGTACAGTTCTTTGATATCATCAGGAATAATATCAAGGTGTTGAATAGATCCGTTCGCGCGCATCAACTCTTGTTTTAGGCTCTCGTTCCATAAACCAAGTTTTACCAAATCTTCCAATAGGTGCTTGTTCACTACGATGAATTCGCCCGAAAGCACTCTACGTGTATAGATATTGGAAGTATACGGTTCAAAACACTCGTTATTTCCGAGAATCTGTGAAGTAGAGGCTGTTGGCATCGGTGCTACCAACAAAGAGTTGCGCATTCCGTTTTTCTTTATGTCCTTACGCAGTTTTGACCAATCCCATCTTCCTGACAATTCTTTGTCTTCAATGTTCCAAAGGTTGTGTTGAAACTTACCTTCTGAGATAGGTGAACCTTCATAAGAAGAATAAGACCCTTCTTCTTTGGCCGCTTCCATTGAAGCTGTAACCGCTGCAAAATAAAGGGTTTCGAATATCTCTTGATTCAATTTCTTGGCCTCATCGCTTGTAAAGGGCAAACGCAACATAATAAAAGCATCTGCCAAACCTTGAACACCTAGACCAATGGGTCTGTGTCTCATATTGGAGTTTTCCGCTTCTTTGATGGGGTAATAATTGCGATCAATGACCTTGTTCAGGTTTTTTGTTACACGCTTGGTGACCCTGAACAGTTCGTTATGATCAAACTCCCCATTTTTAATGAACATAGGCAAGGCAATGGATGCCAAGTTACATACGGCCACCTCATCAGGTGACGTATACTCCATAATCTCCGTACATAAATTTGACGAACGAATGGTTCCCAAGTTCTTCTGATTGCTTTTACGATTGGCCGCATCTTTGTACAACATGTACGGTGTGCCGGTCTCGATTTGCGATTCAAGTATTTTTTCCCAGAGTTCACGGGCCTTTACTGTCTTACGGCCTTTACCTTTGGCTTCGTAGCCTAAATATAGTTTTTCGAATTCCTCACTATGGTTGGTAAAAAGACCCGGACATTCATTGGGGCACATCAGAGTCCAATCTTCATTGGCCTCTACCCGTTTCATGAACAGATCAGAAATCCACATGGCATAGAACAGGTCACGTGCGCGCATTTCTTCTTTACCGTGGTTCTTTTTCAAATCTAAAAATTCATAGATATCAGCGTGCCAAGGCTCCATATATATGGCAAAACTGCCCTTTCGTTTTCCGCCGCCCTGATCTACATATCTTGCCGTATCGTTGAATACCTGTAACATGGGTACGATTCCGTTAGAGGTACCGTTGGTTCCAGCAATATAAGAACCCGTAGCCCGAATATTATGAATTGAAAGACCAATACCGCCTGCTGATTGTGAAATTTTAGCTGTTTGTTTTAGCGTATCGTAAATACCATCGATACTATCATCTTTCATTGCCAAAAGAAAGCATGAGGACATCTGTGGTTTTGGTGTGCCCGAATTGAAAAGTGTGGGTGTAGCATGCGTAAAATATTTTTTTGACATCAACTCGTATGTCTCAATGGCCGAGTCTAAATCATTTAAGTGTATACCTATGGAAACCCGCATTAACATATGTTGCGGCCGCTCTGCGATCTTTCCGTTCAATTTCAACAAATACGAACGCTCCAATGTTTTAAAACCAAAATAATCGTAACCAAAATCACGGTTATAGATAATGGTAGAATCTAATTTTTCTGCGTTTTCAGTGATAACCTTCATCACCTCATCTGCAATTAAAGGAGCTTCTTTACCCGTTCTTGGGTTTACGTATACATGCAGATCCCTCATTGTTTCAGAAAAGGATTTTTTGGTGTTCTTATGTAGATTGGAAATAGAAATACGAGCAGCTAGTTTCGCATAGTCAGGGTGCGTCGTCGTCATTGTGGCCGCGATCTCTGCAGCCAAATTATCGAGCTCTGATGTGGTTACACCGTCATATAAACCTTCTATAACACGCATTGCTACCTTTAAGGGGTCTACCAACCCATTAAGGCCGTAACATAATTTTCGTACTCTGGCTGTGATCTTGTCGAACATAATCACTTCTTTTCTTCCGTCTCTTTTAACTACATACATTTTCTAATTTTGCTTTTTAATGGTTATTCTCGTTTTGTTGGTCAGTATGACCTGCAAGGTATCGAAGACCTTGTAGGTTTGTGGGTTGTAATCTAAACTTTGGGGTAAGACCTTCGAGGTTTTTAAGAACCTCGAAGGTCTCATATATCGTAAATCAGAAGTCCGCGTCGAAACTGATTTTCTGAGCGTCCTCGTTCTTATCTTTATTGAGAATACCTGCTTTTTGGTATTCCGAAACTCTTTTTTCAAAGAAATTGGTTTTTCCTTGTAGGGAAATCATATCCATAAAATCAAATGGATTGGTAGCATTGTATACTTTCTCACAATCTAATTCAACCAATAATCGATCGGTGACGAACTCTAGGTATTGGGTCATGAGTTTTGAATTCATACCGATCAAACTTACCGGAAGCGATTCGGTAATAAACTCACGTTCTATATCAAGGGCATCTACAAGAATCTCTGTAATTCGTTCTTTGGGCACTTTATTTATCAAATGATGGTTATGAAGATGTACCGCATAATCACAGTGCATACCTTCATCTCTTGAAATCAATTCATTTGAAAACGTAAGTCCTGGCAACAGGCCTCTTTTCTTCAACCAAAAAATAGAACAAAAAGAACCTGAAAAGAAAATACCCTCTACTGCGGCAAAGGCAATCAAACGTTCTGCAAAACTTGGTGAATCAATCCATTGTAATGCCCAATCTGCTTTCTTTTTGATGGCGGGAAAATTATCAATGGCCGTAAAAAGAGTGTGTTTTTCCTTTTCATCCTTCACATAGGTATCAATCAACAACGAATAGGTTTCTGAGTGAATATTCTCCATCATAATCTGAAAACCATAGAAAAACTTGGCTTCTGAGTACTGCACTTCATTTACAAAGTTTTCCGCTAGATTTTCATTCACTATTCCGTCAGATGCCGCAAAAAACGCTAAGATATGTTTGATAAAGTAGCGTTCATCATCACTTAGTTTATTGTTCCAATGGTTTAAGTCTTCGCTCAGATCTATCTCTTCCGCTGTCCAAATACAGGCCTCTTGCTTTTTGTACCATTCCCAAAGATCATGGTGTTGAATAGGAAAAATAACAAAGCGATCTTTGTTCTCGGCCAAAATGGGCTCTACGGCTGTGGACATATTCTTACAAATTAAAAGGTTAGTGCGAATGAGTTGAAAATTACCCCTGTGCTGGGCTTACAAAGATGTAAAAACAAGACCGATTTCTAAAGCTCAATTTATCAATAATCGTACAAAGTTTTTAACATGCTATGTTGAAATGTAGGTTGGCTCGTGATGTTCATTGCCTTTCTCGAAAAATAAGATTTTACATAAAATTTACATTGCATCGAACAAAAAAAATAAACCAAAAAGTATCTTTTTAAATATACTTTTTGGTTTAAAAATTACGGGGGCAATATCAGATTAACGCATAGAATGTCAGCTAACAATCGCTACCTTTTGTAAACTACAAACGAAAAACTAGAATCGAATCGCGTTGAATTTAGTCTCCATGTATTAACAGAAAAATTGCGTGCAATAGAACCAGAATGGGATACGGAAGCAATTCCTGGGGCTGTATGGTTAATTGTAGTCATCACGATCCAATTTGCTTGATCATCCTCATCAGGAATCGTAACCGAGTATAATCCAAGCAATGCCCCTAACTTGCTAACTGTAAAATTACCGCTGCCCGAAAGAATGTTGCCAGATGCGTCGATATACCCATAAGCAATTGGTAGCATATTAGCATTGCCCGTATTATTTGTATGAACTTCACCCGATGTTTTGATATCACCGTCAACATCTAATTTAGCGGTCGGGTTGGTTGTGCCAATACCTACGTCACCATCGGCAGCCACGGTCAATTTTGGAGTTGCAAGCGTGGTCAAATGTACTTTTCCCGTAGTATTACCCAATCCTGTTCCTAAATCCATATCATTATCATTTGAAAAAACACCCACATAACCTCTGTAACCATTTGTGTTCGAAAATCGAATATAATTGTCCGCTGAGGTTGACTCAATACGAAGCGGGTTGATAGCTGATGTAATTATATGAAGTGGTGCCAGCGGATTATCGGTTCCTATGCCTGCATTGCCTAAATTATAGTGTATTTTATCTCCATTCTGTGCCCACAACGAACCACCACCACCTGCACCAATGACCAAGTTGCCATCAGCATCGGCCATGACATTACGTTGGCCCGTACCGGCAAGATCGGTTGAGCGAATGTCACCATCAACATGCAGCTTTGCGCTTGGGGTCTCTGTGCCTATACCCAAGGATCCTGAAAAGTAGTTTCTATCCTCTCCATCGGTATAAAGCCCGTATTTAAGACCCCCGGCACCTGGGTGGATTTTTGAAAAGAACCCATATTTTGTGCCTGTACCGGCACCATTCATATCGGCACGATAGGCCCATGCCGTAGCATCTGCTTCACTGGTAACTGAAGAGCGCATTCCAAATGCGTTTTCATCATCACGACTTAAAGCATGAGCAGATATCCCCACTTTGAAACCCGAATGAAAAACATACGAGTAAATTCCTTCCCTGTAGCCAGCTGTTCCATTAACCACTCTCAATCTTGAATTCGAGGATGACACCCCCCCTATACCTATAGATCCACTTGTTCGATTAATGCCATCAGCATCTTCCTCCCAAAGCGAGCTTCCGCCAGTTCCTCCAGCACCGATTACCAGATTACCATCGGCATCGGCCATTACATTGCGTTGGCCCGTGCCTGCAAGATCTCTTGTTCGAATAGTTCCGTCAACATCCAATTTCTCGTTAGGTGAAACGCCAATACCAAAGTTACCCGCACCTGTGATAATATTCCCCCCTTCTGGGTTAAGTCTTAAACTCGAGAGGACTCCTTCTGCCGTAGTCTGAATACTTGACCCCCCCATGATCAATCTATAAGGGCCTCCGCCAAATTCATTATCAGTTATAGTAAATAAGGCATTGGTAAACCCAACTTCTTCTGAAACACCGGGAATGCCAGCTATTTCGACTCTAGTAACAGGTACATTTGCTCCAGTACCGATGCCCACCCTTCCTGTATCGTAGTTGATATGACCGCCATTTTCCATCCAAAGTGAACTTCCACCGCCCCCAGCACCAATGACCAAGTTGCCATCGGCATCGGCCATGACATTGCGTTGGCCCGTACCTGCAAGATCGGTTGACCTAATATTCCCAGCAATATCTAAAGTGGACTGAGGGTTAGCATTGTTGACTCCCATTTTTCTATTCCCCCGGAGCGTAATAATTGGATGATCCGTACCACTATCATAAAAATTGAAATTCATCCTGCTCGAGGCTTCATCTGTACCTATAACAGCGTGTTGATTCCAATTTAAAGAGTTTTCCATTTTAGAGTATCTCACATTAATCTCATCGCCGGATGTTGAATGGAGATTTAAGAAGGGAGCGGAATTTGAGTTCTTTGATATTTGCAACTTTCCAATGGGATTTGCCGCCCCAATACCTACATTTCCTGTATTGTAATAAATTTTATCGCCATCTTCAGTCCACAATGAACTTCCACCGGCCCCACCTGTTTCATCAGTTCCTGCTACCCAATTGCCCAATGCGGCATCCCATTTTGCCACTTGGCCATCGGCTGTTCCTACCAATCCATCAACGATTCCATCGTCTCCTACCAGAAGGCCGTGACGCCTGGTCACATCGATTTCATTTTCGGGGTCTGCATCGGCATCGGTTCCGCCACTGGGTATTGTTACTGTACCTCCACCCGACAGGCTTAATTCATTTGTTCCTGCATCAAAACTTATAGTTTGAATTTCATTGGTGGGGTCTGCATCGGCATCGGTACCACCACTGGGAATAGTGACCGTATTGCCATCAGAAAGACTTAACTCGTTTGTACCAGCATCAAAGGCAAGGGTCTGTAATTCATTTTCAGGATCAGGATCAGCATCGGTTCCGCTACTAGGGAGAGTCACAATACCGCCATCGGTAAGGCTCAGTTCATTGGTTGCAATATCAAAGCTTATTGTCTGTATCTCATTAGTCGGATCTGCATCAGCATCAACCGCACCACTGCCCACCAATTCGTCAATGGCCTCTTGTGTATTGGTCGCCGTTAGCCCAGAAACCACATTATCGTAGGGCACCTCAGCGGCCGATTGGTCATCGGCATCACCCGAACTAATGGCATAGGGTACGGCCATCATTTCAGTGGTGCCTACCTCATTACCATTTATGGCCACCGTAACATAGGTGGCCAAGCTACCCCAAGGTAGGGTATCGTAATCACCACTTACGGTACTGCCACTACCTATCTTCAAGCTGAACACCCCATTGGCATCTGTTGTCAGGGCATGGTTCTCTTCATACTCGATAGCCTCATTTGACGCTCCGAACCTTAATGAAATTCCAATTGTCATATCCTCGCTGGCCATAAGTTCGTTGCCAGCACTGCGGGCCACACCTTGGTAATTGATATAGTTCTTTTGTAACGTTTGCGCTATTCCCGTTCCAGAGAACAGGATTGCAATTAGTAGAATGATGTAATTTTTTTTCATGGTTTCTCGTTTTTAGTTCTTTGTTATACTTGTTTTACTTGTTGCGTATTCCCTAAAAGTCCTCCCCTAGCCCCTCCAGAGGGAGGGGGATAGCTTCCGTATTTCAACGAAGCCACAACCAAGGTCCGTGCTTTTACTTTTTAATGATCTTAAATAGTTTTCCCTTGTTGTCGCCTTCTGTAAAAAGACGTAGAACGTACATGCCTTTTGATAGATGACTCAAATCAATCTTATGTTCCAATTGAGCTAATTCTACTTTTTGTTTCAAAACCCGCCGACCATCTATCGCAAAAAGGGTGATGCCATATATTTTTATATTGTTGGTAAATATGGTGAGCTCTTCTTCTACGGGATTGGGGTAGACCAAAATACCCGAAAGATCTTCTTCGGGACTTTCGGGTATTACCAAAATATGGCTTGCCGCCCAGAAACCCTGATCTATAGAGGTGTCGTTATGCACCAACCCTACAATGGGCTCGCCGATGGTAAAACCGATGGTAACATCGGCACTGGAAATCGAGCCGCCCACACTTGCCACAATAACCTTATCCAAGGCTTGTGCGTTTAAAGCGACTACGGTAAAAATCAAAAGGTAGGTGAGTAGAAGTTTCATCATTTAAGTTCTTTAGTTTCCCTTTCATGGTTTTAATTTTAAAAGGTTAACACTTAAATGTTTTTTTTATCGCAGGGCGATGGCCGAAAAGGGATATTTCTATTTAATACCTCGTACGCCTGCCTACGGCAGGCAGGCTTGGGTCGAGGAAGTTTATTTTGGGACTTTGATTTTGTTGTTAAATTGGTATTAGAATCAAGTTTCAAAATAGATTCACATATAGAACTCGTCTTGAGTTATTCTTTTACCTGCGAATTTCGCATTTCGCACCCTAATTTTGCCAGTTTTTGGTTCCGTAGCGATGCTAAGGAACCAAAAAATGACTTCATTATGGAACGAAAGCCTTCATTCTCGGTTCCAAACAATAACTCAAGACGAGTTCATAACATAAGAACCTCAAAGGCGTAATAATAAACGCTGCTCGAAATCTAAATAGTATAAATAATTGGAAGTGGTTGTAATGAACAAGATCTAACGGCGGGCAAGTTGAAACCTGTTAGGTCTGAAAATAGGTGATAGTCAATAGAACATTGACCATCTTATAGCATTACTTCTATTCTAAACGGATATGCAAATACAGAATCACATTGTCTACCAAACGGTTTACTTGTATTTGACTTTCTTCAAAGCCCGCTTTTCTCGCCAAGTTAACAAGTTCTTCTTCGGTACGGTGAATAAGGTGCCAGTCGCCAAGAATTTCCATATAGTTTCTACTGGGGTTGTAGCCCTCGTTATAGTTGCCTATGATAATCTCACCTTTTTTCTTTTGCCATTCTTTGAACCTTTTCAATAACATTATAAAGGCTTTATCGTTGAGATAATCAAACAGTCCCGCAGACCATATAAGGTCATACGAATTGGTGTTTCGGTATCTGAAAATATTGGCGTGCACATAGTCAATTCGATCTAGGTGCTTTTTATTCAATTCTTTTGAAAATTCAATGGCTTCTCCATCAACTTCGATACAGGTAGTTTTGATATTCGTGGTTGCGGGCAAGGTGCTGTAGAGTTCCGCAAGTTCTCTACCTGAACCGCTCACTACATTTAAAATGCTTAATTCAGTATTATTAGCTGCTTTTGAACGCACCAAATGTTTGAAATATTCTTTTCTGTTACGTACCGCGGTTGGGGCTGTGTGTTGTTGCACATATTCATCCCAAATTCTATATTTTGGGTCTGACGAGGTATAGTTGGTATATATTCCATCTAAGAAAAGGTAATCGCCCGGGTATCCGTTAGGCTTTAAAAATCCACGGCCGTGCAGGGTGTTTTCAAGAAATTCTTTTCCGAAACTTGAATGTATTTCGACCATGTCTTCTTTTGAGATCGTGCCGTTTTTTAATTCAGAATTTACTTCTGCCAACAATCCATCCAAGTGATGATAACTATCCTTGGTCAAATGTTGGTTTTGGATAAACCGCTTCAACGGCTCTAAAGCTGTTTTTTGATTGGTATATCTTTTCAATGCTACATTCATAATCTGTTTTTTTGGTGAAAAGGGCACGGTCAAAAAGGGCTGTTTTAAAAGTTACCTGTGCAAGGTATTTCAATACGTTTTTAAAACCTTCAGGGTAAACCCTGAAACCTAAAAATCAGGGTTTACCCTGAGAAAGTCGCTGTAATATCAATAGCCTCACCGAGCCCCGAACCGTCGGGGGCAAAAAAAGCAGTTCCTACCTCTCTAGAGAAGTAAATAGGAAACCCTGCCTGCGACAGGCCTGTTCGAGGCATCCCGAGTACTCGGGATAAGGGAATTATAAAAGTAAATGGGTATTACCTTTCAGGTGATTTGACCACGAAAATATTTAGATGGCCATAATCTATCATACAGGCCTCATTAAGGTTTTTAAACCATTTGTTTACTATATACCCCAAAACCAACATGCCTTCGATAAGGACGAAAAATAATGGATTTACCCCTTTTATTAAGGCAGATAATGGCTCGGCAAACAAAAGCGTTGTATTTAACAATAAGGCTACAATAAGAATAAACGATGTTTTCATGATATTTCTTTTAGTGGATTATACTTTGTTTTTTAATTAATACCCATAGGGGGCCTAAGGTTAACATATGGTCATACTTATTTGTCGGAATATAGATTCTTAATGCTGAGGGCTTTGCTAATTGAGGGTGTGATCGTATTCCTGAACCGGAATGCAATAGGGCTTGAGGTATGTTTCTGAAATAAAGATAGAAAAAAGGGTGTGCCGCTCTTTTGAAATTGTATGAATGGTAATGAATAGTGTATTGTTGGCAACTGGTTTTCAACCATTCTCACGCCAATAGATTTTTATAAAAAACCCATTGGCAGTGATATACACTACTGCCATTTACATTTCAATATTTTCGGCGATGCCCTAATATTTTCACCTTAAAAAGAGCGCCTTCACCCATTGGTGCTTCCAATGCCTTGGCATAAGGGTTGTTCTTCTTTCTACAACGCACTACCCGCCCAGGGTTCTTTTTGCAAGGGCAGAGGTAATCACCTGTTTTGATACGGCCCTTGCTAAACGAGGCGATGCCCTGAAACTCTGTAATCTTATTGTCACCCTTGGCCTTGTTGACCGTTACATAGGGCGCATTGGTACAGAACCCCAAGACCTTTTCAAACTCGTTGCCTGTACAGACTTTATAATTACCATAATCATCAACACAGATCAATTGGCCCTCTTTGGCGTTCGTTATGGTTCTTTTTTCTGTTTTACCAACAAACCCGTTCGCTATTTGGTTTTGACCAAAGGCGCAGAATGCAAATAAGAGGAAAGCAATAAATAGAGGCTGTCTCATTTCTCTTTACTCTTTGATGACCATGGCGTAGAAAGAAGTTTTTACACTACCATTCCAAACATTATCATCTGCATCATCGCTCTGTTTAACATAAACCTCATAGGTATGTACCCCTGGTGTAACATCAATATCGAGATGGGTTATCTCAAAACTCCATCTCTGTGTACTTCCTGCTATAGTGTAGCAATCCTGAATCTGAGAAGCAATTAAACCTCCTACAGCGCTAACGCTTGTATCTCCATCTCTAACAATAGCCAAGGAAATATAATCTGAATCTATTCTGGCAGATGAATTGAACCCTATAAATACTTTGCTGCCCAGAGGTACAGCTATGGTTAACGTTGCACCTGGAAAAGGAATTAACTTACCACTTACATTAGCAGAAGGGATCCAGCTATTGGCCAAGGGATACACCTGATACAACCCCTGATTGGCAAAATCACCGATCATATTTACACTACCGGGCGTAATGGCCAAAACATCTTTGTTGCCTGCACCTAGGGTCAGGCGATCAACGCCTCCTTCGGCCCTGATACGTGCATGACCCGCCCCTGTGCCCCCGAGAGCTACGCCCATTTTAAGGCGGTGGGTATCATTGCCTATACGAAAGTCGCCTTCGGTAGTGGTGAGGTTCCAGTTATTTCCACCTTTAATATCCAAAACAGATGTTGGGGCGGCGGTACCAATGCCCACCTTACCAGATGTGTAATTGATATCATTACCCGTCTGCGACCAAAGGCTCGCACCCCCATTTGCATCTACATATTCTTTGGTGACCAAGGCCTTGGGGTCGGTAATATCTGCCAGAGCTAAACTTGGTGCTGTTATGGTACCGTTTTTTAAAACCGTTAAAGCATTGCTATCGGTATTGTTATCGCCATTGCCAATTTCAAATAGCGGGTCTGTGGCTACCCAGTTTTTTGGGTCTCCACCGCCAGTATTATTTCGACCTATGGCCAAAGAAGAATAGGCTTCTGCCTTTGTAAATAGGCCCATAGCAGTAGAAACCTCCCCTGAAGCTACTGTTACGCTACCCGTGGCCAAGGCATCGTCACCTGAAGCCAAGGTTGAGGACCCCATTGCTGTTGAAGACTCTCCCGTGGCCCTAGTATCTAAACCAAAGGCCGCTGCGGTATAGCCAGAAGCTATGGAAAATTTTCCCGCTGCTATCGACGACTCTCCTGAGGCTTCAGAGAGATTGCCTGTTGCAAAAGCATATTTACCCCCAGCTCCATAGTTTGATGAAACTCTATCGCTAAAACTTACATCAGTGGCATTTTCACCAATATCATCATAATTAGCCTCAACCTGTCCGGTCAATCGCCATCCACTGTTACCATTTTCCGTTATTTTTTCAAGGCCTGTACCTGAACCACCGCCTGCATTATCGCGATAAACGCTTAAATCAATAGATCCGGTACCATCTTCAATGGTAAGTACATCACCGGTAAGAATCAAGCCTTGATCATCGGTGTCGATAGTACCGCCACCCGCTAGTTCGTCAATGGCCGCTTGGGCATTGGTAGCGGTCAGACCCGAGGCTGCATTGTCATAAGGCACTTCGGTCGAGGTTTGGTCATCAGTACCCCCTGGTGGTACGATCGGCGCAAGATCAATTGTTGATCCGTCTGAAATTGTCAATTCAGTACCGCTTAAACTTATATCTTGAATCTCATTGGTGGGGTCAGCATCGGCATCGGTACCGCCACTCGGTATTGTAACTGTATTACCATCAGTAAGGCTCAATTCATTCGTCGTAGCATCGAAACTCAAATTTTGAAATTCGTTTGTGGGATCCGCGTCAGCATCGGTGCCTCCGCTAGGAATAGTAACGACCCCGCCGTCGGTCAGACTCAACTCATTGGTTGTAGCGTCAAAACTTATGGTTTGCAGCTCATTTGTAGGGTCGGCATCGGCATCAGTACTACCACTGGGCAAAACCACCAAATTGCCATTTGACAAACTCAGTTCATTGGTCACGGCATCAAAACTCAGGTTTTGTAATTCATTGGTGGGATCCGAATCGGCATCAACCGCACCACTGCCCACCAATTCGTCAATGGCATCTTGGGTAGTTGTCGCCGTTAGGCCTGAAGTGGAGTTATCATATGGTACTTCAGTGGCCGACTGGTCATCGGCATCACCCGAACTGATAGCATAGGGCACGGCCATCATTTCAGTAGTGCCTACCTCATTGCCATTCATAAGTACGGTTACATAGGTCGCTAAACTACCCCAAGGCAGGTTATTGAAATCACCGCTCACGGTGCTGCCATTACCTATCTTCAAGCTGAACACCCCATTGGCATCGGTAGTAATATTATGATTTTCTTCATATTGGGCAATGGCATTCGCCGAACCAAACCTTAGGGCAATGCTTATGGTCATATTCTCGCTGGTCATAAGCTCGTTGCTGGCACTGCGTGCTACACCTTGGTAATTTATAAAGTTCTTTTGTAACGTTTGTGCTATTCCCGTTCCAGAGAACAGGATGGCAATCAATATAATGATGTAATCTTTTTTCATGGTTTCTCGTTTTTTTATTTTTCTCTGTTTACTATTTGTTGTGTTATCCTTTTGAAAAGTCCTCCCCTAACCCCTCCAGGGGGAGGGGGATGGCCTCATTTTTTTAAGAAGCCTTATGCCGGTCATCCCAATTCTGGCTTTCAAATGCCTCACTTTATTTGGTTAGGCTCTTCTTTACTTTTTTATAATCTTGAACAATTTTCCCTTGTTGTCGCCTTCTACAAAAAGGCGCAATACGTACATACCTTTTGCGAGATAGCTCATGTCGATTTTATATTCCAATTGAATAGAATCGACCTTTTGCTTCAGTACCCTTTTGCCGTTTACAGCAAAAAGAGTGATGCCGTAGATTTCTTTGTTATTGGTGAAAATGGTGAGTTCGCTCTCTACCGGGTTGGGGTACACCAAAATACCCGACAGATCTTCTTCGCCATCGTTTATAGGCTCTACGATTAGTTCGCCGCCCGCCCAAAAACCTTGATCTATACGGGTATCGCTACCTACAGGGCCAACAATGGGCTCGCCTATGGTATAGCCGACCGTGACCTCTGCGTTGGTTACCGTACCGCCCGAACTGGCCACAACGGTCTTGCCAACATTTTGGGCACATATTACAGTCACCGTGAACATCAAAAAGTAAGTGAGTAATTTTTTCATCATTTGTATTTTTTTATTTGGTTAAACACCATCCGATAATTGCACAAATTAATTTGGTATTATTTTGTCTTATCCACCAATTCTTCTAGATTCAATTTCTCTATTGCCTCCCAGGTTTCTTCGGGCGACATATCAAGACCATCTACAATCACCCCAAATCGTTTTTTGTATACAAACTGCACTTTGGTCTCGTTGCGCTTTTTGAGGTAGGTCTGTTGTGCTTTGATACCATTTACATCAACAGTTTTAAGGTGTCTGTTTTCGTCTTCTTCCTCCATATCCATCTTACTGGCAAACCCTAGGCTTGCGATCATAACGCTGCCCATCTTACCGGCACCATCGATAATCTGAATCGATAATTTTTTGTCATTATCTTCTGATTTAAATGTGCCTTCTATAGAGGCTACGTTCATATAACCCGCGGCACCCACCTTAAAGCCCGTGCGTTTTAAACCCTCTAAAGATTCGGGCAACCATTCTTTCAGATCGGTATTGGTCAATGAGACCGCATCTTTCAATTCGGACATTTCTTCTTCGGCCGCCTTGGCTTTTTCAACAACCGTAGTGGTATTTGAAATGACCTGTTTGGCTTGTTTTATCTTATCACGAGTTTCTTTTTTGCAAGAAACCACAGTGATTGCCATTAACAAGAGCAGTAGTATTTTTTTAGTTATTTTCATTTGTTTGTTCTTTAAATGGTTTTTATCTGAAATTCGCCGCTCTTGAAAAGTCCTCCCCTAACCCCTCCCGATGGAGGGGGACAGGTTCTATATATTAAAGAAGCTGTAATAATATCTAAAGAAGGAAGATTATCTGGTTTATCACTACACGAATCATAAGCGACAGAAATAATCGGTAGTGTTTTTTTACTTGTCTTCATCTGTTCGTTCTTTTTATGGTTTTAGTATTTGATTTTAGTGTATTAAAAACGCCATTGACCTACACTAGGGCACTTCAATGGCGTTTACTTACTTCAATACAAACAAGGTGTGGTCAAACTATTATTGAATGTTGTAATACGCCGCTACCTGTGCGAAGTTGTTGATGTCTACGCCTGCTGCTTGCAATTCATTGTAAATCGCTTGCTGCGGACTTGTTTTACCCGATGTTGATACCATTCCCGGGATAAGCACGTATCTTAATTCTTTATCGCTTGCCGCTATATATGGAATTGTAGGATCAAGTATAATGAAAGCTATTTTATTAACCCTGATCGAAAATGTGTAGTCAACACTTCTAAAAGAAGGAAGAGGCGAATATACCCCCCCATCAGCTGCAGAATAGTCATATACCAGCACAACCCCTTTTTCAAAGATGTCTTGCGTCAGCTCAGGAACATCGATTTGGGCTGTCTGAAATTTACCCCCCTGAGTAACATTCCAATCATTTTTCTTAATGGTAATCCTTGGCGAATAGATAACGTTGGCCGTTCCGGTAGCACCATCTGCACCATCTGCACCGTCAGTTCCGTTTGTTCCATCAGCGCCTGCTGGACCCGGTATCCCTTGTGCTTCACCATCAACACCCGGTATACCTTGCTGGCCAGCAGCACCTGCAGGACCAACAGCACCAGCGGGACCAGTATCGCCATCTTTACTACAAGAGGCCAAGCCCACTACTAAAAACGCCATTGCTAAATAGCCGAATTTTTTCATTCCTTTTTTCATGATTTTAATCGTTTTGTTTTTCATAATTTTATTGTTTTTAATTATTTATGCTCATTTGTACCCTAAGGGTAAAAAGGTAAACATGTGTTTGTTTGTTTTTTGCTTAAGGCCTCTATTTATTGATGCATTCGGGCTTAGCCAATTACTTTGTGCCTCTCTTTTATGTGCTGCTTAACTAGCAGCATAATAAAGTAGCCCTGACTTCTGAGAGTGAGTAAAAAATAGGAAACCCTGCCTACGGCAGGTGGATCCAAGGCTGCGCCTTGGAGAATTTATATGTAAAAAAACCTTCAGTCTCTACAGTAAGACCAAAGGTTTTAACCAACTCAAATAGGTTCTTGAGATTAATTTTCAAACACCATCGGTAGTACCAGTGCTACTATTTTGGTGTTTGTTACTACTTATGTTGTTGTATCTAATCTCATTAAAAAAATCTTGAAATTGACCCTGTTGGCAGGTAGCGCCATAGGGGGGGGTTACCTCACCCGGTCCCGACGTTTCGGGAGCAAAAAAGCAGTTCCGACCTCTCCCAAGGAGAGGTAAATCGGAAACCCTTCTTTCAATAACTCTTTTTAGCAGCTTTATATTTACCTTCGGTAATGGTCAATGCTTCTAATTCATTGCCATATGCCGGAGTGGCAACAAATGAAAAAGTACCCTCTAAAGTTGTGCTTGTTTCTTTTGTAATGGTAAAACTAAAGTCACGAGGTATTTTCCAAGCATCACTCTTGCCCGCTGCATTTTTCAATTCTATACTTCCTTCCCTCCATTTAACATCTGGGTCGTCATTTTTATAGACATCGTTTAAAAATATAAACCCATACTCTGGATCTCCAAGATTATCTGCAGTTGTAATATAAGCACCATATTTGTCGCCGATAATAGGTGCTTTAAAAGCTACTATTTCTGCAGTGCTTTTAAAATCTTTACCATTAATCTTGGCTGTTAAATAAGTACTAGTTCCGTTATTGTTTGCGATTTTATTTTCATTACCGCAACTTACGGCTAGGGTTGTAAAAAAAAATAACAGCGCTGTTTTAAAAAATGTCTTCATAATTTTTGTTTTTATACTCGTTAGTGCCTTGTTTTTTTAAAGGTAAACATGATATCTTGTTTTTCTGCTTTCATTTTGGCCTCGGGGCCAAAAACCGTCCCGAATGGTCGAGATTGTATTTTACCTCACCCAGAACTGTCGAAAATGACAGTTCTGACCTCTCCAAAGGAGAGGTAAATCGGAAACCCCGAGGCAGAGCCGTTGGGGAATCATTTAGATTGAAAAACCCTTGATCTACAATAAAGACCAAGGGTACTAGTATGGGGGCAAAACTGGTTTTCTAATCAATGGTTTGCTTTTTTCAAAAAAATCACCCTCTATACCTTCCTTTCTTTAAAGGAATAT
>CAZEUV010000010.1:0-52731 GCA_964515285.1 uncultured Maribacter sp. | reverse complement strand
AAGACAGGGGAAAAACAGCCTATAGTATTCCTTTCGACCTATCAGGGTTGCCTTCTGGCGTATATGCCGTATTATTGGAAACACCTTATGGTGATACCCTGAGGAAAATAGTAATAAAATAAGAAAGACCTACGAGGATTGTACTACCCGTGAGCAGGGAAAATCGAGAATTGACTATTTTGAAGTATTGATTTTATTCAATTTTACCCATTTATAACTATTTGGCACTGTTGCATTCAATAATTTGACATTCAGCACCTTCGCAGCTGCTTGGCCTAACTCAAAAGCGGGTGCCGAATCATCGCTCTCATAAATATTAAAATGCCTGTTTTTAAAATACCAAAGATTCACTTCAAAAGTGAAATCTCCATCTGTCTTGGGCTGCTTAAAAACAGAAACGTATTCAATTTCCGGCAAGTTCTTCCAACTTCCAACTTTTATAGCGCCCACACAGTATTGAATTTTGTATTTTCTTTCCCCAAAATCAAAGAGAAAATTTTTTACTACAGAAAAATATAGTGCAGTGGGCAATAAGTAGATGATTGCTTCCAAAAAATTAAAACTGCCTTTTAATTTTTTTGTTTCCGTAGTCAACTCAAATCCAATAAAGAAAAAGATCAGCAAAGAAACGATAGCAGTATAATGAACTGCTGACACAACAAGCTGCCAAAAAGGCTTGTTTCCTTCAGAGATTATAACATTCTTTTTTTTCGTCATTCAACTAAACAAAAAAAGCCATACCAATCGTATAGCCAATAGCTTGAATTGTTTTCATCCTCAATAGTGTAGGGATTTGAGGGTCATGACTCAATCTGCCAAAACTATTATTCTGCCATCTTTCATTTCAATAGTACCGCTCGAAATGGTCAGAACAGTTTTTCCAGTGTCGTCTTTTGAAAATTTACCTTGATACGCCTCGTCAATAGTTATATTGCCTTCTACTTTTACATCTCCTGCTTGGAGCAATGAGACTATTGGCGCATGATCCGTTAACATTTGGAATTCCCCAGTAACGCCCGGTACGGTTACCGAAGTAACTTCTCCTGCAAATAGGGTTGCTTCTGGTGATACGATTTCTAGGTACATATGTTTTGGTGTTCAGTGTTTGGTACTGTCAATTACATATTGATTTATGCTTCAGCCAACATTTTTTCGCCAGCTTCTATAGCATCTTCAATATTTCCTTTAAGATTGAATGCAGATTCTGGCAAATGATCTAACTCACCATCCATAATCATAGTAAACCCTTTAATCGTTTCTTTAATATCTACCAATACCCCTTTGAGACCTGTAAACTGCTCGGCCACGAAAAAAGGCTGTGATAAGAAACGTTGAACACGTCTTGCCCTACCTACTGAGAGTTTATCTTCTTCTGAAAGTTCTTCCATACCAAGTATGGCAATAATGTCTTGTAATTCTTTATAATGCTGTAGCAGCTCTTTTACACGTTGTGCACAGTCATAATGTTCATTGCCCAAAATTTCAGCTGTTAAGATTCTCGAAGTGGAATCTAAGGGATCTACCGCTGGGTAAATTCCCAACTCGGCAATTTTACGCGACAGTACCGTGGTAGCATCCAAGTGGGCAAATGTTGTTGCAGGTGCTGGATCCGTTAAATCATCAGCAGGTACGTAAACCGCCTGTACAGAAGTAATCGATCCTCTTTTTGTTGAAGTAATTCTTTCTTGCATGGCGCCCATTTCAGTTGCCAATGTCGGCTGATACCCTACAGCAGAAGGCATACGTCCCAATAACGCCGATACCTCAGAACCTGCCTGAGTAAAACGGAAAATGTTATCTACAAAGAAAAGCACATCTTTTCCCTGTCCTTCACCTGCCCCATCACGAAAATATTCTGCTATGGTCAACCCAGAAAGTGCTACTCTGGCACGTGCCCCAGGGGGTTCGTTCATTTGTCCGAAAACGAAAGTCGCTTTAGACTCTTTCATGATTTTTTTATCGACTTTAGAAAGATCCCAACCGCCTTCTTCCATCGAATGCATAAAGTCATCGCCATATTTTATAATACCTGACTCTAGCATCTCACGAAGCAAATCGTTTCCTTCTCTCGTTCTTTCCCCTACCCCCGCAAAAACCGAAAGTCCACCATGCCCTTTGGCAATATTGTTGATCAATTCTTGAATCAATACGGTTTTACCTACACCGGCACCTCCGAACAAACCGATCTTACCCCCTTTGGCGTAGGGTTCAATCAAATCGATTACTTTTATTCCAGTAAACAATACTTCTGTTGAAGTGGAAAGGTCTTCGAATTTGGGAGCTTCACGGTGAATGGGAAGGCCATCTTTACCTGCCTTGGGCAAATTGCCCAAACCATCAATGGCATCACCAATTACATTAAACAAGCGCCCATATACGTCATCACCTACTGGCATCTGTATTGCGCTGCCCGTTGCAACCACATCTGTTCCTCTGCTAAGACCATCCGTAGAGTCCATAGAAATGGTTCTTACGGTATTTTCACCAACATGTGATTGTACTTCAAGAACCAATATGGAACCGTCTTTATTAATGATTTCCAAAGAATCATAAATTTTCGGAAGTTCGTCTCCTGATTGAAATTCAACATCGACCACCGGCCCTATTATCTGCGAAACCCTACCTGTAACTTTTGACATTACTTGATTTATTTATTAGGAACAACTATTAATTGAAAACAGCACTCAAATACCGCTATTTTTCAGGCTGCAAAGATATGTTTTTACATTTTAAATAGAAAGTGCTTCTTTCTTTTTTTCCAATAAAAAAAGACACCGATTTCATGGTGTCTTTTTTTGTCGAATACTTTGATTTTATGGATTAATTGACCACCCAACATAGAAGAGAGAACCTACGTTTCCTGTTCCTATCGCTGAAAAATACTCGTCTCCTAGAATGTTGGATCCTCCTAATTTAAATATTGATTTAATACTTGGCACCGAATAGTTGATCTGAGCATCCATCACACTAAATGAGGGAATGGTACCATCGGCAAAAGTCTGTTGCCATAAATAACTATCGCTCCATCTATAATTCACATTGAACCCAAAATTTTTGAACAGGGCAGTATTTCCAAAAGAAACCTTTACCTTATGCTCAGGGGTATTGAAAGCCGGCTCAAAATCTGGGGCCGAGGCTTGGTCAAAATCCAATTTTGCATAGGTATAGTTAATACCAAAATCAAAGTCTCCGAAAACTTTTGCATCTATCCCAAAGGTTCCTCCATAAGAATTAATATCCAATTGAGAATTGGTATAAGTCTGATACGCCTTGAAATCACCGTTACCTAAGGCAGCTAGGGCGACAGGTGTGGTGGTTCCTGGTATTATCTGTGTGAACGCTGCATCACCATAAAAAGGAACAATAACCGTGGTAACTGATATAAAATCCTTGTATTGGTTATAATAACCACTTATATCTAAGCTCACTTTACCAAACTGGGCCCTATACCCCACTTCGTAGGCAGTGACTTCTTCAGGCTTGACCAAAGGGGTGTTTACCGCAGCTGGTGCACCGGCCTGGACGGAAGCTAAAGAAAATGCATTTTCGTAGGCGGCCCTACCAAGAATGGTGACTGTTGGCGAACCTGTCAAGGCCTCTCCACTCCCGCTTGTATTGAGCGTATAGATTCTTACATCCCTATCCAAATTTTGCGGAGCAGAACCTACCAGTACCGCTCTACCAGCATCTAACCCGATAAATAGATCCTGTGTTGACGGGTTTCTAAAACCTCTTTGTATAGAGGCCCTAAAATTCTGTTTTCTATTTTCGCCAGCGGTATACACTAAGGAACCCCTTGGGGAAAAGAAACCATCAAAAAATTCGTTCTTATCATAACGTACAGAGCCTGTAAGCTTCAAACGTTCGTCGATAAATTTCTTTTGCACCTGCATATAGGCCCCAAACTCGTTATAGGTAATAGACCCATCGATATCCGTGAAAATAGTTCCGTTTGAACTCAATTCGTATTCTCTAAAAGAGCCCCCAATTTGTATATCGGCGATATCTTTGGTCAAATGACTGAAATTATAGTTGGCATCTACATGACGAAATTTGGTGTTATCAATGAATTTAGACCCCGTAAGTAAACTACCATCTGAAGTTACCCTATCGAATGTAGCCTGAAATTCAGGGGTTCCGGGTATCAATCTGCCTGTATCGGCCACTTGTCTTGCCGCTGCATGTGCTGTAGCATCATCTAACGGTACACCTGTGCCTACGCCCAATTTGGCTCCGATAAAGGTTCGAGCGTAATCTCCAAACCAGTCAACGTCTGATTTCCAGGCCCTGTTGATATTGATACCCGTAAACCGTGTGTCATAAGAATCTCCGGAACCTTCTGAGGTAATATAGCCTCTTAAGAAAAAATTATTATTTCGTATTTCAAGCTTATGCTGTTGCATGTTAAACCCGGTAACAGCATACCTATTTGCTCCTTGGTAAATTGTGGTTCCTCTACCTACCCTGAAGTTATAGAGTATTTCAAGGTCATCGCCAAAAGGCCGATAATGCGCCGCCATATCCACTTTTACACTTTCAGCGCCATAATCTGCCAAATCGGTTTCGTTATAACCCGTTCTAGAAATAAAGGCCGACCCCACTGTACCTGAAGGCAAATTGGCCGCTGCGTCAAAATTGATGGTTGTTGCGACCTCATCACCATATACATTTAGGCCATTGTACCCTGGATCTGTTCTTGTGGAACCTGGGTTGTCAACATCATCTGTTCTGTTGGCATGCCAATCTTCTCCCTTTAGAAACGAAAAACTTGCCTTAACAGCAAATTTATCACTGAAGGCATGTGCGGCCCTAATGCCAAAATCATAATATTGGTTGTCTCCGGCAGCTTCTTGCGATGTAATGCCCGTTTTTGCATAAAAACTAATTCCTTGAAAATCGAACGGGTTTTTACTTCGCATAAAAAGTATCCCATTGAATGCCCCTGCCCCATATAAGGCCGAGGAAGCACCTGATAATATCTCTACACTTTGTACATCCAGTTCCGACATACCGACCAAATTTCCCAAAACGAAATTAAGGCCTGGCGCCGAATTGTCCATGCCATCCACCAACTGCATGAACCTATTATTGGCAAAAGTGGCAAAACCCCTTGTGTTTATTGAATTAAATGTTAAACTATTGGTATTGACATCCACACCTTTTAGATTCTGCAATCCTCCATAAAAAGAAGCTGACGTAGTGTTCTTTATTTCTTTCAGTCCAAAACGCTCTACAGACACCGGGGATTCAAAGACCCTTTCAGGGGTTCTTGAAGCCGACAGCACTACCTCATCTAAAAAAGTCTGGGCCTCATTCAATACAACATTCAAGGTTTGATTGTTTTCGGTCACATCTACAGTTGCATCTGAATAACCAATACTTGTAACATGTAGTTTAAAGGGGGGTACTTCTTCGGTTTCCAACGTAAAATTACCGTCAAAATCGGTTACCGCACCCACCGCTTTTCCAACAATTACAAGGTTGGTTCCCGGTACGGGTTCGTTATTTTGATCAACTACTTTTCCTGAAATGGTTGTTTGGGAAAAACCCATCATTCCGATCATCAACATCGATAAAAATAGTATTGTTCTCATTCTCTTCTTTATTTAAGTTAGTTACCTAGTCACTGGCAAGATACCGTTTTTTTTATTTCGGAAATCATAAAATGAAAAAAATTATGCGTGCATAGTATGTCATTGCCTAAAAGATGCATTCAAAACTGGCAATTCAATAAATAATCCCCGAGACAGAGCCATAGGGGTATTCAACGGAAGAAAGTTTAGTTTTAGTTTGATGAAAACCTTAGGTTTTCAAACTTTCCTCTAAACCTCGGAGCAGAGCCCAGAGGAATTCTTATTGATTAAAATTGAACAAAAAAAGGCCATGACTATAAGTCATGGCCTTTTTAGAAAATATTATCTTAAAATCAGTTCATTACTCTACTGTAACCGATTTTGCCAAATTTCTCGGCTGATCCACATTACACCCTCTCATTACGGCAATATGGTAAGACAGTAATTGCAAGGGTATGGTAGTCAATAGAGGCGTCAGGCTTTCAAGGGTCTCTGGCACTTCGATTACATGATCCGCCAACGCGGTCACCTGTTCATCGCCTTCGGTTACAATGGCGATTATTTTTCCCTTTCGGGATTTTATTTCTTGAATGTTACTGACCACTTTTTCATAGTGGCCCCTTTTGGTGGCAATGACAAAAACAGGCATTTGCTCATCGATCAGGGCAATCGGACCGTGTTTCATTTCTGCAGCAGGATACCCTTCTGCGTGAATATAACTGATTTCCTTCAACTTAAGTGCTCCTTCCAAAGCAACGGGAAAGTTATAACCCCTGCCCAAATAAAGACAGTTTGTGGAATTTTTGTATACGTCTGCAATAATCTCTATCAAAGGGTTTGATTCCAATGCCTTTTCAACTTTCATTGGTATGGTCTCCAATTCTGTCAAATACTCATGGAACTTGGAATCTGAAAATTCACCTTTTGCTTTGGCCAATTTCAAAGCAATCAATGTCAATACGGTTATCTGAGTAGTAAACGCCTTTGTAGATGCTACACCAATCTCGGGACCGGCATGTGTATATGCTCCGGCATCGGTTTCGCGCGCTATCGAAGACCCTACAACATTACAGACACCAAAGACAAAAGCACCGTTTTCCTTGGCCAATTTTATGGCCGCCAATGTATCTGCCGTTTCACCCGATTGCGAAATCGCGATCAGAACATCTTTATCGCCAATCACCGGGTTTCGATATCTGAATTCAGAGGCATACTCCACCTCAACGGGTATACGCGCCAAATCTTCAAAAATATACTCTGCCACCAAACCCGCATGCCATGAGGTACCGCAGGCCACAATTATTATTCTATCGGCGTTCATGAATTTTTCAAGATTTTGGTCGATACCTGCCATACGGATCAGGCCTTGATCTACTCGTAAACGGCCACGGTACGTATCTAAAATCGCCCTTGGTTGCTCATAAATCTCTTTGAGCATAAAATGATCGTACCCGCCCTTTTCTATCTCCTCTAAATTCATTTGAAGTTCTAGAATATTGGGGTAGGCCACTGAATCATCTTTGATTTTTCTTAGTTTGATTTCCTTCCCCAAACGAATAATGGCCATTTGTCCATCTTCCAAATAAACGGCATTGTTGGTAAATTCAATAAAGGGAGAGGCGTCAGATGCAATAAAAAATTCATTATCGCCAACACCTATTGCCAAGGGGCTTCCTAATTTGGCGACGACGATTTCATCTGGTTTCTTTTTGTCGAATATAGCGACCGCATACGCACCTACTACTTGAGTAAGGGCAATTTGTACTGCTTGGCCCAATAACACCTTTTCGGTTTTTTGAACTTCTTCGATAAGGTTTATCAAGACCTCGGTATCGGTGTCTGAATGAAAGACGTATCCCCTCTTGGTCAATTCCTTTTTTATAGATTCATAGTTCTCAATGATACCATTGTGAATAATCACCAAGTCACCCGAATTCGAATAATGGGGGTGTGAGTTAACATCGTTCGGCACACCATGGGTGGCCCAACGTGTATGGCCAATACCCAGACTTCCTTCCAAAGAAATAGTGCTTTCTGACTTTTTTTTAAGGTCTTCTACTTTGCCTTTTGTCTTGGCAAGGTTTATTTCACTACCGTCATAAATTGCGATACCAGCACTATCATATCCTCTATATTCTAGTCTCTGAAGTCCTTTTACGATAATTGGGTAGGCATCTCTATGCCCTATATATCCTACTATTCCACACATATGTTTTATTTATTTATTGGGGTATTCTGGTTATTTCATAAGAATAGAGCTTTCAAGCATTTGATTACACCGTTCTAGGTGTAGAACGTAAAATCATCACACGTGGTATACTAAAGTTGAAGAAATGCCTAAGTCGAAAAAATTGTAGCGAAACACATATTGAAAATACCCATTTAAAGACACTGTTTTATTAATTGGCCTTTGTGTAAAAAATTTCGAGTTTCAGTTTTTTGCCCTCATTTTCTGATGCGACATTGCTTCCGAAAAGCACAGTGCCTAAGGGGCTTATTGTAGAAATAATAGGAATATTTTTTTCTTCACTTGCGAGCATGGCATTGACAGCGCCGACCGTTCTAATATCAGATGTAATGGTCAGCCCCAAAGTTGCATTCGTAGAATCACGAACAATCATATCATTGATATAACTTGTTATTTTAATAGAATACTTTACACCCAAGTCTGAATTTTTCTCTAAAATACCATCATATAAAGGAAAACTTTCTAAAGAGCTGGAAGTACTAACAGCATCAAACTGTTGATTAAAAAGTGGTTTGTTCGTCTCGGCATTGTACAAATACAATCTCGGCACTTCGATTAGTTTACCCTCCTCATCACGTATACTGCCACTGTTCGAAGCGTCAAGAGTTTCTCTATCCATATAAAATGTAAGATTGGCCTCATTGACAATCCAATTATTGGCCTTGATCTGATTAATTGCATCTCTACCATTTTCTTTATCAAAAAGCTTGATTTCGGCAAACGAACCAGCACCCCCTTTTAAATAAATTCTTGAAGTATTATTTTCAGGAGTATCAAAACTGTTTGCGATTTCAGGTGGTAGGGCATCATTGATAAATGTATTCACCGCATTACCACTGATTGCGCCATTTGTATTTGACCGCAATAACGATAGTACAAAATCTTTTTCTAATTCTTCTTCGGCATTATCATTGCTTGTATCAATACTATCGTACTTATACTTAATGGTAAGGGTGGCTTGTTGTAAATTGAACAATAAATAATGATTGTCTTCTCCATTCGGGGCAATCGATATATGTATTCCCCTCATGAACTCGGTGAAATTAGCTTGGCTTAAAAGCTCAGAACGACCTTCATTTTTTAAAAGATTCTCTCCAAAATATGTTTTACCCGCTTCATTTAATTTAACTCGAATACCCGGACCAATTCTACTTGTTACAGTACCTGCCTCATCAACATCAGGGGTGTCTGGATCATCTTCCTCTATTTTAAATAAAATCTCATGGTCGTCAACAGTGATCATACTGTCTAAAAAGACTTCTGAAACAAAGGCAGGTGAAAATTGTTGATCAGAAAAATATTCTTGGGCTTCTTGAAAATTGGTGTTTGGATCAAGGTTGCGTAAGAAAAACGTTGATCTTTCGATTTTGAGATTGAAAGCTGTTTTTCGGTCACCATATATGCTGTCTAGTTCTACTCTTTTAGCGAATGTGTTTTTTTTGGTGTCTGTGTCTTTATCATCATTGATGCCATCACCATCAGTATCTACATTAAAAGGATCTGTGCCGTTGGCCTTTTCTTGGTTATCGGTTACTCCATCGCCGTCCCAATCACTATTGGGATCAGAAGAATCCTTATCAAATGCATCATCGACCCCATCTAGATCCTTATCACGTTGTGCAGCGGTTTTGGTTAAGTAGGGTATATAAAGGTAAACATCCACTACGGTTTCGTTCTCTTGTATTTGAGCAGGTTTATCGGAATCAGGATTGTCTTCTACCTGCTGTGAAAACTTACCAAAAGTAGGGTTGCCCTGCGGTAAAAGCAACTGCGATGTTATTCTTGCCTCTGTTTTTCCGTAGACCGGATCGTTGAAAACACCTAATTGATATAAAGGCAATTTGTTGGTGCGCACTGCTACTACTTTTTTATTGAACGCAAAAACATCATAAACCTCTTTGCCAGTAGTAAAAGGTTCTCCGCCAATTACACCGGCACCAATGGTCGTCAAATCCTCTTCACACGAAAAAAGGGCCATTACAAGTAAAATTCCCGCTAGAGCAGGAAATTTAAATCTATTCAAAAAACTCATTTAGATTATTTTAAAACTTCGGTGTTATAAAAATTTGCATACGTTTCTTCGAATTCTTGCAAAGAAACATAGGGCAACACTGGTTTTTGAAGGTTGGAAATATAGTTTTGTAATTCTTCAGGAATCTCTTCCGAGGCTAAAATAACTGCATCTGAATAATCTACCGCTATTTTTAACAAATTATTATAGTTGGGCGTAGTAAGTAGCTGAATACTATCTTCTGAAATACCGTCATAGGCAATCTTTTTGATTATATTCTTGTCAAGCTCGCCGTCAAAAGATTGTTTGTATACCGAGGTGACTATTTTGCTCTCACTGAACAAAGGTTCGTCAGCATAAAATTTTCGGAGATACAGGGGTAGTAATGAAGCCAACCAACCATGTACATGAATGATATCTGGTGACCAATTCAATTTTTTTACAGTTTCAACAACGCCCTTTGCGAAAAAAATAGCGCGTTGGTCATTGTCAGAAAATAGGTTTCCGTTTTCATCTGTAAAGGTTGCCTTCCTTTTAAAATACTCCTCGTTATCAATAAAATATACCTGTATGCGTTCACGAGGTATTGAGGCTACTTTAATAATCAAGGGCATATCCATATCATTGATGACCAAATTCATACCTGACAAACGAATAACCTCATGAAGTTGATGTCTACGCTCATTAATGTTGCCGTACCTAGGCATAAATATTCGAATCTGGCCTCCGTTACTATTGACCATTCTCGGTGTTTCGTATGACATAAGCGAAACTTCGTTCTCTGGCAAATAGGGTACTAATTCAGAAGATACAAACAATATCTTTTTACCATTCATATATATTATTTTTATTGGACCAAGGCCCTGACTCCCTTTAATATTATCACTCTTTTGTGCATCGACCCTGTTTTTCAACTATATCGATAATACAGTAACTCAATATAATTTTTTCATTAAATCAAAAACGCCAAAATTCATAGCTTGAAACAAAAACTCGGCCAAGAATATGAGCATAGCTGCAAAATTACAAAAATTATGCAGATTAGCCGTAATTATAGTAAGTTTGCTGACCTTAAAATTATATGTACCGTGCCGATAAGAACCAAAAAAGAACTGAAATCACTTCTTTCTTCATTAGACAAAAGCAAAGGGTTGGGTTTAGTGCCTACTATGGGGGCGCTTCACAAAGGGCATGCGTCGTTGATTACAAAAGCGATTTCTGAAAATGAAGTAGTCGTCGTGAGTATCTTCATCAACCCAACACAATTCAATAACCAAGAAGATTTAAAGAAATATCCGAGAACACTTGAAGAAGATATAGTACTCCTTCAAGAGATTTCAAATGATATAATAGTCTTCGTGCCTACGGCCCTAGAGATCTATGCCGAAAATGTTCAGTCGAATTCGTATGATTTCAATGGACTTGACAGGGTAATGGAAGGTGAATTCAGAAACGGCCACTTTAACGGAGTGGGTACTATTGTTGAAACTTTATTGACCTTGGTAAACCCCGATAAAGCATATTTTGGGGAAAAAGATTTTCAACAATTGCAGATAATCAAAAAGCTTGTTGAGATCCAACAAATACCTGTTAAAATTGTTGGCTGCCCAATTGTCAGGGAAACCAGTGGTCTCGCAATGAGCTCACGAAATGAAAGGTTGTCAAAAGTTCTACGATTAGAAGCGGCTTTCATCTACAAAACACTAAAGGCCGCCAAGAAAGAATTTGGCACGAAAAGTGCTAAATATATAACAGAATGGGTTCGCGGGCAATTTCACGGGCATCCTGAACTAAAACTCGAATATTTCGAAATTACCGACGCCGGCACCTTGAAAACCATTCAAGAAAAACAACAAAATACAAAATATAGAGCCTTTGTTGCCGTTTATGCGAATGACATTCGGCTGATAGATAACATAGCCCTCAATTAACTAACTTTGTAGTATGCAAATAGAAGTTCTGAAATCAAAAATACACCGTGTAAAAGTTACTGGGTCTG
The DNA here is from genome assembly GCA_964515285.1 of uncultured Maribacter sp. Taxonomy (GTDB): domain Bacteria; phylum Bacteroidota; class Bacteroidia; order Flavobacteriales; family Flavobacteriaceae; genus Maribacter_C. Next base: position 40,900 of record CAZEUV010000010.1, on the reverse strand, counting down.
ACCTTAATTATATAGGAAGCATAACCATTGATGAAGATTTAATGAATGCCGCCAATATCGTTAATGGGGAAAAAGTTCAGATCGTAAACAACAGCAATGGCGAACGTTTAGAGACATACGCCATACCAGGACCTCGTGGTAGTGGTGAGATAACCTTGAACGGTGCTGCGGCAAGAAAGGTCGCCGTTGGCGATGTATTGATCTTAATTACCTATGCCAGAATGGATATAGAGAAAGCAAAGAAATTCAATCCTTCACTGGTATTCCCGAACGAAAAAAACAATCTTTTGAACTGATTTTGAGCAAGACGCTGAAAAAAATCCTTAAAACAATACTCCCAATAGCCTTGGGAGTTTTTTTGATTTGGTACTGGTATAGCTCGACATTACCCGAAGATAGACAACAAATCTTATACTATATTAAGGATGCTGACCTATTTTGGGTCGGTATTTCTATTATATTGGGCATGTTGGGCCATATATCAAGAGCCATTCGATGGAACTACTTATTAGAGCCTCTAGGCTATCGACCCAAAGTAAGCAATAATGTTCTTATTATATTAATGTCATATTTTGCCAATTTGGGTATTCCGAGAATGGGAGAATTATTACGCCCCACTGCCTTGGCCACCTATGAGGGGGTTACTTTTGAAAAAGGTCTCGGCACTATAGTTACCGAACGGGTAATCGACGTACTGATGCTACTGGCCCTTATAGCCATTACCTTTCTTTTGCATACCACTATCATTCTTGGCTTTTTTCAAGAAAGTGGCATTGAACTAGGTGGTATATTGATACTATTGGGCATGGCGCTGATCGGTCTTGTGGTCTTCATCATTTTCATCAAAAAATCGGACCATAGATTCGCCCTGAAACTAAAAGACATGTACAAAGGTCTGATCGATGGTGTTCTCAGCATCTTTAAAATGAAAAATAAATGGCCCTTTGTACTTCATACTCTATTTATATGGAGCTGCTATATTGGCATGCTATGGGTTATTAAGTTTACAGTTCTAGAAACGGTAGATCTTTCTTTGAGCCAGCTCATGGTGGCCTTTGTTGCTGGTGCTATGGCCATGGCGACTACCAATGGCGGTATAGGTATTTATCCTATTGCAATAAGCAAGGCCTTGGCGATTTTCGGCATCAGTACGGTGAGCGGTGATGCCTTTGGTTGGATTATGTGGATCTCACAGACCCTAATGATCGTTCTTTTTGGTGCAATATCTTTTCTGCTATTACCGTTATTGAACAGAAACCGATAGTATACCATACGAACCAAAAAGTAATTTATGCAACGTTTTATTGCCGTTTTTGCACTTTTTTTATGCTTGGGCCTCAATGCCCAGGTTACCCAAGAAATATTTGAATCATTTAAACTTCAAGAGCGAAGGGATGTTCGATATTATATTCCTGAAGAATACGATGAGGAAAAAAAATACCCCTTGGTTCTTGTTCTTGATGGCGAATATTTGTTCGAACAAGTCGTTGCCAATGCCAAATTCTACAGTAAATTTCACGGTATGCCCGAAATGATCGTAGTAGGTGTAAATCAAAGTGAGAACAGTATTCGATTAGATGACTGCGCTTGGGAAGAAGAAAGCGGACTGCCCGATGAAAAAGCAAAAAAGTTTTTTGAATTTCTAGGGATGGAACTCATACCCTATTTAGATCTTAACTACAGCACGGCACCTTTTAAAATGATAGTCGGCTATGACATTACCGCGAATTTTCAAAATTATTGGTTGTTTAAAGAACACTCTCTTTTTAATGCCTATATTAATATATCACCAACATTGGCCCCTGAAATGGAAACCAGGGTGCCCGCTCGATTGGCCGCATTTGACAAACAAATTTTCTACACCCTAGTTGTAGAAGGTGAAAAAAACAAAGATACGCCACGTATCAAGTCTATGAACACTGCGATAAAGGCTATTGACAAAGAATCGCTACATTACTTTTATGATGAATATCAGGGTGCTGATCATATTTCAATAGCCACCTATGGCCTAGGTAAAGCTTTCGATAATATATTCGGAATGTTCAAACCCATAAGTCCGAAAGAATACAAAACAAAACTCTTGACTTCTGATGAGCCCGTTTTTCAATACTTGCTCAATAAATATAAGAGCATAGAAGATCTATTCGGTTTTAAAAAACCCGTTGTGCTCAACGACATCATGGCCGTTTATGCTGGCACTCGCAAAAAGGAGGATTTTGAATCTCTAAAGCCGCTCTCTGACCTCTGTAAAAGAGAATTTCCGGGTACTATGCTGGGCTTCTATTTCGAAGGTGAGTATTACGAGCAAATGGGCGACCCTAAAAAAGCCCTTCGCACTTTTGAGAAATCTTTTGGTATGGATGAGATCGATTTCTTGACCAAAGAAATGGCACTTGAGAAAATCGATGCCCTAAAAGCTGATTTTGGGTATTGAGACTACACACCCGTACAAAATAGAACTTTAAAAAGAGGCCCGTATTTCGGGCCTTTTTCTTTTCTATACCCCTAAAACAATATTTCTATTCAATTGTTGAATTGCAATGAACGGACTCGTATATCAGAAAACCGGTCAACCACACTCAAAAAGAATCGCCCTTTTTCAAACTTCTTATTACCTTTATCGCAAATTGAGTATCAAAAAATGGCCAAAACAAAAACCACGTTCTTTTGTCAAAACTGTGGCACCCAATATGCCAAATGGGTAGGGCAATGCTCTGCCTGTAAAGAATGGAATACCGTTGTAGAGGAAGTAGTTCAGAAAGCCGAAAAAATAAGTTGGAAAACCTCTTCGAACACTAAAAGAAAAACAGCAAAGCCGCTTCGCATCAATCAGATAAATACGGATAAAGAAATTCGCCTAAACACTTTCGACCAAGAATTCAATCGTGTACTGGGAGGCGGTTTAGTGCCAGGAGCCTTAGTGCTATTAGGAGGAGAACCCGGTGTAGGCAAAAGCACATTGTTACTTCAAATCGCATTAAAACTACCATACAAAACCTTATATGTATCTGGGGAAGAAAGTCAAAAACAAATAAAAATGCGTGCGGATCGCATTCATCCTAACAGCGAGACCTGTTTTATCTTGACAGAGACAAAGACCCAAAATATCTTTCAACAAATCGAGGCCGTAGAACCCGATATCGTGGTCATCGATTCAATACAGACTTTACATTCAGATTATATTGAATCAGCTGCGGGAAGCATTTCACAAGTGCGCGAATGCACGGCGGAACTTATTAAGTTCGCCAAAGAAACCAACACACCCGTTGTTTTGATCGGCCATATTACCAAAGATGGTTCTATTGCCGGCCCAAAAATTTTGGAACATATGGTAGATACCGTATTACAATTTGAAGGCGATCGAAATTATGTGTACCGTATTCTACGTGCACTGAAAAACCGTTTTGGCTCTACCGCCGAACTGGGTATTTATGAAATGCAGGGGAGCGGGTTGCGCCAAGTGAACAATCCCTCTGAAATACTGATCTCAAAAAATGACGAAGGTCTAAGTGGTACAGCAATCGCTTCTACAGTAGAGGGTATGCGCCCACTGATGATTGAAATCCAGGCCTTGGTCAGTACAGCTGTCTATGGCACCCCCCAACGTTCTACTACAGGGTACAATGCCAAAAGATTGAATATGCTTCTTGCGGTTCTAGAAAAGCGGGCCGGTTTTAAGCTGGGGGCAAAAGACGTTTTTCTGAACATTACAGGGGGTATTTCTGTAGATGACCCTGCCATCGATCTGGCCGTTATCGCGGCCATACTATCTAGTAATGAGGATTTTCCGATAGAAAAAGGCATCTGTTTTGCCGCAGAGGTGGGATTAGCTGGTGAAATACGATCTGTACAGCGAGTGGAACAGCGTATCTTGGAGGCTGAAAAGCTTGGTTTTAAGTGCATTTATGTATCCAAAAACAATAAAATAAGTATCAAAAATACGAAGATCCGCATTGAATCCGTTTCAAAAATAGAGGATGTTGTAAACAGTCTGTTCGGATGATTTTTTGACTATCCCCAAGGATTATCACATACCAAACAAGGGTTTTTACAGCTCTATGACCAATAAAAACCCTTGTTTGGTCATGGATTTTGTGTTTTATTTAGGGAGAGGGGTTTGGAATTTCATTGTGTATCACGTCAATGGCCTGTAGTACCTCGTTACTTAATTCCATATCGATACTAGCGATATTTTCTTCTAATTGTCGCATAGAGGTAGCCCCAATAATCGTACTGGTCACAAAGGGTCTTTCATTCACAAAAGCCAGTGACATTTGAGTCAATGACATATTGTGCTCTTGCGCCAATTCAAAATATCGTTGCGTCGCATTTTTAGCGACCTCACCGCTATACCTGTCAAACTGGGGAAACAGAGCCACTCGTGTTTTGTCGGGCAATCTACCTCCCAAATATTTGCCACTGAGTACACCGAACCCTAAGGGAGAATAGGCAAGTAACCCTATATTTTCACGCATAGAAATCTCTGACAACCCTACCTCGTACAACCGGTTTAAAAGGCTGTACGGATTTTGGACCGTAATGACCCTGGGCAATCCGGCATGTACCTTGCTCTCTTCTAAAAACCGCATGGTACCCCAAGGAGTCTCGTTCGAGAGCCCAACGTGCCTTATTTTTCCTTCCCGAATCAAATCACGCAAGGTCTCTAAAACTTGATGGATATTATCTTGCCAATGATCTGATACATCATGTGAATAGCCTCTCTGTCCAAAAAAATTTGTGCGGCGATCTGGCCAATGCAGTTGGTACAGGTCAATATAATCAGTCTGCAGGCGTTCAAGACTACCTTCGACCGCATTGATAATCGAAACCCTATTAAACCCCGTGGTACGAATATGTTTTACGAACTCTGCCTTCCCAGCAATTTTACTTGCCAAAACCACTTTATCACGCTTTCCCGTTTTTTTGAACCATGTGCCAATTACCCTCTCGGTATCCGCATAATTGTCAGGGTGAGCTGGAACAGGGTACAATTCGGCTGTATCAAAAAAATTAATACCCTTTTCTATAGCGAAATCCATCTGCTCATGACCTTCGGCTTCAGTATTCTGCTTACCCCAGGTCATGGTTCCCAAACAAATTTTACTCACTTCGATTTCAGTATGCGGTAGGGTGGTATATTTCATGATAAAAATAGCTTTAACACCGTAAATTTAAGCATTTTAGCGGATTTTTATAAATCAGTTCACGGGCATTCTTCCCAAAATATTACCGTTCAACCTTTTAACCGAATTATTTTCTTTCTGCCGAATAATTTAGTATCGTCAAAATACGAGGTTTAATTTTACCTCCAATCTAGTACACCGGTCAACTTTAATATATACTAAATATGTTTTAAAATCGTTAATACAATGCTTTATATGTCATGTTGAATCCCCATTCAACAAGATTTAAGCACCAAACTAAATAACTAAAACCTACTTATGGGCACCTTCAAGTACTCAAAATACCCTAAAAGGGCTATTTTTATCTTACTCTTTGCTTTAACAGCAACTTCGTTGTTTGCATATATCGCACCAAGCTTATCTCACGTAGAAGAAAAGTCTAAAAATAAAACAGAACTTGCCGTTTTAGCAGGTATTCACCCGTTGATAAACAGCTCTGACAATGTTGTCATTTGTAGCAATGACGGTAGTGAACTTCATGAAATATATCTATGCGGGGCCAATGCCGATCGCTTGCTCACAACCAATATTTCAAATTTAAAACAGATTATTTGGTCCAAACTACAAGATAGTAGTTGTGCACCAGCCCAAGTCAATTGTGCAAATACATCGCCCACGTGTACCTGGGACCAAATCGGCACCAATACCCAATATACCGTGACCGATGGGGGGGAATATCGCATCTTCGTACAGTACAATGACAATAGTACAGAACGTTTCTATTTTAACGTATACGCCAATGGTCTTAACCCAAGTGCAGTGGTTACCAATATCGACTGTGGCAGTCCGGGTACCATAACCGTTAACAATGTGCCCTCAACCTATGAATTCAGTATTAATAGTGGTGCTTCTTGGCAAGATTCTAACCTATTTACCATCACTAGCGTAAACACTTATGACATTCAAATTCGTAGAAAAAACGATATCGACGGATGCGTGTTCAATTTAGATGACATTGCAGTAAACAACAATGCCATCAATGCGACCGCAACCGTATTACCCATCACCTGTAACACCGCCAACGGAGGAATAAAAATTGATATAGCCGATGCCTCTTCAACGTATATATATGAAATTAGACAAGGAGGCAGCCTCATAAATTCTTCAGGGCCGATTACAAATAGCACGTATACCTTTTCAAATCTTAGTGCAGGCACTTATGATATAGATGTGACCTTGGCAAGTGTTTCGGCTTGTTCTTGGCAAGCGACCCAGACCGTGTCTGGATTTGTCTTTATACAACCCGTCGTTGTTGTAACAAAAAATATCGATTGTACCGATGGTATCATTAACGTAACCCAAGCTGGAGGCAGTGCGCCATATGAGTATAGTTTGGACAACGGAACGACCTTTGTATCGTTCACCTCTGGCAATCAAACCACAATACCAATATCAACTGCTGGTTCGTATACCATAAAGACCAAAGACGCCAATGGCTGCGAGGTCGATGCCAGTCCGGTAAATGTTTCCACTGAACCTGAAATTGTCTATACCGTTTCTTCAACAGATATTAACTGTAATGGGATGGATGATGGAAGTGTTACTGTAGATGTCACAAATACACAAGGCTATTCGATTACTTATAGCATTGACAATGGAAGTAATTTTCAGACATCAAATGTCTTCAGCAATTTGTCGGCCGGAAGCTACTCGGTTATCATTCGAAAAGAAAAAGCAGGAGGTTCGTGCGATTTGACCGCAACAGCAGTAGACGTGAATTCAAGTCCGGCTTTTACCGCCACAGCATCAGTCACCCAACTAATCGATTGTACCACTGGTTCGGCTACTATTTCAGTAACAGTTACCGCAGGTGGAGTAGCCCCTTTTGAATATAGCTTGAACGGAGTTGATTTTCAAACAGCTTCAGACTTGACAGGTTTGGGTGCGGGGTCATATACGATTACCGTTAAAGACACCAATGGGTGTACCACAACTGTCGACCAAACTGTCGATGCCGGTTCAAACCCATCTGAGTTGACCTTTGTGATGAGCGGAGTTGATTGTAGCACCGGTACTACTGATGTTCAGGTAACCGTACAGAACGGCATGGCTCCCTTTACATACAAGATTATTGCGCCAACTGTAATAAATTCGCCTGGTGATACCTTTTTAGCTTTGGCTCCCAACACCTATACATTTGAGATCACCGCTGCCAACAATTGTAAAATAGTTAGGAATTTTATTGTGCCCAATCCCATTCAATTTACCACCAATGCATTGGTAAAAAACAATGTCAGTTGTGCAACAGTGGGAACCTCTGATGGTGTCATTGAAATTTCAGTAGACAATTTCAATACTTCATTCAGTGTGATAGTCGAGGATAGCTCTGGACCAACAGCTTTTGGTGTTTCAAATGCAACAACTTCTCCGATTACAATTTCAGGTCTTCCGGCCGATAATTATACCCTTCGTATAAGTGACACTTCTGGACCTTGCGAAAAAGTGGAATTGGTTACTATCGCAGCACCTGCAACTGCGTTGACCATTGATTCTTTTACGGTAGCCAATATGAACTGTGGCACTCCTGGTGCTGTGACCATAACGGCTTCTGGTGGATGGGGCAATTACACCTATGCCGTACAGCAACCCGATAATACAATAACACCGTCTCAAAGCAGTAGCACAATAACTGGTTTGACCCAGGCGGGAATACATACCATTCGTGTAACCGATATCAATGGCTGTTTGTTGGATACAACGACTTTTGACCTAATCGACCAAGGGGGTCCAACTTCAGTTGTAGACCCTGCTGGTTCGAATTACTGCTATTCCACAACTACTAAAGGTGTGTTGAAAATAGATGTCACTGCCGGTGACGCACCTTATTTTTATACTGTAAATAACGGAACTCCCTTGCCCGTTACAGGAGGTACGTTCACTCTTAGCAACCTCACCCCTGACGACTATGTAATCAAGGTCATAGGTGACAATGGTTGTGAGACTATAGTGGGCGATACCAAAATTTCAGGTCAGCTATTCGCAATTGCCCAAATAACAAAGCCTTTGGGTTGTGGTGCTACGCCTGATGCCATAATAGCAGTAACTGCTGAAGAAGGCTATCCTGATCCTAACTACAACTATGAGGTCAGTTCAGATGGGGGAGGTACATATAGTGCTGCAACCATGCCTTATTCAACAGGTACCGCGGGCAGCTATACCTTTCGAGTTACCGATAGCAAAGGTTGCGAAACGATTACAGAACCCGTTCTCGTAACTGTATCACCAACGCTCACCTCAAGCCATAATGTTTCTGATACCGCCTGTGGAAAAGACGGTACAGGTTCCGTAGAACTGATCGCTATTGGAGGTACGCCCCCATTTACCTATAGTTTTGATGGAAGTGCATTCACAACCCAAACACTATATACAGGATTAGATGCAATAACATATAATTATACGATTAGAGATGCTCTAGGCTGCGAACTTGCCGATGTACAGGCAATTGTTGGTGCAGAAGCCGCAATAACAGCAGATGTCACCCATACCGATATTACCTGTAACCCACCTCCCGGTAGTGGAACTGGTTGGGGAAATACCAATATCACAAACGTTCAAAACGCTACAGGGCTTGTAACCATAAAACTTATCAGGGTTAGTAGTCCAGCTGCACATTTAGCAGGAACCGCACGATACTGGACGTATAGGGAATACAACAATATTGATATGTCTGCTTATCCTTCTGGTTACAATATAAGAATGTATTGGCCACATCATTTCTATGTTGAAATTACAGATGAGAATGGATGTGTTTTTGAATCTAGTCTTTTTGAGATTCTTCAACCGCCGTTCCCTTGGATTCAAAAAGCCGAGGCGGATTTAGATCAATCTTGTGCAAATGGTGCCACTTTTCAAGTTGAGGTTGGGGATCCTACTAACCTAGTAGGTCCATTTAAATATCGTATCTGGCCTTATGATGAGAATAACCCCCCAGGATGGAGAGACTTTGAAGATCCTACTGAAAACGAAGCCTATCATGAAGATATTGACGTTGGTCCTGGACCATTTGGTATTGAAAGAGATTTCAGGGTCAGCGGTCTTTTATTTGGGGTCTCCTATGCTATCGTGCTCTTTGACACCAATACAGGTTGTCAACGTTGGCGCGGTTTAGGTACTGTACATGCCCCTGAAGCACCCAATAATAACATTGATGTTATTTCAAAACCCCAAAGTTTATCATGTTATACGGGTAGTGACGGTCAGGTTAGATTTACTGTCAAAAATGCGGGAGATGACCCTTCTAGCCCTGATGGTGTTCAAACCGTTACTTGGAAAATTAGACATACCAGTGATTTAGGAGCAGTACATGACAGTCACCCTTGGATTCCTCTATATAGAAGAAATGGAACGGCAGATGATGGCGGCTCTGGCGGTGATATTGAAATAAACCTGACCGGTCTAAGGCTAGCTTGGTACGTTGTGGAAGTCACTACAGAATCAGGTTGTAAATCAGGTAATAGATGGTTGGTCTATCGTCCTAAAAGTAGACTTACTATTGAATTGGACCAATACGTGCCAGCCACCTGTAATATTGGAGCGCAAATTTCAGTGACCGCCCTCGGTGGTTGGGATAAACAAAACTATTTCAACGTTCGAAACAAGTTAGATCAAGCCAGTTGGCATGAATATGAATATGCCTATGTAGTAGACGGCACAGTACCCGTAGATGCTGATTTCGGGCCTGACAACTTTAAAATAGTTACACCTACGGCCTATGACGGCACAAATAATATATATCAAGTGTATGTACGGGATGGCGGTGGCTGTGTTGTCGGATTGGGAACACCCATTACCATTACCAAAGACAGTGAGCCTACGATAGATAAAATCGATGTTACCGACAGATGTACTTCGACCACCGAAATCTATAATATTGTGGCCACACTTGCCACACCTGGAACAGGCACTATAGATTATATTTGGGACGGTGAGGTCACTGCATCGAATATCGCAAACTTAGGCCCTGGAAACCATACGTTGGTAGTTCGTGATGAAAATGGATGTTCTGATACACAAAATGTCTTTATCTATCCCCAATTGGTTGCAAAATCGGAAATCACCAAAACAGTGGATTGTGATACTGCAAATCCTGATAATGGTGAAATGTTGGCTTCTGCTTATGGAGGTTCAGGTACTTTTGAATTTACCATTAGTCCGATTCCTGCATCGTACGCACCGGGAGAAGAAACCAATACAACAGGTATTTTTGATAGATTGGCTCCTGGAATAAACTATGTTTATACGGTAACCGATGTCGATCCACAAGTACTGCCAGCCGAAAGATGTCCACCCCAAGATTCACCGGCACTTCAATTGATAATACCGGTAAACCCTAATTTTATTATTGAATCTTCTGAATCGGTTAAATGCAACGGTGCAAATGACGGTAAGATCGTAGTGGGTCAAAATCCCACTGCCGATAACTTGGATGTAACTTATGAGTTTAGTATCGATGGTAACTCATACCAAACCAGTAATGTATTCGATAATCTAGTACCAGGACCACATACCATAAATGTACGTTCTTCAAAAAACTGTATTCAGGTATTGACCCATACCACAAGTGAGCCCAGCTTACTACAATTGGGAGTGCCAACGGTATCCTCATTCACCTGTACAGCAGATAACAATTTGGGTATGGCGACAATAACCGCAAATGCAGGAGGAACTGGCAAAGGGCCATATTCTTATAGCTTTGATGGAAGCAGTTATACAAGTAGTGCAACTTATGATATCCCATATTTGACAACAGCGCGTACCATCACCATTGATGTTATAGATAGTAAAAACTGTACGGACCAAACTACGGTTACCATACCTGCAGCCACAAAGGTAACCGCTAATATTACAAGTGCAACCGGCCCAATGAACTGTACAGATAATGAAGTAATCAATATAGTAGGTACGGGTGGGTCTGGAACATACGAGGTGAGAGAATTGCCTTCAGGTAACCTTATCAACGGCACGGGCAATGGCCCTGTCGACCTAGGAGCAGGAAACCCTGGCATCTATAGCTATGAACTTACCGATACGGTAACTGGTTGTACGGCACAGGTGAGTTATACCATAGCCCCATTCGATGCCATTGAAGTAGCGCTTACGAAACTAAACGACATCTATTGTTTTGGTGGTTCGGATGGTGGAATCGAATTTACGATTTCAGGATATAGTGGAGCTTTTGATTACGACGTTTATGAAGCCAGTGCGCCAACAATTTCGGTAGCCAATGGGTCTGACAATACTTCTTCAGGAGCAATAAGTGTCACAACCTTATCACAAGGCATATATTTTGTGACTGTAGCGGCAACCGATGTGCCCAAATGTGATGCCGATTCAAGTACAATAAGTATTCAATCACCGGTAAAAGCGTTGGACTTTACTTTCATCCAAACCCAAGCGTTGACTTGTATACCGGGTACAGATGCACAAATCACCGCAACACCTGAAGGTGGATGGGGCGGATTCGAATTCGAGTTGGTAGATTTAGCCAATCCGGGTACCCCAATACAGGTGTTTGGATCTAATAACGTTTTCAGCGGACTTACCTCAGGAATCAACTATGAGCTGACCGTTCGCGATGTTCGAGGGTGCGCAAATGTCACCAAGCCAATTTCAATAGCGCCAATCGACCTTATAACAATCGACCCGGCAACCATTACGGTAACCCAACCTAACTGTCCTGGGGCTAATGATGCTAGTATTACCGTAATCGCAACAAGGGTAAATGGCCCAACCAATTATCAGTATATTTTGAACAATATAACCACAGGGGTCAACAGCCTACCTCAAAACTCGAATATGTTCGGCGGTTTGGTTCAAGGTGACTATTCAGTCACTGTAATAGATGGTTTTGGTTGTGATGCCACAACAGCTACCATTATACTTGCCGATCCGGCAGTTGTTGAAATCGATGCCGCAATTACCCAAGAGCCTGGATGTATCCCAAATTCTGGAGAAATTACGGTTTCTGCAACAGGTGGTTCAGGATTATATGAGTTCAGTATAGTTTTACCAACGGCATATGCTACTGGGTGGAGCACCCAACAGGTATATTCATCTTTGGCACCAGGCACCTACGAGTTTCTCGCTAGAGATTCAGACCCAGCAAAACTATGTGTATCTCCTGTGCCGGTAATTCGTACCATCAATGTTGTAGATCCGTTAGTAGTTACCGTTGATGACACCAACACCGTCATTAATTGTAATGGTGATTCTGATGCCGTTCTAGTGGCAACTGCAATTGGAGGTCTTGGTGGCTACCAATATCAATTGGAAACGAACGGAACCCTAATTGGCGTGCCACAAGATTCAGGTGTTTTTGAGAATCTTGGACAAGGCACCTACAGAATTCTAGCGACTAGCGGTACAGACTGTTCAGACTATAACGATACGCCTATTGTCATATCAGAGCCACCTGTTCTATCGGCAACTTTAGGCACTGTAGAAATGATACAATGTTTTGGAGAAGAAAATGGTAGTATTACAATTGACGTGGTCGGTGGGTCAACACCATATCAGTTTACTATTTCCTCTGAACCTCAAAAGGCAGTGGATACAAATCTATTCGAAAGCTTGCCTACTGGCACCTATTCAGTAGTTGTACAAGATGCAAACGGTTGTGAAATCATTATTGACAATATCCTCGTTGACGGTCCGGCAGCTGCCTTGGCAATTGCTGTTGCCCGAGTAGACGACGAAGTATGTTCGTCTGATGATAACGGACTTATAGAATTACAGATCAGTGGAGGAACAGCACCTTATGAATATAATTTAACAGGAGCAAACGACCCCTCTACTGCTGTAACCGGAAGCACTTTAGTGCTTGATAATTTAGATGGTGGCTTCTATAATATCTTTATTAAAGATGCCAACGGTTGTGATGAAGTCGTGGTACAAGAAGTAAAAGTCGGAGTTGATCTGGCAGCTACCTATGAAATCATTGATGAATGTAGAGAAGGGCAACCATACAACAGTGTAACCATTTCATTAGAAAACACTGATTTAGGCAGTGAAGTGCTTTATGCCCTTGATTCAGAAGATACCAGTGCTGCCCAAGTAAGCAATGTTTTTGAAAATATTGCAGCAGGAACCCATTTCATCAGTATTTTACACCAAGGTGGCTGTGTTGAAAGGTTAGACAATATTGTTATCGAAGCTCCTGTGCCATTGACACTTACAAGTCTACCGGGCACCATAAACGAAATTTTGGTCGAAGCGGCAGGTGGCGATGGCAACTACACCTATTACTTTGAAGATAGCTCAAGTAGTGAAGGTTCGTTTTTCATCAATCATGATGACACCTATACTCTTCGTGTTGTTGATGGACTGGGTTGTGAGGCAAGTCTAGAGATTCAGATGGAATTCATAGATATCGAAATTCCCAATTTCTTCACTCCAGATGGTGACGGTTTCCGTGACACTTGGGTTATTCGAAATGCAGAAGGTTTCCCAGACATCTATGTTAAAATATTCGATCGATATGGAAGAACGGTAAAAGAATGGATCCGTCAAGGTGAATGGGATGGTTCGTATAACAAAGCAGATCTACCAACTGGCGATTACTGGTACGTAATCAAACTAAACGGACCAAATGACGACCGTGAGTTTGTTGGTCATGTTACGATCTATAGATAAAAAAACCTAACACCAAAGGAGGAATCAAACATAAAAAACCCCGCATATGCGGGGTTTTTTATTTAAGGTAAATTCTGAATAGATTCTCTCTTTGGGGTCAAGGAGCTTATATTTCCACCAATATCGGGCAGTGGTCACTATGTTTGGCCTCTGCTAAAATAACCGATCGTTTTAATCTATTTTCCAACGGTTTGCTGACCATACCGTAATCTAACCGCCAGCCCTTGTTGTTGTTTCTTGAATTGGCCCGATAACTCCACCATGTATAATTGTCAGGTTCTTTATTAAAGTGCCTAAAACTATCGATAAAACCACTTTCCATAAAATTACCGATCCATTCACGTTCTACTGGTAGAAATCCTGAAACTTTTTTGTTTCGAACAGGATCGTGTATGTCAATGGCCTCATGACAGATATTGTAATCACCAAGTACAATAAGATTGGGCTTTTGCTTTCTCAAAGCAGTGAGGTAGTTTTGAAGGTCGTCCATATATTTTAACTTGAAATCCAAACGGGCCATATTAGTGCCTGATGGCAGGTACATGCTCATTATAGAAACATCGCCAAAATCGGCCCTAAGGTTTCTTCCCTCAAAATCCATATAATCGATTCCTGTTCCAAATTCAACATGGTCCGGTTTCTTTTTAGATAAGATAGCAACACCGCTATATCCCTTTTTCTGTGCGCTGAACCAATAGTTATGTTCATAACCGGCATCCTTAAAAAGAGATAGATCCAATTGATCTTCATTGGCTTTTATTTCCTGTAGACAAATCACATCTGGATCCACCGTTTGAAGCCATTCTAAAAAGCCTTTTTTTAGGGCTGCTCGAATACCATTTACGTTGTACGATACTATTTTCACATTTATAATTTTTTCGAAAATAAGCAATGTTACGCTTCAATAGAAAATTCAACGAAGTAAAATTATAAAGTAGTTCAAACTTGACGGAACTTATCAATAGGATTCCGATTTTAAATCTTATTTTTAGCCCTTATCACAGCCCTCTATATGAGAATTCTTTTTTTGATTTTACTTTTCTGCTTGCGTTTGTTAGATGCCCAAGAACCGATATCGACAGATAGTATCACCCAACTTGATGAGATTATTTTGCTAGATGCCCTAAAGGTCAAAAATGCAACAGGACTAATTGCTTCTGAGGTTATTTCTGCCAAAACGTTTCAAAATTATAGCCCGATTGATATGGTCTCGGCCATAAATCAAATTTCAGGGGTCTACATTTTATCAGGAGCTTTGAACACGAACAGGATTACTATTCGCGGTATCGGTGCCCGTACACTTTTCGGAACGGACAAACTTCGGTTGTACTATAATGATATTCCCGTAACCAATGGCACAGGGTCTTCAACCATTGAATCGTACGATCTTGAAAACCTAAGTCAGATCGAAGTTATAAAAGGCCCAAAAGGAACAGTTTTCGGAACGAATTTGGGCGGTGCGATTATCTTGAACCCGAAAGAGGCATTGGGTAGATCAACGAATTTTTCAAATAATTTCACCTTCGGATCTTTTGGGTTGCTCAAAAACAATCTTTCGTTCAACCATTACGATGGCAAACTTCGATTAGGATTGCAATACGGACATATGCAAACTGATGGCTACCGTGAAAATAATAGCTTTGAGAGGGATGGTGTTCTGTTAAACGCAGCATATCACATCAATGCAAAGAACAAAATCGCCCTACTGGTCAACCATGTTGATTATACAGCACAAATACCTAGTTCACTTGGTGCGACCGCCTTTGCCGAAAATCCAAAGCAGGCTACTTTTACTTGGCGGACCTCAAAGGGCTTTGAAGCGAACAATCAATCGCTTATAGGTGTATCCTATTCCCATAAATTCAGTGAAAAAATAGAAAATACCACTAGCGTTTTCTACTCCTATTTAGATCATTACGAGGCTAGGCCTTTTAGCATTCTCGATGAATTTACCAACGGTTTCGGCTTTCGTACCCGGTTTTCAGGAAGTTTTAATTTCATGGATAAAATTGCTGAATACGCCGTGGGAGGTGAATTATATAAAGATGAATACAACTGGAGCGATTTTAGAAATCTATATGAGGATAATAATGGGGATGGCAGTTTACAAGGAGACCAATTTGCAAAAAACAGAGAGTTTAGAAGTCAACTAAATATGTTTTTTACGGCACTTTTACCCATAACAAATAAGTTTTCGGCACAAGTAGGGCTGAATATCAACAAAACCCAATATGATTTTCGCGACCTGTTCAATGTAGGAGCTGATAATAAAAGTGCGGATCGTGACTTTAAGACCATATTGCTTCCTAGCCTAAACCTGAACTACAGTCTTTCAGAGAATCAAAAAATCTATGCCAATATAAGCCGTGGGTTTTCAAACCCTAATTTGGAGGAAACCTTGACTCCCGATGGGGTAATAAATCCGGATATTTCTCAAGAAACGGGTACTAATTATGAATTGGGAACAAAATTGTATTTAGATGATAAAAGATTCAATATCGATCTGACCATTTATCAAATGGATGTTAAAAATTTATTGGTTGCAGAACGCGTTGGCGAAGATCAATTCATTGGTAAGAATGCTGGCAAAACCAGGCATCAAGGTTTAGAACTTGCCATAAACTATGTCATTGAGATCAGCTCTAAATTACATGTTGCCCCTTTTGTGAACTATACCTTGAACGATCATAAGTTCGTCGAGTTCATTGATGGGTCAAATGATTTTTCGGGCAACCCACTTACCGGAGTGCCCAAGCACCATTTGGTTTCGGGCTTACAATTGAGTTTGTTCAATGATTTTTATTGGAATACCACCCTTCAACATGTCGGTGCTATCCCCTTAACCGATGCCAATAGCCTTTCTAGTGATCCCTATACCATTTTAATGACCCGAGTGGGGTATCGCAAAAAGCTTTCCGATAAATTCACCATTGGATTGGATTTTGGCATCAATAATTTGTTCGATGTGGTCTATGCACAATCGGTATTGATCAATACCCGAGGTTTTGGTGGTAGGGAGCCTCGCTATTTCTACCCTGGCAACGAGCGTAATTATTACGGAAGTCTGCGATTGGGGTATCGGCTTTAGATACTGAACTCGTTTAAACTTTTTGGATTGAAGCGAAAATTAGCACTTTTGTGCCATGTTGAAGGCATTTTTGAGTTGCATAGCAAGGCTACGGAAGGAAAAAAAGACAAAAACAGGGTGCAAAAGGACAATTTTTTAGCCAATTGAAAAAGTTTAAATGAGTTCAGTACCCTATTTTGCTCAGCCAGGTCTTCATATCAACTTCTTTGTGAATAATATGCGATAGCTCATCGATTGCAACACGTTGTTGATCCATAGTATCTCTATGACGAATGGTCACGGTCTTATCTTCTAAGGTTTGATGGTCTACTGTAATACAAAAGGGGGTGCCGTTGGCATCTTGTCTACGGTATCGGCGGCCTACGGCATCTTTTTCATCATAAACAACATTGAAATCCCATTTTAGGTCATCGATGATCTGATGTGCCAATTCGGGCAAACCGTCTTTTTTGACCAAGGGAAAAACGGCAGCCTTGACAGGAGCTAAAACAGCGGGTAGTTTCAATACCGTTCTGGTAGAACCATTCTCTAGTTCTTCTTCTTTGAGCGAGTTTGAGAATACGGCCAAGAACATCCGATCCAGACCTATGGATGTTTCCACAACATAGGGTACGTAGTTTTCTTTGAGCTCATGATCAAAATACTGTAGTTTTTTACCTGAGAACTTTTCGTGGCTGCTCAAATCAAAATCGGTTCGAGAGTGTATTCCCTCCAGTTCTTTAAACCCAAAAGGAAATCTAAATTCTATGTCAGCGGCAGAATCGGCATAATGCGCCAATTTCTCATGGTCGTGAAAACGGTAGTTGTCTTCACCCATACCCAATGACAAATGCCATTTCATTCGGTTGTGCTTCCATTTTTCATACCATTCTTTTTGAGTGCCGGGCTGAACGAAAAATTGCATTTCCATTTGTTCGAATTCTCGCATTCTAAATATAAATTGTCGGGCGACGATCTCATTTCGAAATGCCTTACCGGTTTGTGCTATACCAAACGGAATTTTCATTCGCCCCGTCTTCTGAACGTTTAAGAAGTTCACAAAGATACCTTGGGCGGTCTCTGGCCGTAAATACAGATCCATTGCACTCTCAGCCATGGCCCCTAATTTGGTGCCGAACATAAGGTTGAACTGCTTTACATCTGTCCAGTTTTTAGAGCCGGACATGGGGCAGGCGATATCAAGCTCTTCAATGAGTGCTTTTACATCGGCCAAATCTTCTTTTTCAAGTGATTTTCCCAATCGCTTTAAAGTTGTTGTTGCTTTTTCTTGGTAGTCAAGTACCCTTTGATTTGTAGTAAGAAATTCTTTTTTATCAAAGGCATCTCCAAAACGTTTAGCCGCTTTCGCCACTTCTTTCTCTATTTTACGCTCTATTTTGGCTACATGGTCTTCTACCAAAACATCGGCACGGTATCTTTTTTTTGAATCTTTATTGTCTATTAAAGGGTCGCTAAAGGCATCTACATGCCCCGAGGCTTTCCATATAGTAGGGTGCATGAAAATAGCGGCATCCAAACCAACGATATTCTCGTTAAGTTGTACCATGGCTTTCCACCAATATTCTCTGATGTTCTTTTTGAGTTCGGCTCCATTTTGCCCATAATCATAGACTGCGCTCAAGCCGTCATAGATCTCGCTTGATTGAAAAACGTAACCGTATTCTTTTGCGTGTGAAATTACTTTTTTGAAATCGTCTTCTTGTTTTGCCATTCGGCAAAAATAGAATATAATCTCTATTCACTTTAAGATAGATCCAAATAAAACATCCCTTTTAAGAAAAATTTAAATACAAAGGGGCTGAAATTTGGTGAACGGTACTTATTTTAACATGAATTCAAAAGATTCTAGTAGTCGTTGATCTTCAAAAACATTGAGAATATAATCTCCAGGGTCTAAAGACCCTTCGGGAAGTGTGATGAAATCACAGACTTCGGTCTGTTCACCGTTAAAAAGAAATTGCACTCTTTTACTGTAGATATTTCCATTTACCGAAATCGTATTTGCATTATCTTCAATAATTCCCATGCTCGGGCTTAAAAACTGAAAATAGAGCACCCGCTCTTGATTTGCTAAAGAGGCATCAGGTATAATGGTGACACAGCCCCTCAATTTGGCAACGGTAGATGCCTTATTGGTCTGAATAGGCTTACCTCCGCGCAATCTATATGCGCTTCCTTCAACGGCCTGCAATTCTAAGTATTTCTTGATCTTTAGCTCTTTATTGAGTTCTTTTATTTTACTCCGCTGTAGGGCTTCGGCTTCGGCCAAGGCCTTACGGTTCTCCCGCATTTTATTAATTTGATTTTGAGACTCTTCATACTTATCAGTTATAAGCATGTTGTTGTACTTGAGAAAATCGTTCTTTAATTTAAGACTATCATTTTTGGCCTCTAACCTTCTTAGTTCGGTTTTGTATTCCCTAAGCTTTTCAACGGTAAAATTCAACTTGCCTACCGAATCCAATAGTTGTTGTACGCGATACCTAGAACTTTGCAGTTCAATATCATTGACCTCATCTAGGGCCGAAAGTCGATCCACATCGGCTTTCATCAAGGTAAGATCTTTGACCAATAGGTCTTTCTCGTGCTCTAAAAAATTGATTTGCGTCTGCGATTGCGCATAACTGTAATAAAAAGCGATAAGAATGCCAATTACCACAGCGCCCAAGGCAGCGAGAATGATTTTATAATTGAATTTAGTATCTTGACTGTCCATCAAACAATGGGCTTTTTTTAGGTTCCTAAATACATCGTATTTTGCTGATAACCAAGCTAACAAATATACTGAATGATATCAACAACATCCTAGTGCCTATGGCCTGTTTTGGATGTAATGCTCATTTAAACAGAGGAGAGCAATACCTTTGTACCGCTTGTCGAAATAATTTACCGCTCACCGAATATAGCTTTAACGAAGAAAACAGGGTCGACCGTATATTTTATGGTAGAATTAACGTAAAAAAGGCAAGTTCTTTTCTTTTTTATACCGAAAATGGTATTGTACGTCAGCTAATACACCATTTGAAATATAAAAACCAAGAGGAAATCGGTATCTTTTTAGGAAATTGGTATGGCCAAGTGCTAAAAGAAGGTCTGTTTTTAAAAACTATCGATGCCGTTGTGCCAGTACCCTTGCACAGAAAAAAATTAAAGAAAAGAGGCTACAACCAAGTGGCCAAATTTGCCGAAAGGTTGGCTCAACATCTCAGTGCTGAATATGTGGATCATGTTCTAACAAAAACCGCTAACACAAAAACACAGACCACAAAGAACAGAATTGGTCGGTGGCAAAATACCAAAGACCTGTATACCCTATCGGATAACACCTATCTGAAAAACAAGAACGTTCTTTTGGTCGATGATGTCATTACCAGTGGGGCAACTATGGAGATTTGTGCAAAAGCCTTATATGAAACCGAAGGAATCAACATCTATATCAGTAGTATGGCCGTAGTGCCCCAGTTTCAATAATCTGCAAATTAATCGTTTCTTTGTTATAGATATAGAACACATTTAAACACTTCATGTTGCAACGCGCCTTATCATTTTTATTTTTTTTTCTGATAGTTATTTCAATTGTTCAATGTGGGCGGCGAGGCACCCTTACCGGTGGGCCTAAAGACCTTGACCCCCCGGCTTTATTAAAGGCAGAGCCTGAAAACATGACTATCAACTTCAAGGCGAAAAAAATTCGTTTATATTTTGATGAATATATTAAGCTGGAAGATGTTCAAGATCAACTTATAGTTTCGCCACCGCTGAAATATATTCCCGATGTTTCTCCACAGGGAGGTGCCCAAAAATATGTGGAAATCAAGATCAAGGATACACTTCGTGAGAATACGACCTATACCTTGAATTTTGGCCGAAGTATTCAAGATAATAATGAAGGAAACCCCATTAATTTTCTGACCTATGTGTTTTCTACAGGGGATTATATTGATTCGCTAGAAGTTTCAGGGGTGGTAAAAGATGCATTTAACAAAAAGGCCGATGAGTTTATCAGTGTGATGCTCTATGAAATCGACTCTGCCTTTACCGATTCGACCTTATATAAAAAACCGCCCAACTACATCACCAATACGCTTGATAGCACGATTATATTCACTTTAAAAAACCTTAAAGAAGGCAAGTATGTGCTATTTGCCATAAAGGATCAAGCAAAAAACAACATTTTTGACCAAAATTCAGATAAAATAGCATTTACACGAGATACCATTTCACTACCAACAGATTCAACCTATCTATTGACGCTATTCAAAGAAATACCCGATTATAGTGTTAGCGTACCAAGTTTTTCGGCCAAGAACAAAATTGTTTTTGGGTATTACGGCAATGGCAGGGATATTAAAATAAAACCTTTGACAATTTTACCCGATACGGTACACACCAAAATTCTAAAAGAACGAGAAAAAGACACGCTTAATTTTTGGTTTACACCCTTTGAAATTGATTCTATCGTCTTCAAAATCACCAACGAAAAATTAAAGATCATTGACACATTTACGGTAAAAAGCCGTAAAGTGGGTATTGATTCGCTGCGACTGGATCCCAACCAAAATGGGTCGCTGAGTTTCAACAAACCTTTTTACATTGCGGCAAATACCCCGCTCATCAAAATAGATACGATCAAGATGCAAATGATGGGCAAAGATTCAACGGCCATAGTTTTTAAGGCCGATCTTGACACTCTTGAGAACAAAGTGGACATTGATTTTGCCATTGAACCGAATGAAAGCTATAGCCTAGACCTATTGCCCGGTGCGATTACCGATTTTTTTGGACAAACCAATGACACCATAAGTTTTAGGCTATCGACCCAAAGTTTAGCGGATTATGGAAACCTAAGACTTAACATTACAGGTGAACAAGTAGAATACCCGCTTATCGTACAATTGACCGATGAAAAAGGAAATACACAAATTGAACTTTATGCGACCGAGCCAAAAGTGTTCGAGTTCAATAACATTGAACCTGCTAAATACATGATACGGGTCATCTTCGACACAAATACAAATCAAAAGTGGGATACCGGATCTTTCTTAAAAAACATTCAGCCAGAAAAAGTGAGTTATTATCCCGATTTAATTGAGATGCGGGCAAATTGGGAGCTTGAACAGACCTTTACGATATCAAATTGAACCGATCGCGATCTTCTAAAAAGCGAAGTTTATTTCTATTTTCAATAATGTGATCTTTATAAAGAGTAGCGTAGATTACGGTTTCTTCATCTGAAAACCGCACTTGGTCACCCAAAACATCATAAATGGCAGAGTGCCCTGAATATTGATGACCAGCTTCATCATTGCCGATTCTATTGACACCTATACAGTACGCCATATTTTCGATTGCCCGTGCTTTGAGCAAAACATCCCATGCAGATATTCTTGGCTTGGGCCAATTGGCAACATACAACAATACATCATAATCTTCATTATTTCTTGCCCATACGGGAAAACGCAGGTCGTAACAGACCAAAGGGCATATTTTAAATCCTCTATAGTTTACGATCAGTTTTTCATTGCCGGCCCTATACACCTTATCCTCTCCTGCAAGGGTAAATGTATGGCGTTTATCATAGTGCGAAATTCTGTTTGGCTCTACAAAAAACAAACGATTTGAATAGCTTCCGTTTTCTTTATATGGAATGCTTCCGGTAATGGCGGTATTTTTATCAGTCGCTATTTGGCGCATCCAGTTCAAGGTTTTTTTTCCTTCTTCCTCCCCTATATTATCAGGATGCATTGTAAAACCGGTCGTGAACATCTCAGGAAGCACGATCAAATCAACATCCGAAGATATACCATCTATCTTTTTTGAAAAATTGATTCTATTCTGTTCAGGGTCTTCCCAGATCAGGGTTGTTTGTAATAGGGCGATTTTAAGTTCTTTGGCCATTTCATATAAGATTAATCAAAATAAACATTCGTGTCACCACTCGTGACCATGTGATAGAGCTGTTTTACTTGACTGGTTAAAATACGATCTGTCGATAATTCGGGCAACTTGTCGATAGCAAAAAAAGCTGCGCCCTGCATATCAAAACCATGTGAGAGTTCTCCGCCCGTCATTTTGCAAAGAAAAATCAATTTATAAACGTAAAACGGTTGTGGAGGATGTGGATGGCATTTTTTGTCATAGACCGCCAACATACGAATCACTTCAGACTTCAGACCTGTCTCTTCTTCAATCTCTTTGACCACCACCTTTGAAGGCGAATAACCCACATCTGCCCAACCTCCGGGTATGGTCCATTTGCCATCAATACTTTCCTTTGCCATAAGAATTTCATTGGCTTCGTTCAGTACAAACCCCCTAACATCTACTTTTACGGTGGGGTAGTCGGTCACTGGCAGAAAGAAATTCTTTAAAGCCTCAAAAGGTTGGTTTGCCATATCGGCCATTAGCCTCAAACTGATTTCTTTCAACTCTTTGTACCGTTCTTTGTCATACTCATCTTCTGCATAGACCAAACCAGTATCAGCTAGCGCATTGATTCTTTTTACGAACTCGAGTTGTCTAACGGTATTCATAGTGTCAAATTTATTGATTTATAAAACAATACTGGTGTACTATTTCTTTAAATTATTTTCAAGAACGAACTCATCTTTAGTTAATGTTTGGAACCGAGAATGAAGGCTTTTGTGGTCTGATGAAGTCATTTTTTGGTTGCATGGCATAGCTACGTAAGCTAAAAATGGCAAAATCAGGACACGAAATGCGAAATTCGCAGGTAAAAGATTAACTCAAGACGAATTCAACAAGTGTAATTTTATCCTATCTTGTACGACCTTCTTTATTCTATAGAGAACATTAATAACTAAAAAACAAGTGAAATGAAAAAAGTAATTCTACCCATAGTAGTATTGGCATTGGTAGGTTTTGGTGTGTTGAGCACTGGCATTACCGATGAAGAGCGTGAAATGGCCGTTACAGAACTGACCAAGACCAAAAATCGATTAACAAGTACCATAGCAGGGCTCAGTGAGGCACAACTCAACTTCAAATCAGCGTCCGAATCATGGTCGGTTGCAGAATGTGTAGAACATTTGGCCATATCAGAAACAATGATAGACGGTATGCTTCAAGGCGCTTTGAAGGTTGCCGCGGATCCTTCAAAACGTGATTCGGTTCAGTTAAGCGATGAAAAGATGATGGCAATGATTTCTAGCCGTGATCAAAAGGTAAAGACCAGTGAGGCTTTCGAGCCTTCAGGTAAGTTTGGATCCCTTGAAGAAACAGTAAAAGAATTTACCGATAAACGCGATGCGCATATCACCTATGTAAAAGATACTGAAGACGATTTGCGAAACCATTACGCAAAATCACCCATTGGCACCCTTGACGGTCTTCAGGTTTTATTGTTCATAAGCGCACATACAGAACGCCATGTTGCTCAAATGGAAGAAGTAAAGGCACATACCGATTTTCCTAGGGAATAACGTATAGATTTTTTATAAAAACATCCATTTATCACTCTTGAGAGATGGGTGTTTTTTTTCTATAATCGTACAAGCAGATAATATCGTTAATAAATTTTGATAATTTGTTAATAATTTAGAGTAGCCCATCTACTAAAAAGGTGTAATTTCCTTCTATGGAAATTGTCTCTCAAACACAAAATACCCTTCAACAAACTAAAAAAGAAGTAGGTTTTGCCCAACTGCAAAAATGTTCGTTCTCGGGTGAAACCGCAGATTTTTACATTGGTCTATCAGGTATTGGCACGAACAATTCTATTCGTATTGTAGGAGCCGTTTGTAATGATATGGTCGAAACGGCCATAGTAAAATTATTGGGACAAGGGTCAGATGGCATAAAATGGCCCGTTGTTTTAGATATGAACAAGAAACTCTTGTACCATTCAAATGAGGCACACGAAAAGGGTTTTTCAGCGATTCTTGGCTGGAAAGAATACCTATCAAAACTATAACCTGTTCATTTCAATTACGTACTCCTGGAGAGAAATCTTCTGGTGCATTTTTCGGTTGGTTCGTGGTTGACGCTGCGCCAGTGTCGTTGAAAATTCTCCATTCACTAAAAGTATAAATACTGTTCGCTTTTTTGATTTTAACATTGCGAACGGCCCGGCCATCTTCAAACTCATGATTTGTGCCAGAGCCATCTTCACCAATTACCCCGAATACATCAATGACCTTACCAAAAGGATCTACCAGTTCAAAATTGTCGTCACCATTTGAATCTGCAGGGCTATTTGTGCGTACCCCTTTACCAGGGGGGAAACCATAAACAATCTCAAACTCAGTCGCATTTGGAGAGATGACCAATGCTTCTTTTGAATTCAATAGCATACCTGACAGGTCTATTTCAGAGCTTACTTCAGTATTGGCATTCGTATAGCGATATAACTTCCACCCGTTTAAATTCAACGTTGAACCACTAGAATTGTACAGCTCTACAAAACGCGCCCTTACATTATTGTTCGGGTCTGCCAATTCTGAAATAAAAATACTATCAGAACTTACCTCATAAATTATATTCTCACAGCGCTGTTGTTTAAAATCAATATCCTCTCTATCTCTTATAACAATGGAATAACGTTCTTTTTTCCGTAGCAAGATTCCTGTGATCGAACCATGCCCAGTAGGCAGAAGCTCTGCTCGAAAATCTGAAAAACCACTATTGAGTAAATCGATTTTACTTTTGTCACAGTCGATCAAGGTCCGTTTGGTTTCCTCTCGATCAAGGGCAAAAGGTTCGCCAAGCTCATCGTCAGAAATTTCTACATCATTGATTTGCACTAAAGTATTCGTTAAGCTTTTTCGCAATTGATCTATGCCGACCTTGGTCGGTTGCATTATGGCCTTTTCATCAGAAGCAACAAAAATATGTCGATCGACTACCGTAGCGGGCAATCGCCCGACCGAAATATTTCCAAAAGAAGTAAAGACCCCACCTATTTTGAATACCTCTTTGCTTTTTCCTAAATACAGACCTTTTAATTTGATGTATATTTTGCTTCCTGCCGAATAGAACAAATGAGAATCCCTTAGGTCGATCTCTATTTGAAAACCTTCGGTTGGGCTTACTGGACTGTCTTGAAAATACAAGGTGCTGAAAAAATTTCCGGCCTCGTCTGATGAGACAACATAGCCTTCAATGACCAGATCTTCCTGTATTTGAAAGGTTTTATCAACATATAAGTTCTTAATCTTATTATAAGTCGAAGTAACGACCAGATCCGAAGTTGTGTTGTTCTCGGGCGCATCGAAGTTTCGGTCTTTCACACAATTGTACAAAATCGATATTACGATTAAACTAAGAAGTAATTTTGTTTTGTTCATTATTCAATTTTTTGTGTTCTTTCTAAACATTTTATAGACCTACAAGAATTTGCGATTAAAAGCTAATTGCTACATTCAAAAAATACGTTCTACCATAGCCATACCAATATTTTGGAGCAAACGATGGAGTTCCACTTAAATTATCTTGTTGTAATTGTCCGAAATTGCCATTTCGGCTCTGTTCATAGCCTCCTGTTCTAAAAACGGCATCGAACACATTATTGACACTTGCAAAAATGCTGATATACTTGCCATTTTTCAACCACGATTTACCTCCCACCATATTCAACAGATAGAAATCATCTAAAGGTTTTTGAGCCAATAGTCCATTCACGTTTTCTTCGGTCGCATTAGGGAAAGGTTGACCGGTCTCTGGATCAAGGTAAAAACTTTGGGTTCGGGTAATAGTCGAGATATTGGCATAGTTGTTTGCCATATAATTCGCCGTCGCACCCACCCACCAATATTTTGGATCTCTGTAATTGATTCCTAACGAAAATGCCCGTTGTGGGCCTTGGGCCAATTTATAATCTTTGATATTGGCAATGCCCAAATCTATAGTACCCTTAGGATCGATCAAATCTTCTTCAGCACCAGCTGTATCGAAATTAATCGATACTGAAGGATTATTGGCGTAAACATATTTTCCGATGGCAGCTACGGCCGTGAGTTTTACGGCAGATGATAACTGATATTCGAGCCCAACTTCGGCACCGATGTGCAGTTTATTCAAACCAGTAACGACCTCTTGAACGAAATCAGAGCCCACACCTGAATCGACAAAGAAAAAATTGATATCTGTGGCATCTTGAAAACTTGTGTAGAAACCCGTTATTCTTCCTGTTAATTTGGGCAAACGTAAATAGTAATTGATATCGGTCGAAATGACTTTTTCGTTTTGAATGTTTGTAACGACTTGGTTATTTTCCCTTGGGTTGATAAAAATATTTTGCAATATGGGTGGTTTGGTCAGGTATGCCCCATGAACGGTGATCCAATGTCTACCGTTTATTTTACAGGTAAACCCACTTTTAAGTCCGTAATCGGAAAATGTAACGCGCTCACTTTTACCATAAGAATTTTCAAGAAAACGCTCATTTTGAAAACGCCCGTTACGTTGGTAATTTGTACTTGAAAAATTGCCCGAGATAAAAGCATCCCACTTACCGCTATTATATTTGAACTGAGAAAAAGCATCAAACTGAGATGCGTAAAGGTCATATTGATAGTTGAATATCTCTTTTTCAACCCTTGAAGAGGTTTCCCTTATATCATTCAATGTATTTGAAAACGGATCAATATCCTCATGAAAATCAGCCCCCAATAAATCAATGATCTTCGCGTGATTATTTGAAACAAGTTTTTTGTAGGTCAAACCGAAATCAAATTTCAGGGTCTCGTTCATTTTTAGATTTCCGATGGTATTCGCTATAAATTGCTTGTCGTTCACAACATCATCATACAACACATAAACCGCCCTATCACCGGCATTGGCTTGATAAACTTGATTCCAGTTCAATTGCGGATTCTCTACAAACCCTTCTTTGGCTAAATTGGCACTGATAAAATTTGCCCCAATAGGACTATTGATATAAAAACTAGGCAAATATCGATAGTATGTAGGGTCAGGGTTTGGGGCATTGTAATACCCTAATCTACTTTTGGTATTAGTGCCGAATTGATAAGAAATACCCGTATTCAAATTGAAGTTATCTGATTTATAAAAATGGTTCAACATCAAAATAGGCTCTGCTATTTTTCGTTCTCTCGAATTTCTAATCTTGCCATTTTGTTCGCCCCAATACGGATTGTACCGTTTACCCACCAACTCGAAAACTTCTTCGGTCAAGGCCGAAGAGCGTCCTCGGCGGTTTGAGGCAAATATGCCCGTAAAGTTTATAGTGTTCTTTTTATTGATCCGATATTCTAAAGCTCCGAATACGGAAAATGCATCGTACAGCGTACCATCAATATACCCTTCTTTCGCCCATCTTCGCGAGGCCGAAACGCTATAGGCGAAACCGTTTTTTTGAAGACCTGATGTATAGGTGGCCATTAATCTGCCCCCGTAGGTTCTATTTGAAGCCGAAGATGATAATCGCAGCCCTGACCGCAGCCCTGTAGGTCTCGTATCGATATTTGTCGTGCCAAGAATGCCCCCAAAACTATAATCGGATGGTTGTAGGCCATGACTGAACTGTTGGTTTTTGGTAGCATCGTTGAGCCCTCCCCAGTTGTTCCATTGTGGCCTGCCATCGTAAAATTTGTTCATTGGTGTTCCGTTGACCAGTACTTTCCCATTTTGCGAATCATAGCCCCGAACCCGAAAGAACGCCTGGCCGAAATCGAAGGCCGCCCTATTCAAAAAGATATCACGGGTTGCCTGTAAAAGACCTGAAGAATTTGAACCGATCGCATCATCCAATATTTCAGAATCGGTTAAGGTGATAAGGTTTTCAGCTTGTTCTGCGGCAATATCCCTTTCCAAATAAATCGTACCTAAATTCAACGGACTCTTTTCTAAGGATATGGGAATGCGCTTGACGACATAATCGGCCAAAGAAACGTTTAAAATATAATCAACATCCGACGGTACCGATATGTTGAAAATTCCATCATCATTGGTCTGACTTGAAATTTGACTTTTCTCAACGAAAACAATGACATTTGCCAAAGGGGTTTTTCCTTGATGGCCCAAGACAGTACCTGAGACCGCGGTCATATTTTGAGCCGTGACCATCGTAAATGAAAAAAGGCAAAAAAGAAAAAAGAGTGAGTTTGGCATTCTGGTTTGGTTGATCTCTCTGAACTCGTTTAAACGAGTTCTCTATAAAATTGACAAACAATATATTAAGAAACTTACTTATACGTAGGAAAAATATTTAAAATATGATGTATTTTCGGTTTTTAATGCTAAAAAATGAGGTTTTACGTACTATTGTTCCTTTTAACCACTCCTTTTTTCGGACTTTCCCAAGACGGGCATATCTATAAAATCAGAACAATCGCCTTCTACAATATTGAAAACCTATTCGATACCGAAAATGATTCTTTGACCTTTGATGATGACAGAACACCTGAAGGAAAAGATAATTGGACCCAAGAACGCTATCTCAGAAAGGTCGAGAACATCACCAAGGTGCTTTCAGAAATAGGAACGGATGTTACCAAAACCTCACCTGATATAATAGGTCTCTGCGAGGTAGAGAACAAGAAAGTCGTTGAAGATTTGATCAACCACCCAAATCTTATCGCTAAAGATTATGGAATAATCCATTTTGATTCGCCCGACGAACGTGGAATAGATGTAGCATTTCTTTATAAAAAATCGGCTTTTATACCCAATACCTTTAAAAGCCATCGTTTGTTGTTATCAAATACCGAAGGTTTTAGAGATTATACTAGAGATCAATTAGTAGTAGGTGGTTTTTTAGATAATGAACAAATTCATTTTATAGTAAACCATTGGCCTTCTAGAAGTGGTGGTGAAGCGCGAAGCAAACCTTTCAGGATCGCAGCTGCAAAACTGAACAAAAGAATCATCGATTCAATTATCAGGCTCGATGTCACTACAAAAATCATCAGTATGGGCGATTTCAACGATGACCCCACTGATGATAGCCTAAAGAAAATATTAAAGACCAAGGGAAATCGGAAATCGTTAAAGGAAAATGATCTTTTCAACCCCATGGAAAAACTACATAAAAAAGGAATCGGCTCTTTAGCCTACAGGGATAAATGGAACTTGTTCGATCAGTTCTTTTTTACAGAAAGCCTTATAAGCGATGAAAAGAAAAACTACAGTTTCTGGAAAGCGGGTGTTCACAATCCGTCCTATCTATTGAGTCAAAGTGGAAAATACAAAGGCTATCCTTTTCGCACCTACGCGGGCGGAAGCTATATAGGGGGGTACAGCGACCATTTTCCCGTATATCTTTATTTGATAAAAAAGGTTGTGCCGTAAACCCTAAGGTGTATTGGAAAATAGGTAGGCCAGGCGTTTTACAATTCGTTGATTTGAATGTTCTTCCACTTTACTTTAATACCGCCACCATCATGGATCTGTAAAGCGATCGATCCTTCACCAGCACCTATTTTCTCATCGGTTATCGTTATCATTTCAGTACCGTTCAACCAAGAGGTGAGTTTGTCGCCCTCGACCCTGATCTTCATTTGGTTCCATTCTCCCATTTTAAGGACTTTATCTTTTTCCGGGTCGGGTTTTATGAGCCATCCACGACCGTAAGATTCATATACGCCACCTGTACTGTGTCCTGGAGGTGCTACTTCAACTTGCCAACCACTAACTTTTGTGCCATCTACGGTTGAACGAATAAACACGCCGCTGTTGCCATTGGCCTCTTGTTTGAACTCTAAAGTAACCTCAAAATTCTTATAGTTCTTATTGGTGCCTAAGTAGCCATAGCCCTTGTCGGGGCCGCTTTCACAAATTAAAAGTCCGTCTTCTACATACCATTTTTCAGTGCCATAGACCGTCCAGCCACTTAGGTCTTCACCGTTGAACAAAGCCTTTTCTTGTGCAGTTGCGAAAAATGCCGATGTTACCATTACCATTGTACAAAGTACTATTGTGATTTTCATTTATAAGGATTTAATTATACGTAAACTCTATTGCTTAATTATAAACCTGTGACTAGCCCAACCACTGCCCCCATGGCAATCGGCTTACTATAAATAGTAGTCCCAAACCATAAAAGATAGCGATGTTCTTATATTTCTTTTTTGCTTCTAAGAATTTTTTGTGCCTTGACCAGCCCACCGTTATCAATATAACAGCTAGAATGTTCACAAAAGGATGCTCTACGGCAAGCAAGCGGGAAGCAGTGTCCATACCGCCCATACCCAACTCCTGTATGGTATTTAACCCCTTTGCAGAAACAAAATATAAAATCAACCCGACCAATAATTGTATATGGGCCAAAATCAGACCAAACAAGCTTACGCGGTAGTCTTTTTCAAGGGTAAACATTTTATTGCCAAACCAACCCCGAATCGCGTTGATAAAAACCAATAAGAGCATTGCAAGAACTACATAGGCAACATAGGTGTGAATTGTAAATATGATTTCGTACATACGATTTGTAATTTAGTCTTCTAAAATACGAATTCTTTGGGCATAAAAAAACCCTGCCCGTTGGCAGGGTCCATATCTCTATATGAAAATTAGTCGATATAACTAAAACCTTGGGTAATTGTTAAAGCCTGAGAGTAGCTTCCAGGTTCTATATCTCCATAGTCATACTGTATATCTGTTCTAGTATAATTTTGTATAAAATAACTTTGATTACCTGATGTGAGCGACTTACTATAAAAATTAATGCTTGAGGTTCCGCTGTATTCATTAGTATTAACAATCTTAAACTTAAAATCAACGTTTTGATTTAGACTAACTGGATTACTATAGTTCACATCAGAATAAAATTTCACATAGACGTCTTGCGTATGAAAGTCATCTTCAGGACCATTCTCATATTCCGTAGTTACAAAATACAATTTTGCATATAGTCCTCCATATAGTAAATCTGTAATCTCTATATCCCCTACGGATAGATTAGTTCTGTTAGCGGGCCAGGTAGAACCATCTAATCTTTCCATTGTAGGTAAATTGCTATTAATGGCAAAAGAATTAAAAGAAGGGTACATCATAATAGAGTTGTAGTCGATTGTACCTATTTGAAAACCAGATATTCCCTCTTGGTCATATCTGTTAAATTGACTACGCCGATTAGGTCGAATATTGTTGATAAGTACTCTAATAAAATTATCTCTGTCTGTTCTAGTTTGCTCATGTAATAAACCAATTGCATGACCAATTTCATGCATTGCATTTCCCGTAGTACAAGTAGATGCTAACTTTATCAATTGTCTTCCACCAATCATTCCGAGATTGGAACTACACCCTGACCCTGGAATAAATTCAATATAATTAGTTTGATTTGTTCTTACAACAAAGTTCAAATATGGCGCACTTTGCTTCCATCTATCAATTGCATTTGTAACTCTTTGTTGATTCGGGAGATCAGAAGAAATTTTATAGTATATAGTCGCCTTGGGCCAGTGTTTAGAAAGAGTTGATAATGCCGTTCTCTCAGTAATTCCGTTTTCATAAAAATTTTTAATCTGATTTTTATTTAGAATAATATCTCCCATCCAAATATAGTCGTTACCAATTTTCCTCAAGACCACCTCACCTCCTTTGGGTTGGGGAATAGTTATAAACTCTCCTTCAACATCTGGATAAGCTAATTCAATGACCGTAATTTCCACATCATGAACAGTACTTTCTTCGTCGGAATATCCTGACTTTAGAGTTTCCTCCTCACAAGAAGATAGTACAAATAAGGAACAGATAATTATGAATCTCTTTTTCATTGCGTTTTGATTTAGGGTTAATACTTTTTTTTAATATAACAAAATATGTAATAATAAACCTACATTTCATTGTTAAAATTTATGTCAGTAATATTACTCTTTTCCCAAAATGTAATTTTTAGGCACAAAAAACCCTGTCAATTGACAGGGTCATAATTTCACAAATCAATTCTAGAAATTAGAAGTTATAACGTAGGTTTACGTTCCAGGTTCTTCCAAAGCCAAAGAATGCCTTGTTTCTGGTATTAATGCCGTTATATGAATCTGGTCCCGATGAACCCCCATGAATGTTGGTCCGTGATTCTGAGATATATTCAGTATTAAAAAGGTTATTCACATTAACAGCCAAAGCAATTGCGTTAGATCCACCCAGTTTAAACTTATAGTAGGCACCAACATCAAATAAATTATACGTTGGCAGTCTTAAGGAACCTTGGTGACCGGGAGTGTCAAAATCTTCCGCTGAAATTGCCGCATACAATTTAGCTGCCGTAAACCAACTTGCACTAAGTTTCAAATTTTCAACAGGTCTCACTATCATTTCTATATTAGAGGTAAACTGTGCGGCATCCCCGACTTTAACTCCATCTAAAAAAAGAGTGACATCGCCAAGGACATTTCTTTCATCATCGAAGGCTACACCACTTACGTCACCAGCATATTCCCAATCACCTAAAGATATCATTCCCTTGAACTGTACAAAATCAGAAGCCCGATAGTTTGTTTCAATCTCAACGCCCTTATGAATCTGTTCAACTCCTGAAATATTGGCAAAACCTTCATCCCCATTCTCCGTTTCAAGCCCTACACGGATAAACCTATCTTTCCATGAAGTTCTATAGACGTTCAGTTTAATTCTAAAATTATTTAAATTAAGGCCATAACCCGCTTCTAGGCCAAGAATTTTTTCGTTTCTGTGATTGGGATTTAAATCATTTCTAAAATTAAGATAAATAGCATCAAAATTAGGTTGCTTTAAATAGTAGCCACCATTCACAAAAATATTATTGGCTTCGTCAAAGTTAATATTGAGACCTCCTTTGAAGTTTCCGCCAATAATGTTTTCCCAATCTGTTTCTTGTGCTGGGTCAGAGTCTAAATAATTGAAATAATCGATTCTTTTAAAGCCCTGTTGGGATATTCCCCCTTGAACGAAGGCAGAAATAACTTCATTTTTATATTCTGCTTGACCAAAAGCACCCAACCATCTTACCAGACCATCATTATGATAATCTATCTTTTCATCTTTGTCTATACTTTTAAATACATTGACAATCGAGGAAAAATCAGATTCAACAATTCCATTGGCTCTAACGGTATGATCAGGATTATTAATATCATCATCATCAAAATACCCATCCGCTCCTAACAAATTATCAACTCTTCTATAGTGAATCCCCTTATAGCTCCTTAAATCAACACCAAGGTCATAACTGAAATTTTCATTGACTTCAGTATGCAAATTGGAAATAGCGCCAAGCCAGTTGTGGGAATTAATAGATGCTCTTCTGACCAATCCATCACCAAAGCTTGTGGTAATAAATTCACCACTATCATTAGTCGTCAATTGATAATCTCTTCCGTCATAAAATGTAACCGCATCACCTGAATTAAATCTCGTCAGTAAGTCATAATCGACTTGACCATTGGCTGGGTTTCGGTATCTGCTGGAACTTGCAAATCCAAAGCTAGGACCAACCCCAATGTCACCGGTTCCACCACCTCTGCCAAAAGATGCATAAACCGAAGTCGATAAAGTCGATTTTTCATTTATTGACCAATCCCAGTTTAAAGAGGTAATCGGTTTATGGTAAAAGTTTTTTCTCCACCCAAACTCTTCACCGTTCAAGGTGCCATCGTTAAAGTTGTACTTTGCACCATGCTCAATATAATCTGATAAACGGGCCATATTAAAAAAACTAGTGGTTCTTTGGTTGTGTACTTGTGGAGCACCTGTAATTAAAAATTGGAAACTATGTTTTTCATTTGGTTCGTACCCTAAACCTATAAAATAGTTGTACCCTTCAAATTCAGTACCATTAATATAACCATCACCAGAAGTTCTGCCTAATAGAACCGAAGCGGCAAAACCATTATCCATTCTACCAGTATTATAAGAAACATTGGTTTTAAGGTAACCGTCGTTACCTGCACTAACTGTTAAGGCACCACCCTCTGACAGTTCTGTTGACTTCGTAATGATGTTGATTGTGCCGCCAACAGAAGATATTGCCAATTTAGAAGAACCTAAACCTCGTTGAACTTGCATTGCAGTGGTTACATCACTAAGACCTGCCCAATTACTCCAAAAAACACGGCCATTTTCCATGTCATTGACTGGGATACCGTTAATCATTATAGCAATGTTTGGAGAATCGAAACCCCTGACATTAACCCGGCCATCACCAAAACCCCCTCCAGATTTTGTTGCGTAAACCGATGGTGTGGACCTCAATATTTCGGGGAATTCTTGGGCTCCCAGTTTTTCTTGAATTACAGAGGCAGTAATTGTTGATGCAGCAACAGGGGTTTCCCTATCCTTTGCAATATCCATTATACCTGTCACTACAACTCCTTCCAATTCTTCAGCATTGGGCAACAAAGAAATAGACCCAATATCTCCAGTGGCGGTAAAACCTACATTCTTGGTAATAAAACCAATGTAAGAGATTACCAAAGTTCCAGTCTCTTCGGCCACTTCTATGGTGAAATTGCCATCAAAATCTGCCGAAACCCCATTGGTCGTTCCTTGAACTACTACATTAGCGCCAGGAAGTGGACTTCCCAAATCATCTACCACATTTCCAGTGATTGTTCCCTGTGAAAATGCAATGGCGGTCATTAAAAACGCGACCACTGCTAAATAATTCTGTCTCATTTGTTCTCGTGTTTATTAAGTTTCTGTTTGTTGCAAAAGTGCTGTATTTCTAACACAAGCACATTAAAACAACATTAAATTAGTCTGGCCAAACTTAACACAAAATTGGCAAACCAAAAACCCTATAAAAAGAAGTTATTAGACTTTATCAAGAAATGCGAAAAGCTTGAGTCAACCCTTAAAAGATCGCAAGAGTTGTAAGGTAGAGCTATCATGATCACTGATTTCAGCACCTTGTATGTCTTTCAAGGTAGCGCCTGCTAGTTGCTTGCCAAGCTCAACACCCCATTGATCATAACTGAAAATATTCCAAACTACACCTTGAACGAAAATCTTATGTTCATAAAGCGCAATCAAAGCCCCTAAATTTTCGGGGGTTAGCTTGTCGATTAAAAAGGTATTGGTAGGTTTATTGCCATTAAAAACCTTGAAAGGAAGCAATTTTCGGATTTCATTTTCAGGCATGTTTTTCGATTCCAGCTCCTTTCGAACCTCATCTGGGGTCTTGCCGTTCACCAAGGCTTCTGTTTGGGCAAAGAAATTGGCCATTAATTTATTGTGATGGTCGTCATCGCCATGCAGCGATTTTTTAAACCCTATAAAATCAGCAGGGATCAGCTTGGTGCCTTGGTGTATCAATTGAAAAAAAGCATGTTGGGCGTTTGTGCCAGGTTCGCCCCAAATAATGGTTCCAGTCTGATAAGGCGTCTTATTGCCATTTCTATCAACGCTCTTTCCATTACTTTCCATGATGCCTTGTTGTAGGTAGGCCGAAAATCTACTCAAATATTGGGTATACGGAATAATTGCCTCGGTTTCGGCACCATAAAAATTATTGTACCACACACTCAAAAGTGCTAAAATCACCGGTATGTTCTTATCAAAATCTTCGCTCTTAAAATGTTCGTCCATTTCATTAGCACCTCTTAAGAGGGCATCAAAATTTTCGAACCCCGTAGCTAAAGCAATAGAAAGGCCTACGGCGCTCCATAGTGAAAATCGGCCCCCGACCCAATCCCACATGGGAAATACATTTTCAACTGCAATACCAAATTCGGTAATCTTTTCAGTATTTGTCGAGACCGCAGCAAAGTGCTTGGCTATGTCTTCTTGACTGCCGCTTTTTAAAAACCACTTCTTAATGGTAGTGGCATTACTTAAAGTCTCTTGGGTGGTAAATGTTTTGGAAACGATTATAAAAAGGGTGGTTTCAGCATTCAGTTCTTTTAGCACTTCATATACATGGTCACCATCAACATTGCTTACAAAATGTGTCTTTAAATGATTTTTATAGAATTTTAACGCCTCGATCACCATCGCAGGCCCTAGATCGGAACCTCCAATACCAATGTTTACGACATCGGTAAATGCTATGCCCGTATAACCTTTCTTGTCGCCAGATATCACGGCTTGGGCAAAGGCCTTTATTTGGTCTTTGACACGATATATTTCAGGCACCACATTTTCTCCATCAACAAGAACCACATCTGATTTCTTTGCCCGTAAGGCGGTGTGGAGAACGGCCCTGTTTTCGGTCTCATTTATTAAATCTCCCCTGAAATATTTTTGAACGGCATCTTTCAAATTCACTTCATCGGCAAGCTGCAACAATAATTTTAGGGTTTCTTTGGTAATTCTATTTTTTGAAAAATCCAATAGAAAATCATTCCACTTTAACGTAAAATCATTTGATCTGTTTGAATCGGTCGCAAAAAGATCTTTTAGATGATTCTCTCTTGTTTCGTTAAAATGTTGGGTGAGTTTTTTCCAAGCCTGGGTAGCGGTCGGATCGATATTCTGTAAAGACATTTAGGGATGCTTTTAAGATTTACAACGTGTTCTTTGCATTTTTTGATGCAATATCAAGCGGTAAAAATACGCTATAATCCCGAAACTAATAGGTCATTGGGAAACTTCAAAGGGTTACTCTTGATTGAAGGTCAATAATTCCTCTTCTTCCTCAATCGGTCTTTCAGGAAACAACATACAGTCCAATTGATATTTTATAGGGTCTATAAAAGTGAAATAATCAGGTTGTAGGGTCTCGGCCAAGGGCTCGGCCTTAGGAAGCTCTTCGCGCAATGGATCCACCTGTCTGCCATTTCTCCAAAAACGATAGCAAACGTGGGGGCCACTTGTATTTCCTGTCATTCCTATCCAGCCTATTATATCACCCTGACGCACGAAATCACCTCTCTTCACATTCTGTTTTTTCATGTGCAGATATTGTGTGCTGTACTTTCCGTTATGTCTAATTTTTACATATTTTCCGTTGCCCCCCCTGCGCGTAGATTCAGTTACAGTACCATCTGCGGTTGCCATGATGGGGGTTCCTCTGGGAGCTGCATAATCGGTTCCTTTATGAGGGCGGATTCTATTGCCATAATACCGTATTCTGCGCTTCAAGTTGTAACGCGAAGAAATACGACTGAATTGAACTGGGGCCCGTAAAAACGTTCTTCTTAGATTATTCGCTTCTTCGTCATAATAATCAACAATGCTTTTTAGAGAATCATTTTCATAGGCAAAAGCATAAATAGGCCTGCCGTTATGTTCAAAATAAGCAGCTTCTATAGGTTCTGCACCTGCGTAAATAGTGTCGTTGATAAACTTTTCCTTATATATGACCTTGAACTTATCCCCTTTTTGAAGTCTAAAGAAATCAATTGTCCAAGCATAAACCTCAGACAAGTTGTTGGTCACATTATAGTCGATGCCCTGAGCCAAAATCGCTTCAGACAACGAAGTTTCTATTATACCCGATGCTTCTCTCTCTACATATTTAACTTCTTTTTTATCGGTATAGGCAGAAACACTGTCTCTTAAATCGATTACTGTGTAATTTATCCGGTCATTTTCGTATATGAACACCTGAGCACACTCGGTCGTGTCTTTTGACTTCAATATCGTGTAGGGTTTGCCGACACGTATTCGTCTCACATCAAAGGTGTCTTTAAAATCTTTGGATATTTTGGCGATCTTCGGATAATCCACTTTATTATCCAACATCAACTCACCAAAACTATCGCCTTTTCTAATGGTATCATATACCACCGTAAAATCATCTAGATTAAAACCGAATTTTTTGATCAGGGGTTTTTCAATTACGGGTATAGTCGCAATTTCTTTTTTGACTTCTTTAACGGTCTGATCTTCTTTACAGGAAAAAAGGATGCCTGCAATAAAAAGGATGCCCCAGAATTTTCTCATTACTAATTTTATGATTTATCAGGATTTAAAGATATGGCCTACCCATTACTTTCCCAATTATTTAACGCTTGTTTTCTACAAAGCTCTGGAAAAAATACAACTTTTTGAAAACTTGGTGACAGATTTACTCCTTTCAACCAGTCTACAATTGTATTTATGTCCAGTGTCTTTAACGCTTCAATCAGTTCTTTATTATCTTGCTTGGGTTTTGCCATAATCGGCAGGTATTTGTCACAGATGGTGCTGTTCTTGAATTTGTTTGTGGTAAGATCTAAGTGCGAAATATTTCCCTTACACAAAATATTATAATGTGAAATGTGAAAACCTTTAGCTTGTATCGGTCATCTGACGAAAAGGAACAAAGTTCGAATCGGTTAAAATAGTATTGAAACCATGTATCATTTAGTCCATTATTATTTTAAACTGATGCTTGAGGCCATTGTACCCATCTAGATCTGCTTTTATGGCTCCTATAGCTAAATCGGCACTTATGCGAATTGGTATTCTGTTCTTATCGGTCGAGATCCAAAGTGAAAGACTTTCTTCTTCTTTAAAAACCCTTCCAGACTGTACCAGGGGTCTGAATTTATAACATTCTACTTTCCCATATTTTGTCTTCAATACTTCTTTTCCTAAATATTTCAGTTTAAAAATAAAGATACCATCATCATCATATAGCATTTTCATTTTTATGGCCTCGCCAACGACCAAACTATCAGGGTCGTAATTGTTTCTTAAATAATAAAAAGCGGAAATCAGATCTTGAATACTATCTTGAAGTTTAAAATCATATTTCTTCTTGTTCTTTTTATCGTTGAGTACGGCTTTCTCCTTTTTATGATTAAAATTAATTTCTATATCCTTCGTGTAGCCTCCTTCATTTATTTTACGAACAAATTTGTAGGGCTTCCCGTCGCCTTTGCCAAAGTAACTTTCGTAGGTATCGTCTACCTTAAAGAAAACGCTTGCAAAACCCGTAGTCTCACCTTTTCCCACCACATGATAGACAGGTACACCATCTATTTTATCTGATTTTACCTGAAGGGTAGCGTAACTTGCATTTAGAAAGCCATAGTGCATTCTGAATTTCAACCATTCCCCTGGTTTAAAAACGGGTTCGTTTTTTGTTGTAGTGGTAAACAGCTCATCAGATTTGGCATTCTGGGCACTCACAAAAAAACTGAAGAACAAAATAAAAAGTAGCGTAATTTTCTTCATAGCTAAAAGTATTATAGTAAAATAACCTAATATCTCATTTGATAG
Organism: uncultured Maribacter sp.; assembly: GCA_964515285.1. Lineage (GTDB taxonomy): Bacteria > Bacteroidota > Bacteroidia > Flavobacteriales > Flavobacteriaceae > Maribacter_C. Next base: position 949 of record CAZEUV010000010.1, on the reverse strand, counting down.
TCATGTTATTTACTATTACTTAAACAAAATTTATACCAAAGTATTGTACGGTTTCCGTCTCTATAGTCAAAAATACCGATTACCCTATTCAACTAGATCGCTTCAACACTCTTTTTTAACTTACCCGACAAAAAGAAGACTCTCAAAACGAAAATTTCTCCCATAAAAAAAGCCCAGCTTAAAAAACCGGGCTTTTCCTAAATAACCAACCAAACTTTAAATTATGAAAAACCAATACTTAAAGTTGCAAGGGAACCACCCCTTACGACTACAAATTTAGTCTATAGTATGAATCTTACATAGGCTTTAACGTACTTTAACTAAACCCTTAACAGTATTTTGTGTTTAATCTTTGAAAATTAGCAGTTTGTTAAGAAAAGAAGGCTTTACAGGGTGCCTCTCGCCTCTTGCTCTCTTTCGATGGCCTCAAAAAGTGCTTTGAAATTACCAACGCCAAAGGACTGTGCCCCTTTGCGTTGAATGATCTCTATAAAAAGGGTTGGCCGATCGACGATTGTTTTCGTGAACAATTGCAACAGATACCCTTCTTCGTCTCTATCGATAAGTATTCCGTGTTTTTTTAGCACTTCAACATCTTCATCAATATCACCCACCCGCTCTAATAGATCATCGTAGTATTCTTCAGGAACGTACAAAAACTCAACGCCACGATCTCTCATTGCCGAAACGGTCTCTACGATATTATCGGTTGCCAAGGCCATATGTTGCACGCCAGGACCATTATAAAAATCTAAATATTCCTCGATCTGTGATTTTTTTTTGCCCTTGGCAGGTTCATTAATGGGAAATTTCACTCTACCATTACCATTGCTCATCACCTTGCTCATCAATGCGGTATACTCTGTTGCGATATCATCATCGACAAACGAGACAATTTGGGCAAAGCCCATGACCTCGCCATAAAATTTGCACCAAGTGTTCATTTCGC